>DASTZX010000280.1:0-7891 GCA_035764045.1 Xanthobacteraceae bacterium | reverse complement strand
TGTGGTGTTCACAGCGATCGATGCCACCCTTCCGGCCACCACTTCGCCCACTATCATCGCTCAAGTGATTCGCGGATGGATCGGATTCGAAGGCCTGTTGATGACCGATGACCTCTCGATGGGCGCCTTGTCGGGCAGCTTCGCCGAGCGCACGTCGGCAGCGCTCGCGGCCGGCTGCGACATGGCGCTCCACTGCAACGGCGCGCTGAGCGAGATGGAAGCGGTCGCCAGCGCCGCGCCGCAGCTTGCCGGGCGCGCCGGCAGCCGCGCCGCGGCCGCGCTCGCGACACGCCGGGCGCCGCGGCCGGTCGACCTTGCGGCAGCGCGGGCGGAGTTCGCCCGCTTGATCGATGAGGCCGCGGGCACAGACGTCGCACAGGGGGCGCGCGCGTAATGGCCGCCGAGATCGTGCAACTCAATCCCGATCGCCCCGAATACGCGCCCGATCTCGGCTCGGACGAGCGCGCCCTGATCGTGGACGTGGAGGGATTCGAGGGGCCACTCGATCTCCTGCTCACGCTCGCCCGCCAGCAGAAGGTCGACCTCGCGAAGATCTCCATCCTGGCGCTCGCGGACCAATATCTCGCCTTCATCGAGCAGGTCCGGAAGCTGCGCATCGAGCTTGCCGCCGATTATCTGGTGATGGCGGCCTGGCTTGCGTATCTCAAGTCGCGACTGCTGTTGCCGGACGCGGCCGGCCCGGAAGGCATGAGCGCCGCCGACATGGCGAACGAGCTTGCGCTGCGGCTGCGCCGTCTGGAAGCGATCCGCGCGACCGCCGAAAAGCTGTTCGAGCGGCCCCAGTTCGGCCGTCAGGTGTTTGGCCGCGGCGATCCCGAGCCGATCGACGTCGTTAAGCATCCGCAATGGTCGGCCACGCTCTATGACCTTCTGTCCGCTTACGCAATGGAGCGGCAGCGGCACGTGCTGGCGCGGGTGCGTTTCGTCAAGCGGACCGTCTGGTCGCTGGCCGAGGCGCGCACGGCGCTGGAGCGGATGGTCGGCGTCTCCGCCGACTGGAGCCGGCTCGACGAATATCTCGTGAGCTATCTGGTCGAGCCCTCGATGCGCGCGACCGTGTTTGCGTCGAGCCTTGCCGCAACCCTCGAGCTCGTGCGCGAGGGGCGGCTGGAGGTGCACCAGCCCGCGGCTTTTGGCCCGATCTTTCTGCGCAAGCGGACTGAGCCTGCGTCGCCGGCGCCGGGCGAAGGATCGAACAACAACGAAGTGACCGAATGAACGATGTGACCGAATGAGTGAGATGCGTGGCAATGGACTGGAGACATGGACGAGAGCGGCATGAGCGGGGAGGGGTTGTCGATGGTGGGCTTGGCCGAGAGACGCATGGTCATCATGGACGGCGAGCACAGCGACGAGCGGCCTGAGTCCGCCGAAGAGGAGCTGGGTGCGACCCCGGAGCAGCGCCCCGAGGAGCTGCGCCTGCTCGAGGCCCTGCTGTTTGCCGCCTCCGAGCCGCTCGACGAAAAGGTGCTGGCCGAGCGGCTGCCGGAGGGTGTCGACGTGCGCGCTGCACTGCGTCGCCTGCAGGCCGAATATGCGCCGCGCGGCGTCAACCTCGTGCATATCGGCAAGAAATGGGCCTTCCGCACCGCCAACGATCTCGCCTGGCTGCTCACCCATGAGGCGGTCGAGCCGAAGCGGCTGTCACGCGCCGCGATCGAGACCCTCGCGATCATCGCCTATCACCAGCCCGTGACGCGGGCCGAAATCGAGGACATTCGCGGCGTCTCCGCCGCCAAGGGTACGATCGACGTTTTGCTCGAGACCGGCTGGATCCGTCCGCGCGGCCGCCGCAAGGCGCCCGGACGTCCGCTCACCTATGGAACCACGGAGACATTCCTGTCGCATTTTGGCCTGGAGGCTCTCTCGGACCTGCCCGGGCTCGACGAGCTCAAGGGCTCCGGACTGCTCGACGGCCGCCTGCCGCCCGGCTTCTCGGTGCCGGTGCCTTCGGACGATCCGGCGCTGCACGATGACGAGGATCCGCTCGAGCCGGGCGACCTCGATCTTGGGCTGGGGCCCCGGCCCGAGCCCACGGGCGAGAAGTAAATCCCGTTCCGAGCCCGGCGCGGGGGGACCGCCTCCGGATAAGCGGCGCCGGCGACCCCGCCTGTGTCGCCGTGACGCAAGCGGAGCGTTTACTGAAGCCGCGAAACTCGCTCAGAAGGCCGCGGCGAAACGGCCCGAAGTCCTTGTTTTTGCCGTGCCCGAAGCCTAATTTCCGACTGGACAGGCGAGGCGGGTCACGCGCCGCGTGACCAAACCCCGCGGAGGAAAATGCAATGGGTTCCTTCAGCTGGATACATTGGCTGCTCGTGATCGTCGCGGTCCTGCTGCTGTTCGGCGGCCGTGGCAAGATTTCCGAGCTGATGGGCGACTTCGCGTCGGGCATCAAGGCCTTCAAGAAGGGCATGTCCGAGGACGAGAGCGCGAAGGTCGAGCCTGGCAGGGGCGAGCCGGCCAAGACCATCGACCATCAGTCGACCCAGGCGGCGGCGCCGCAGCCCGAGACGCGCAAGGCAGGCTGACGCCGGCCGGTTCGTCTCGAATGCCACAAAGGGGCGTCGGCCTTTGCGGGCGGGACGCCCCTTGGAGTTAGGGCAACCATGTTCGACTTCAGCTCGGGCGAACTGCTGCTGATCGCGCTGGCCGTCCTGATCTTCATCAAGCCGAAAGATTTGCCGGCGGTGCTGCGCGCCATCGGGCAATGGACGGGCAAGATTCGCCGCATGGCGGGCGAATTCCAGGATCAGTTCCGCGAGGCCATGCGCGAAGCCGAGATGGCCGACCTCAAGAAGGACATCGACGCGGCGACGAGCAAGGCGGCGGGAGTCGATCCATTCAGCGACCTCCATGAGTCAATGTCCTGGAAGCCGCCCGAGACCACCACGACGCCCCCATCCGCCGATGCGCCGCCCGCCCCGCCGCCCGACGCCGTGATCGCTGAGGCTGCGACTGAGGCGCCGGCGGCGCCACCCGCGCCAGCGCCCGAACCGGACGTGCCGGCCGAGATCGCTCCGGCGGTGCCGCCCGCAGGCGGAGGCCGCGGCGCATGACGCACGAGGACATCGAGGCCACCAAGGCCCCGCTGCTCGAGCATCTGGTCGAGCTGCGATCGCGGCTCATCAAGGCGGCGATAGCGTTCGCGATCGCGCTGGTCGTTTGCTTCCTCTTCGCCAAGCAGATCTACAACATCCTCACCTTTCCGTACGTATGGGTCGCGGGTCCGGAGAACGCCAAGTTCATCTATACGGGCCTGCTCGAATATTTCGTCGTCCAGCTCAAGATCGCGATGTTCGGCGCGGCCTTCATCTCGTTTCCGGTGGTGGCGACGCAGATCTACATGTTCGTGGCGCCCGGGCTCTATCGCCACGAGCGCAATGCCTTCCGGCCCTATCTCATCGCGACGCCGATCTTTTTCCTGTTCGGCGCGATGGTCGTCTACTGGGTGCTGTGGCCGATGCTGGCGCGCTTTTCGCTCAGCATGCAGCAGCTCGGCGGCGAGGGACGCGCCACCATCGAGCTCTTGCCGAAGGTCGACGACTATCTCACGCTGATGATGAAGCTCATCTTCGCGTTCGGCATCGCATTCCAGCTGCCGGTGATCCTGACGCTGCTCGGGCGCATCGGCGTCATCACTGCGGACCAGCTCGTATCCAAGCGCCGCCACTTCATGATCATTGCGCTGGTCATTGCCGCCGTGCTCACCCCGCCCGACGTGCTCTCGCAGTTGTCTCTTGCGGTCCCCCTGGTGGTCCTCTACGAGGGCTCGATCATTTCGGTGCGGCTGGCCGAGAAGCGGGCGAAGGCATCGGCCTCCGGCGCGGCAAGCTCCGCCAGCAAGCCGGCCGAGTGATCGGCGCGTAGCCTAGCGCCGGCCGGAGGTTTTGTTTCGTTCTGGCCGGCCTTTGCCGGCCATTCCCGCGTCTTCAAGCACGTTTTCGGGCGACTGCGATGCACGACATCAGATGGATTCGAGACAATCCCGAGGCCTTCGACAAAGGCCTCGCGCGCCGCGGCCTCGCGCCCGACTCGAAGCGGCTCATGGCTCTCGACGAACGCCGGCGCGCCGCGATTGCCAAGGTCGAGCAGGCGCAGGCGCGCCGCAACGCCGCCTCGAAGGAGATCGGGAACGCCAAGAAGAACAAGGACGAGGCAGTCGCCGCAAAGCTGATGGCGGAGGTTGCCGAGCTCAAGGACGCCATTGCGGCGCTGGAGCAAGAGGAGAAGACCGCCTCGCATGAGCTCGAAGCGGCGCTGGCGCAGATTCCCAATCTGCCGTTGCCCGAGGTGCCGGACGGCAAGGACGAGCACGACAACGTCGAGCATCACAGGTTCGGGACGAAGCGCGATTACGCGTTCGCGCCCAAGCAGCACTTCGACCTCGGCGAGACGCTCGGGCAGATGGATTTCGAGACTGCGGCCAAGCTTTCGGGAGCGCGCTTCGTCGTGCTCAAGAAGGGGCTCGCCCGGCTCGAGCGCGTGCTCGGTCAATTCATGCTCGACGTGCACACGAGCGAGCACGGTTACACCGAGGTCAATCCGCCGCTGCTTGTGCAAGATGACGTCATGTTCGGCACCGCGCAGCTGCCGAAATTCGCCGACGACCAGTTTCGCACCACCACCAGCCATTGGCTCATCCCCACCGCCGAGGTCCCGCTCACCAACCTCGTGCGGGAATCGATCGTGGACGAGGCCGACTTGCCGCTGCGGTTCACCGCCTGCACGCCCTGCTTCCGCGCCGAGGCGGGTGCCGCCGGCAAGGACACCCGCGGCATGATCCGCCAGCACCAGTTCACCAAGGTCGAGCTGGTCTCGATCACGGCAGCCGAAGCGAGCAAGGACGAGCACGAGCGCATGCTCGCCTGCGCCGAGGAGGTGCTGCGGCAGCTCGACCTGCATTATCGCGTGGTGACCCTGTGCACCGGCGACATGGGCTTCGCGTCGCAGAAGACCTACGACATCGAAGTGTGGCTGCCGGGACAGAACATGTTCCGCGAGATCTCGTCCTGCTCGGTGTGCGGCGAATTCCAGGCGCGGCGGATGAACACGCGCTATCGCACCCCCGACCGCAGCGTGCGCCACGTGCACACGCTCAACGGGTCCGGGGTCGCGGTCGGCCGCGCCCTGATCGCGGTGATGGAGACCTACCAACAGGAGAACGGCGCGATCGCGGTGCCGGAGGCGCTCGCGCCCTACATGGGCGGCCTCAAGACCATCGAACGGAAATAAACAGCGGGCATGCGCATCCTGGTCACCAACGACGACGGCATCAACGCGCCCGGCCTCGACGTCTGCGCCGAGATCGCCCGCGCGCTTTCCGACGACGTGTGGGTGGTCGCGCCGGAGTTCGACCAGTCGGGCGTGTCGCATTCGCTCTCGCTCAACGATCCGCTGCGCATGCGTGCTCTCGACGAGCGCCGCTTCGCCATCAAGGGGACGCCGACCGATTGCGTCATCATGGGGGTGCGCCACATCCTCGACGGCAAGGCGCCCGATCTGATCCTGTCGGGCGTCAACCGCGGCCAGAACGCCGCCGAGGACGTGACCTATTCGGGGACGATCGCGGGCGCGCTGGAATCCGCCATTCTCGGCATTCCCTCGCTGGCGCTGTCGCAGGCCTACAGCGCCGCCAATCGGCAGAAGCCGTTCTGGGAGACCGCGATCGCGCACGGCCCCGGCCTGATCCGCAAGGTGCTAGCCGAAGGCATTCCGCGCGACGTGCTTGTCAACGTGAACTTTCCCGATTGCGCGCCCGAGGAGGTCAAGGGAATCGCCGTCACCGCGCAGGGCAAGCGCGACCAGGAATGGCTGCGCATCGATGCGCGTCAGGACGGCCGCGGCAATCCTTATTACTGGATCGCCTTCGCGCGCGGTCCCCGGCCGCCTTCGCGCAAGGGGACCGACCTGCGCGCGTTGAGCGACCACTGGATTTCGGTGACGCCGCTGCGCATCGACATGACGGACGAGCCCTATATGACCAAGCTCGCGGAGTTGTTCGACTGAAAGGCCGCTGCGGCGGCAGTATTGTGGGTCTCGGCCCTTTTAGAGACGCCAGCGAGGTGGCGCGTGTCCCCATCGCCCTCCGCCGACGATCGCGTCGGGCGCATGGAATTCCTGCTCGGCCTGCGTCGGCACGGCATTACCGACGCCGCGGTGCTGCGTGCCATGGACGAGGTGCCGCGCGAGCACTTCGTGCCGCGGGAGAACGCCGAGGTCGCCTATGCGGACCAGGCGCTGCCGATCGCCTGCGGTCAGACCATCAGCCAGCCTTACGTGGTCGCCTACATGACGGAGAGGCTCGCGGTGCGCCCCGAGCACAAGGTGCTCGAGATCGGCACCGGGTCGGGATATCAGGCGGCGGTGCTCTCACGTCTCGCCCGCGAGGTCGTGACGATCGAACGCTATCGCACGCTCGCCGACGAGGCGCGCGAGCGGCTCGGACGCCTTGGCTTCGGCAATATCAAGGTGCTGACCGGCGACGGGCTCGCGGGCGCCCCGGACCTGGCGCCGTTCGATCGGATTATGGTTACCGCCGCCGCGGAGCAGGTTCCCGACGCGCTCGTCGACCAGCTCGCCGATGATGGCATCATGGTGCTGCCGCTCGGGCCCCACCACCGGGCACAAGTGATTGTATCGCTAACGAAAACCAAACAAGGCATCGAGCGGCAGGATCTGATTGCTGTGCGGTTTGTGCCGCTTTTGCCGGGCAAAGCGCGCGAATTGTAGGCCTGCCGGGCGCACGCGCTTAGCCTTAAGACCCGGTTGCCGGCTTAAATCAATGTTTACCCGCCGGGGGCTTAACTCAGCCGAGTTCTTGTGGCGTAACAGTGAGTAGACCAATGCGTGCGGTCGCCGATCGTTCTTGCTGGCGTTCGTGGTTCCGCGTGGTCGTGCCGGCGGCGCTTGCCGCCGCAGTCGCGGGTTGCAGCGCCGACACCACCCGCTTCGGCTATTCCAATCCCGGACCCTCTGCATCGCGCAACGTCGCGCCGGGCGAATACACCGGCTCGGTGCGCGGCGTGCCCACGAGCTCGATCGCATCCCAGTCGTTGCCGCCGCCGAGCGCGAGCCGGCCGTCGAGCATCGCCTCGAGCGGCGTGTCGGGCGGTAGCCCTGGCTTCGGCTCCTATGCGCCGCGGGCCATGTCAGCGTCCATGTCGGCGCCGCTGCCGGCGCCGATGCCGTCGCGTGTCAGTGCAGCGCGCGATTTCACAGGATCGGTGCCGCAACCGACATCCGGCGCCAACGTGCACGTCGTGGCGCCCGGCGAAACGCTGATGTCGATCTCGCGCCGATATCAGAAGTCGCTGAGCAAGATCGCCGCCGCCAATCGGATCTCGCCCAATACCCGCTTGCGTATCGGCGACCGCATCGTCATTCCGGGCGTGATTGCGGCGCGCCATGCGCCGCAGCCCGTCGTCGCGGCGGCCGCCCCGCGCTACAAGCCCGCTCCGGCTCCAATCCCGCAGACGAAGGTCGCATCGGCCGAGGCCACCTCGACGGCGCGCGTCGCAACGGCCGCCGTCGTGCCGGCCGAGACGAGCGGGAGCGCCGGAGCGCCGGCGTTCCGCTGGCCGGTGCGCGGCCGCGTGATCACCAGCTTCGGGCCGAAGGCGAACGGCCAGCAGAGCGACGGTATCGACCTCGCGGTGCCTGAGGGCACGGCGGTGCGTGCCGCCGAGGATGGGGTCGTCGCCTATGCGGGCAACGAGCTCAAAGGTTACGGCAACCTGATCCTGATCCGTCACGGCAACGGCTTCGTCACCGCCTATGCCCATGCGAGCGAAATCATGGTCAAGCGCAACGACACCGTCCGCCGCGGCCAGGTGATCGCCAAGTCGGGGCAGACCGGCAACGTGACGTCGCC
>DASTZX010000279.1:0-3972 GCA_035764045.1 Xanthobacteraceae bacterium | reverse complement strand
ACGCAGCCTATGCGGCTCTGATGCGGCTGAGGAAATTATCGACCTGGGCCCGAAGCCCGTCCGCCTGATGCGCAAGCTCGCTCGCGTGATCGCGGACCATCTGGGCCGACTGACCCGTCTCGCCCGCCGCGTTCGCGAGCTCGCCGACCCTTTCGCTGACGAGACTGGTGCTGTGGGCGACCTGGTGCACGTTGTGCGCAATGTCGTGCGTGGTCGCGCCCTGCTGCTCGACGGCGGACGCGATGGCTCCCGCGATTTCGTTGATCTTGGCGATCGTCGCGCCGATGTGCTCGATCGCCTGCACGGCATCGTGCGTGGCGCCTTGAATGGCGCCGATCTGACCGGAAATCTCTTCCGTCGCCTTGGCGGTCTGCGAGGCAAGCTGCTTGACTTCGCTCGCCACGACGGCGAATCCCTTGCCGGCTTCGCCGGCGCGCGCCGCCTCGATGGTGGCATTCAGCGCCAACAGGTTGGTCTGGGCGGCGATCTCCTGGATCATCTTGACGACGTCGCCGATCCTGGCGGCCGCATCCGCGAGCTCCCGGACGGTGACGCGCGTGCTTTCAGCGTCCTTCACGGCCGCAGACGCAACAGCCGCCGATTCGTTGACCTGGCGGCCGATCTCGCCCACCGAGGTGCTGAGCTCCTCGGCCGCCGATGCGACCGACTGAACGCCGCCGGCGGCCTGCTGCGAGGCCGACGCGGCGGAGGCCGCACCTTCGCTCGCGGCAGACGCTACCTCGACCATCAGGTTGGCGGTGCTGTGCATCGTCTTGGCCGAGGTGGTGACGCTCTCGACCACGCTCTTGACCTCGCTCTCGAGCCCCTTCGCCAGCGTGAGCAGCTCCTGTCGCCGCTCATCCGCCATGCGCGCGCGCTCCGCGGCCGCGCTTTCGTCGCTGCGCAGCGCCGCACGACGGCCCTCGCGCAGGACCTTCAGGGCAGCCGCCATGTCGGCGATTTCATCCGCTCCCCCGTTTTTGATCTCGGCGTCGAGATCGCCGGCGGCAATGCGCGCCATGCTGTGCTGCAGGCCGGACAGCCGCCGGACCACGCCGCGGCCGACATAGAACCAGCCGAGCACGCAGGCGATTGCGAGGCTCACGATGGCGAGAGTGATCAGGATGAACCGCCCGCGCGCAATCTCGTGCTCGGAGCTGCGGACAGCCGCGGTAGCGCCCGCCTCGCTGCGGGTCGTCAACGCCGCGATTTCCTTCTCGAGCTCTCCGGCGAGCGCCTTGTTCTCGCCGACGAGCTGAGCGGCGGCGGCCGCGCCAGCGAACTCCTTCTCCTTGACTGCGAAAATGTTGCCGTCGCGACTACCCAGGCTCACGAGCGCGGAGACGAGGTTGGCGATCTCCGGATTCTTCATTGCCGCAGCCGCCTTGGTGAGGTGCCCGGCGGCAGCGACGAAGCGCTCCTTCACCGGCGGTATGAGATCCTTCGACGGCAGGTCCGCCGCCTCGACCAGGATCCCGAGCATCAGGTTCGATTCCCCGCGCATGTCGAGCACGGCTTGCAGTGCGACCAGCTCCTTGTCGGAGAGAGCGCCCAGCGCCTGCCTGATCTCGGGAAGGTCTCTGTTGTCGGCTGCCGTCTCGATGCCCATCGCGAGGGTGAAGCCGAGATCGTCGGCGAGAGGAATGAGCTTTGCGGCAAGCTTCTGATGCGAGCTGCGAACCGTGCTGACCATGGCGTCGCGCGCCGCGATGATCGACTGGCGTTCCGCGACCGAGCGCGCGAGCCGGTCGAGGTTGTCCGACATCCGCGCAACAGTGTCCTTGAGCCTGGCCGCATCCTCGGCATCGAGCGTGTTCATGGCGTCGAGCAGATCGTCGCGTTCGGCATTGAGCGCACGCAGCGCCTGCTCGCGATCGGCGCTGCCGGCGGCAAGCAGAGCCTGCCCCGCGGCGACGACTTCCGCGGCGTTCTTCGCGACCTTCGCGGTACGCGTGACCTGGCGTAACGCCGTATCGGTGACGACCCCGAGCGAACGTCCCAGCCCCTCGTAGGTGACCAGCGCGTTTCCGCTGGCCAGCACGGTCATCAGCGCGACGGCGCCGAAGGCGGCAAACAAGCGGCCGCGCAGACCGAGGCGCAGGGACCGCGGAATTTCAATGCTCATGGCGGCCTCGCGAGCATGTTGCCGGAATCATGATTGCGGCCGGCGAATCCGCATCAGCTCTGTGGTCTTTCGAGATGAGTGACCGGCTTGAACGTGCCGTCGGCCTGGAGGACCGTCAGGAACACCTGGTCGGATCCTCGATTGCTCGTCGGGCCGTAGGTCAGCTTGAGCCCGCCGAGGTCGAAGCCGCCGCTGTTCTGCACGGCCTCCACGAATGCCTTGCGGGTTGGCTCGCCCTGGATCTTCTCCAGCGCCGCGATGATGGTGCGGCCCACCATGTAGCCCTCGAGCGAAACGAAGCCGGGCCGTTCATCCGGCGCGGTCGCCTTCAGCGCCTTGTGATACCGCGCGACCACCGGAATGCGCGCGTCCTGCGGAAACGGCACGACTTGGGTCACGATGGCGCCGGCGCCGGCGGCGCCGAGCTCCTTGGCGAAGGCATCTGAGCCGACGAACGAGATGTTGACGATCGGCACGTCCAGCTTGATCTGCCGGGCGAGCCTGAAGAACTCCGCCGACGGCTTATAGGGCGAGATCATGATCACGGCGTCCGGCTTGGCCCGTCTGACCGTCAGCAATCCGGCCTTTACCGCGGTCGTGTTGCGCTCGAACGTGCCCTCCGCCGCAAGCTCCATCTTGCGTTTGTCGAGCGCACGCTTCACGCCCGCCAGTCCCGCCTGACCGAAGCCGTCGTCCTGGTACATGATCGCGATTCGGGAAGCGCCGAGATCCCTGGTCAGATGGTCGACCATCGCCTCGGTTTCCTCGAAATAGCTCGCGCGCACGTTCACGACGAGCGGCTTGTAGGGATCGCGCAGGAACTCGACGCCGGTGAACGCGCCGACGAACGGCACGCCTGCGGCGATCGCAATCGGCATGGTGGCGGCCGCCGTCGGGGTGCCGACCGAGCCCGCGATCGCGAACACCTTGTCCTCGGCGAGGAGCTTCTTGACCGCCTGGATCGACTTCGTCGGCTCGTAGCCGTCGTCCACGCTCTTGAGCTCGAGCTTGCGCCCGTGAACGCCGCCCGCCTTGTTGACTTCAGCGAAAGCGGCGTCGATGCCGGACTTCATGCCGCGACCGAGCGCGCCGGCGGGGCCGTCGAGCGCGGCCGCCTGGCCGAACACGATGCTTGCGGCCGATACACCGTCCTCCGCGCGGGCTTGGCCGCTCAATGCGGTGAACGCGGTGAGACATAGGCAAAGCGTGTGCAGCGACGAAGCGCGCATCAGGTCATCCCCCCGGACCCCGACCATGGACTTCTCGACGCGTCACTGTCGCGTCCCGGCGTTTCCAAAAAGTTGACGACCGCAATAAAATAAAATCGACGTAACACGTTACAGGCGAAGTTCGGTGCGTAGGGGATCAGGACGAGCTTCATCTCTCACCGCCAGCTGACATTTTGTGCGCCTGCGCCACACGGCAGCGGCGTCCCCGACGCGGGATCGGCCGAACGGTGTCGGGGTGGTGCAGCCAGTGGCTGGCAGGCGGTCAGCCGCGAATACGAAGATCGAAATCTCCCCCGAACGGTCCCGCGAGCCTCGTCGAGTCCTTGCGTGACGCGACCCGGCCGGCCCTAGTCGGGCTTGGGCGGGATGTGTAGGATGTGTCGTCGAAAATTGGAGACTGAAATGGCGACAGGTACGGTGAAGTGGTTCAACCCGACCAAGGGATATGGGTTCATTCAGCCGTCCGGCGGCGGCGGCGGCCGGGACGTGTTCGTCCACATTTCGGCCGTCGAGCAGGCGGGCCTCAGCACGCTGAATGAGGGACAGACGGTCGAATACGAGATCGAAAGCAATCGGGGAAAAGAGTCCGCGGTCAGGCTCAAGGTCAGATAGCGGGCC
>DASTZX010000278.1:0-3366 GCA_035764045.1 Xanthobacteraceae bacterium | reverse complement strand
CCTTCGACCCGACGACCCCGAACAGCCCCGGCACGCCCACGACGGCCTCGAGATCGGCGCGGCCGTCGTCGCTGTTGATCGCATTGGCGCGCACCCACAGCCGCCCGCCCTGAATCTTCGGCGCGTATTCGCGCACGGCGGTGCGGGCGACGTCCTTCTCGGCCGGCGGCACGGAGTCCTCAAGATCGAGCAGCAGCGCATCGGCGGGCAGATCGAGCGCCTTGTCGAGAAACTTCTCCCGGTTGGCCGGGACATAGAGAAAGCTGCGGGCAAGGTGCATGATTGAGTCCTGTTTCTCTCCGTCGTCCCGAGTGGCGGCGGCAGGCGTAAGGCGCTACTCCGCCGCGACCGGCGCCCCGGCCGATGAGAGCCGCGTCACGCCGGCCGCCGCGAGGGCATCGATGGCGGCTTGCGAATAGCCGAGCTCGCGCAGGATCTCCGCCGAATGCTCACCGAGCATCGGCGCGGGCCGGTCCATGGCCGGCCCGTCGTGGTCGAGCAGCACCGGATTGCGCACTGCGTTCATGCGGCCGAGGCGCGGGTGGGCGATCTCCTGCAGCACGCCGCGCGCCGCGATATGCGGATCATCGAATACTTCCTTGAAATTGTTCACCCGCGCGCAGGGCAGTCCCGCCTCGATCAGCGCCGCCTCGAGCTCGCGCGCATCGCGCCGGCGCACCGCCGGCTCGACGATCTCCAGAAGCGGCGCCTCGTTGGCCTTGCGGCTCGCATAGGTGGCGAAGCGCGGATCGGAGACATGCGCGGTGAGGTCGAGCACCGCCATCAGCCGGGCGAAGAGCTGGTCGTTGGGCGTGCCGATCGCGAGATGACGCTTGTCGCGCGTCTCGAACAGCTGATAGGGCGCGTTGAGCCGGTGCTTGTTGCCGAGCGCTTTTGGCACATTTCCGGTGGCGAGATAGTCCGCCGCCTCCCAGGCGGCGGCCGCGATCGAGGCCTCGACCAGCGACACGTCGGCGATGCGGCCCTCGCCCTGCCGCGCCGCGCCGATCAGGCCGGACAGCGTCGCATAGGTCGCGAACAACGCGCCGAACACGTCAGCGGTCTGGATGCCCGGGCGGGTCGGCATCTGGTCGGGCTCGCCGGTCACCGAAAGCGCGCCGGAAAAGGCTTCGATGATCAGGTTGACGCCGGCGCGCCGACGGTACGGGCCGGTCTGCCCGAACCCCGACACCGAGGTGTAGATGATCTTCGGATTGACCGCCTTCACGTCGTCGGCGCCGAGCCCGATCTTCTCCAGCGCACCGGGACGATAGGCCTCGACGACCGCGTCCGACCTAGCGGCGAGCTTGAGCACGATCTCGCGTGCTGCCGGCTGCTTGAGATCGAGCACGAGACCGCGCTTGTTGCGGTTGAGCGCCACGAAGCTCACGCTTTCGTTGTTGCGCTGTGGCGGCATCGCGCGCCCCATGTCGCCCTTCGGCGGCTCGATCTTGATGACCTCGGCGCCCATGTCGGCGAGCAGCGTTCCGGCGAGCGGGCCAGCGATGAAATTGGCGAGCTCGATCACGCGGATCCCGGCAAGCGGCTGCGGCATGCGTAATGTCCTGACTGCGTTGGCGATGACGACCGGCGCGCCTACTGGATCTTCAGCCCCGCCTTGTCGACGATCTGCTTGTACATCGGGATCTCGCGGGCGATCCGCGCGCGGAATGCGTCCGGCGGCTCGGCCGTGACGGGCAGGCCCGACTTGGCGAAGCGATCGCGGATGTCAGGCCGCGCCAGGATGGCGGTGAGCTCCTTCACCATGCGATCGATCACCGGCTGCGGCGTGCCGGCCGGCGCGAAGATTCCCTGGAAGGTGTCGCTCGCGGCGTCATGGATGCCCTGTTCCTCGAGCGTCGGCAGGTTCGGCAGGTCGGTCCAGCGTTTCGTTGCCGTGACCGCGAGCCCGCGCAGCTTGCCGGCATCGATCATCGGCTGCAGCGAGCCGAGCGCTGCCGTGTACATGTCGACCTGCCCGCCGAGCGCGGCCGTGAGCGCCGGACCGGCGCCCTGGAACGGGATGTGCACCATCTTGATATCGGCGCGCTCCTGCAGGAGCTCGCCCGCGAGGTATGGCGTCGTGCCGGCGCCCGGGCTCGTCCAGTTGAGTTTGCCGGGGTTGGGCTTGGCCTTGGCGATCAGATCGCCCAGCGTCTTGAACTCGGACTGCGCCGGCGTCACGAGCGCGTTCGGCGAGGCGCCGAGCACCATGACGGGCGCGAAATCCTTCGGATCGTAGGGTGGGTTGGCATACAGACTCGGGTTGACCACGAAGGCGCTGGAGCAGACGAGGAACGTGTAGCCATCCGGCTTCGCGCGCTTGGCAGCCGAAATGCCGATATTGCCGCCGGCGCCGCCGCGGTTCTCGACGATCACCGGAACTTTCAACATTTCGCCGAGCGGGATCGCGACGAGCCGCGCCGCGATATCGGTGCCGCCGCCGGGCGGGAAGCAGGCGATGAACGTGATCTGTCGTTCGGGCCAATCGGCGCGCGCGTCGCCGATCACTGCGCTCAGCAGCGCCGCACCGGCAATGCCGGCGGCGATCGAAGTTCGCTTGATCGGGCTTATGGCTCGTGCGGACCAGGTCATGGGCGTTCGTCCCCGTATTGGTGGATTCTCCCGGATTATGGCAGCCCTTTCCGCCCCCGTCATGCGGGCGCCGGCCATTCGGCGCACATGCGCCCATGCGTCCGCCGCGCTTTCTCGTGGGCCGCCGGCGTGCTTCAATCCGTCCAAATCTGTCCGCCGATATCTCAAAACGCGAGCGGGGGAGGACATGACGAGGGCAGGACGCGGCTTTGTGTCAGGCTTTTGGGCCGCGCTCGCGACCGCGCTGATGCTCGGCGTCGTGTCCGCCGGTCCGGCACATGCGGCCTGGCCCGATCGTCCGATCGTCATCATCGTTCATTTTGCGCCCGGCGGCGCGAACGATCTCCTGGGCAGGCTGATCGCGGCCGAGCTTGCGCCGGTCCTCGGGCAAAGCATGGTGGTCGAGAACCGGCCGGGCGCGAACGGAAACCTCGGGCTCAGATCATGCTTCGTTCATAACCGCTTCCAACGGAGATACTCATGCCGCATCTGACCACCGACGATGGAGTGAAGCTTTACTATGAGGAGGTCGGCTCCGGCATTCCGATCGTGTTCGTTCACGAGTTCGCCGGCGACGTGCGCGCGTGGGAGCCGCAGCTGCGCTACTTCGGCCGCTTCTACCGCTGCATTGCCTACAATGCGCGCGGCTATCCCCCGTCCGACGTGCCGGATACGGTCGAGAAATATTCCCAGGACCGCGCGCGCGACGACATTCGCGCCGTGATGGACGCGCTGAAGATCGACAAGGCGCACATCATCGGCCTGTCGATG
>DASTZX010000277.1:0-9222 GCA_035764045.1 Xanthobacteraceae bacterium | reverse complement strand
AGGCGGCAAGGGGCACGACGGGGAGCCGCGTTGCGCGAAAAGGAACTCCGCATAGCGCTGGTCTGCTTCGGCGGCGTCTCGCTCGCCGTCTACATGCACGGCATCACCAAGGAGATCCTCAAGCTCGCCCGCGCCTCCGGCGCGGTTCACGGCATCACCGATCGCGCCAAGCGCCGCGTCGCGACCTTCTTCGACGTGCGCGACCATGGCGATCCCGAATACGATACCGAGGAGATCTATTTCGACCTGCTGCGCGATCTCGGCGCCACGGTCGAGCTGCGCGTCATCGTCGACATCATGGCCGGCGCCTCCGCGGGCGGCATCAACAGCGTCATGCTGGGACGCGCGCTCTGCCACGATTTGCCCATGGGCCGCCTGCGCGACCTCTGGCTCGAGCAGGCCGACGTGACCGAGCTTCTGGCACCGGATGCGAGGGCGCGCGGCTGGAGCAAGTGGTTCCTGCGGCCGTTCTTCTGGGCCGCCGGCAAGGCCGGCCGCCGTGACATCAGCGACCCCGAGGTGCGCTCCAAGCTCTCGCTGCTGATGCGCTCGCGCTGGTTCAAGCCCCCGTTCGACGGCCTGAAGATGGCGGCGCTGATGTACGACGGCGTCGTCGCCATGGGCGAGCCGCGCGAGGCCGCCGCGTCGCTGCTTCCCTCCGGCCAGCGGCTCGACCTGTTCGTCACCGTGACGGACTTCCATGGCTGCCAGCAGCTCATGCAGATCCACGACCCGCCGGTGGTGCATGAACGCGAGCACCGTCACGTGCTGCACTTCAAGTATCGCCGCCGCGCGAGCGGTGCGGTCGAGAGCGATTTCGACCTCGGTAACGCCCCGGCGCTCGCCTTCGCGGCGCGCGCCACCTCCTCGATTCCCGGCGCCTTCCCGCCGGCGCGCATCATCGAGATGGACGAGCTCGTGCGCGAGCGCGGCGCCGCCTGGCCGCGCCGCGAGGAATTCCTCGCGCGCGACTTCGAGCCCTATGGGCCGATGAACGTCGACGTCGCCGCGGTTCCCTTCATCGACGGCGGGGTGCTCAACAGCCGTCCGTTCCGCGAAGCGATCGCCGCGATCCGCGGCCGGCCTGCCTATCGCGAGGTGGATCGCCGCCTCGTCTATATCGACCCCAATCCGAAGCCGGCCGGCACCGCCACCCACCACGCCATGCCGGGGTTCTTCGCGACGCTCAAAGGCGCATTGTCCGACATCCCGCTCGCCGAGCCGGTGACGGACGAGCTCGGCTGGATCGCCTACCTCAACGACCGGGCGCGGCGGCTGCGCGCGATCATCGACAGCGCGCGACCGCAGATCAGCCGCCTGGTCGCCGACGCCACCGTGCTCGGTTCCGGCGACGCGATCACCGAGGAGCGCGTCCGGGCCTGGCGGGAGCAGGCCAACACCAAGGCGGCGCGCGATGCCGGCTTCGCCTACGAGGCCTATGTCCGGCTCAAGCTCGCCTCGGTGCGCGGGTTCATCAGCAAGGTCGTCATGGACGTGCGCGGCGTGCAGCCCGGCTCGCCCTTCGCCCGCGCGATCGCCGAGGTCATCGACGCCTGGGCGATCGAGGCCGGCGTGACCTTCGCGCCGACCGACGGCCATTCGTTGCACGCGGACGTCGCGAATGGGGCTGCGGCCACCTCCGGATGGGTGGGCTTCCTGCTCGCGCTCGACGTCGACTACCGCCGCCGCCGGCTGCATTTCCTCATCGAAGGGCAGAACCGGCTCTATCAGATGCTCGGCGCCGACGGCTTCGCCGACCTCGATCCCGCCGCGGTCGATCGGCTCAAACGCAAGTTCTACGACTGCATCGAAGCGCTCGACCGGCGCGAGGCGGCCGCTGCCGCGGATCCCGCGGTCGCCGAGATCGTCCGCGACGTCTTCCGCGCCGCGCCCTCGGCCGCCGAGGTTCGGGAGGTCGCAGCCCATGCGCGGTCGTTCGCGGCGCGGCACAAGACGAGCCTCGACCGGCTGATCGCCCGCATCAGCGCCGTCATCGATCTCGATGCCAGCACCCGCGACATCGACGTCCTCCTCGCCCAGACAAGCGGCTGGCCGCGGCGCGGATTGCACGAGGTGCTGGTCAATTATCTCGGGTTCCCGTTCTGGGACGTGCTCACCTTCCCGGTCATGCCCTGGCGCGAGGCCGGTGAGTTCAACGAGATCCGCGTCGACCGCATCAGCGCGCAGGACGCAAGCGAGATCGCCCGGCTCGGGCCATTCCGGCTCAAGGGCGCCGCGTTCAACCAGTTCGCCGCCTTCCTGTCGCGCGCCTATCGCGAGAACGACTATCTGCTCGGCCGTTTGCATGCGGTCGATCGGTTGATCGACATCGTGTGTGACGCCGGCGGTGTCCAGAACGCAGACGCGATCACGATGGCGAAGCGCCGCGCCGTCCTGCGCATCCTCGAGGTCGAGGAACCGCATCTGCCGACCTGCGCGAAAATGATCGCTCAGATGCGCGCCGCTCTGCTCGCCCCATAGTTCCGCAATCGCACCGCCCGCACATGCGCCGCGCCAACGCGCATCCACCGCAGAGTCGCATGTAAAACCAAGACGATCGCCGGGTTCTCCACATCGGCGCGGATTCTCCACATTGTGATGCAATTTGTGACTCGGCCCTCGCCGGTCTGGGCTCATACTTTTGATCTGTCGCAAATGTGAGTCGCCAGACTCGGCTCACCGTGGCCTGCCCGAGCGCCCCAGCGGCGGGAGCGCACAAGCCGAGCGGCCCAGGAGGAGACGGACTGCACAGGTGAACGATCGCCGCGCCGGGACAACAGAAGGGAACCTCCCATGTCCGGACTCTTCGTACGGCTCGTCGTCTCAGCCTCGGTCCTTGTCGTCGCCGTCCCGACCCTCGCTCATGACAGCTGGATTTCGCGCGGCGCGCTGCGCAATGCCGCCGGCGAATGGTGCTGCGGTGAGGGCGACTGCTTCATCGTCCCGGGAAACCAGGTGAACGCCACGCCGGCCGGCTACCGTCTGCTGCTCGATGGCGAGATGGTGCCCTACAGCGAGGCGCAGCCGAGCCCGGACGGCGAGTTCTGGCGCTGCAAGCGCCCCGACGGGTCGCGCCGCTGCTTCTTCGCGCCGCCGGCCACAAACTGAAAGACGCCACCGCGACCGCGAATGGCGAGTAGCGAATGGGGCGCGATCGTCCTAACTATGCGCTCATCGCCACCCACTGTTCGCGGTTCCCATGGCCGACCCGTTCTGGAAGACCAAAACCCTCGCCGAGATGACCGAGGCCGAGTGGGAGAGCCTGTGCGACGGCTGCGCGCGCTGCTGCCTCAACAAGCTCGAGGAGGAGGACACCGGGCGGCTCTATTTCACCGATGTGGGCTGCCGGCTGCTCGACGACGAAAGCTGCCGCTGCAGCGACTATGCGAACCGGCTCGGCATCGTTCCCGATTGCGTCAAGCTCACCGCGCAGACGGTGTCGGAGATCGCCTGGCTCCCGCCGAGCTGCGCCTACCGCCTCGTCGCCGAGGGCAAGGATCTCTACTGGTGGCATCCGCTGGTCTCGGGCGACCGCGACACCGTGCACGTCGCCGGCGTCTCGGTCCGCGGGCGGCTGAGCGGGACCGAGAACGAGATTTCCGACGATCAGCTCGAGGACCACATCGTGCGCTGGCCGATGCGGCTGCCCAAGCAGGCGAAGGCGCCGAAGAAGTAACGGCATAGCCGTCATGCCCGCGCTTGTCGCGGGCATCCACGTCTTGCCGCGATACAGAACGAAAGACGTGGATGGCCGGGCACAGGCGAGCGAAGCGACGCCGTTCTTCGAACGGCTATGCCCGGCCATGACGACCTGAGCCATTTTGACCCGCCGCGCCGCGCGACATAAACTCCCGCCCTTGCCGTCGCGAGGCCTCGCATGCCCACCCGCCGCGCCGCTCTTGCCGCCTTCGCCGCGCTCGGACTTGGCGCGCGCGCCCGGGCCGCGACGTTCCCGACCCGCACGATCAACATCGTGGTGCCCTACCCGCCCGGCGGCCCGATCGATCTCCTGGCGCGGCTGATCGCCCAGGAAGCCGCGCTCGGCCAGCCGATCGTGGTCGAGAACCGGCCCGGCGGCTCCGGCATCATCGGCACCAACGCGGTGGCGCATGCCGAGCCGGACGGCCACACTCTGGTGCTCGGCACCAACCAGACCCACGCCACCGACCAGAGCCTGGTCAAGGACTGCCCGTACGATGCGGTGCGCGACTTCGCGCCGGTCGCCGGCATCGCCGCCATGCCGCACGTGCTCGTCACCCGCAACGACCTTCCCGCCAAGACCGTGGCGGAGCTCGTGGCCCTCGCCCGGCAAAAGCCCGGCGCCCTCACCTTCGGCTCGACCGGCAACGGCTCGGGCGCGCATCTCGCCGGCGAGCTGTTCAAAACCCGCGCCGGCGTCGACCTGCTGCACGTGCCGTTCAGGGGCCTTGCGCCGTTGACCACCGAGATGCTGGCCGACCGCATCGACCTCGGCATCCTGCCGCTGCCCGGGCTGATCGCGCAGATGATCGCAGCCGGCAAGGTGCGCGCACTGGCAGTCGCGAGCGCGCAGCGCGCGACGCAGCTCCCGTCGGTGCCGACCTTCGCCGAGGCCGGCGTGGCGGGCGTCGAAGCGGACGCCTGGTCGGCCCTGTTCGCGCCGGCCAAGACGCCGCGAGCCGTGATCGACCAGCTCTACGCCGCGGTCGCTGGCGCCCTTAAGAAGCAGCGCGTGCAGGATGCGCTCGCCAAGCAGGGGCTGCCGATCGCGCTCAAGACGCCGGCGGAGATGTCCGCCATGCTGCCGGCCGAAGTTGAAAAATGGGCTGCCGTGATCAAGACGGCGCACGTGACGATTGATTAGGAGCCTTACGCGCAGAGTCTGATAGAGCCCGGGGGACGCTCATGCGAAGCACCGCAATCCGTGCCACCATCGTTTCCGCCGCCTGCCTGGCGGCCGCCATGCTGGCGCTCGGCATCGCCGGCGCCTCGGCGCAGACCCGCCGCATCATCGTTCCCTACACGCCGGGCAGCGGGCCGGACATCCTCGCCAGGCTGATGGCCGAGCAGATCGGCGCCCAGAACGGCCCCAACATGGTGGTGGAGAACCGGCCCGGCGGCGGCATGGTGATCGGCACGGAAGTCGCGGCGCGGGCCGAGCCCGACGGCAACACGCTGCTGCTGGTGGCCAACGCCTTCGTGGTCAATGCCGCCCTCAAGCGCGGCAACTACGACATCGCCAGAAGCTTCGATCCGGTCTGCCAGCTTGCCGCGACCCCGATGGTCGTCGTGGTGCAGGGATCGTCGCCCTACAAGACGATCCGCGAGCTCGTCGATGCCGCGAAGCAGAAGCCCGGCCAGCTTTCGTTCGCGAGCGGCGGGCCGGCGACATCGCTGCACATCGCCATCGAAGTGCTCAGGCGCGCCACCGGCATCGACGTCAATTATGTGCCGTATGGCGGCAGCCTGCCGGCGATCAACGCGCTGATGGGCGGGCATGTCCAGGCGGTGGTGGCGGATTATCCGACCATCGTGGCGCAGCTGCAGGCCGGGGTGCTGCGCGGACTTGCCACCACGGCGGCGAAGCGGGTCGACGCGCTGCCAAATGTTCCCACGCTGTCCGAAAGCGGCATCACCCAATACGAGGACAGCATCTTCTATGGCGTGGTCGCGCCGGCAGGCACGCCGGCCGCGACCCTGAAGGACCTGTCGGGTGTGCTGGTCACGGCTTTGAAGGCGCCGGCGCTCCAGCCCAGGCTCGCTCAGCAGGGCCTGTCTCCGGTCGGGACCTGCGGCGCGCCGTTCGGCGCCTTCCTGCGCACGACCGTCGAGCGCTACGAGCGCGTGATCAAGGACGCCAATATCCGCGCCAACTAGCGCATGTCCCGGCGAAGTGGCCACCGGTTCGCCGATAAGGACATGCGCCAATCAATGACACGAGAGCATGTTCCGATTCCGCAGGAACGGAACATGCTCTGAGCCGGCGCGACCCGCGGCGCCTCATTCGATCTTGATGTTGGCCGCCCGGATCACCTTGGCCCATTTGTCGATCTCGGATTGCACATAGGCCCCGAAGGCTTCCGGCGCGAGCGGCATCGGCGTGGTCGCGACCTCGGCGAGCCGCGCCTTGACGGCTCGATCGGCGAGGCCGGCGTTGATCTCGCGGTTGAGCCGCGCGATCACCGCCGCCGGCGTGCCGCGCGGCACGCCCACGCCGCACCAGGAGTTGGCGACATAGAGCGGCATCGTCTCCGAGATCGTCGGCACGTCGGGCAGCGCGGGATGGCGCGCTGCGCCCGCCACGGCAATCGCCCGGATCGTGCCCGCCTGGATGTGCGGCAGCTCCCCGGTGATCACGTCGATCCCCACCTGCACCCGCCCGGCCAGGAGATCGGTCGCCATCGCGGCGCCGCCGCGGTAGGGCACATGCACCATCTCGATGCCGGCCAACTGCTTGAACAGCTCGCCGGCGACATGCGACGTCGTGCCGACGCCGAACGAGCCGATGCTCACCTTGCCGGGATTAGCCTTCGCATACGCGACCAGCTCGCTCACCGTCTTGGCGGGAAATGACGGATTGGCGAGCAGGATGAGGGGAAAGTCGACCAGGCCGGCGACCGGCGCGATGTCGCGCGTGAGATCGAAGGTGAGGTTCTTGAACAGGGAGACGTTGACCGAGGCGGAGGCGGCCACGAACAGCAGCGTGTGGCCGTCCGCCGGCGCATTGACCACCGACTGGATCGACAGGTTGGTGCTCGCGCCCGGCTTGTTCTCGACGAACACCTGCTGACCGACCCGCTCCGCGAGCCACGCCGCCATGATCCGGGTGACGATGTCGGCGCCGCCGCCGGGCGGAAAGCCGACCACCCAGCGGATCGGCTGGGTCGGGTAGGTCTGCGCGCGCGCCGCGCGCGAGCCCGAGAAGAGCGCAGCGGCCCCCGCGAGTCCGAGGAAGCGGCGGCGCGGCAACGCCGCGAGACCGGATGCACGGACCGTTCTGCACCTCGTTCTGCACCTGGCAGCCAAGGCCGTTCCCCCCTGTTTTCCGCATCCTAACCCGAATGTCCGAGGCTGGCGAGGCACAGCCTCGACGGCCCGGCCTACCGCGTGCCCCGCCCTCCCTCGCTCTCGTTGACCCGAAGATCGAAGAACCCCGCCGCGTTGCGCCAGAGGATCTTCTCTTTATCTGCCTGCGGGATGGCGAGCCCGGCCACGATCTCGACGTGCTCGCGCGGATCGATCGGCACCGGCCCGTAGTCCGTGCCGAGCATCACCCGGTCGGCGCCAAAAACCTCGACCGCCTCGCGCACATGCGGCGCCCAGAATCCCATGGTGTCCACGTGCAGGAGCTTCAGGTACTCGCTCGGCTTCCGCTCGCAACGGATCTGCGCCCGCTCCGGCATGCCGTCGCAACCGAGCCGCCAGCCGAAATCGAGCCGGCCCATCACCGGCAGCAGCCCGCCGCCCATGTGGGCGACCACGATCTTGAGCCGCGGAAAGCGATCGAAGAAGCCCGACAGGATCAAGCGGGCGAGCGCCATCGCCGTATCGAACGGGCGGCCGACCAGCTCGTCGAGCTTGTACTGGTCCATCTGCCGGTCGTGTCCGATCGGCACCCGCGGCGGATGCATGAACACCGGCGCCTGGCGCGCTTGCGCCCATTCCCAGAACGGCACCGCGTCCTCGCCGTCGATGAAGCGGCCGTGCCAGCTGGTCGAGATCAGCAGGCCCTTGAGGCCGAGCGCGCCGAGGCAGCGCTCGCCCTCCGCGATGTGCGCGGGATCGAGCGGATTGAGGGTGCCGAGGCCCCAGTTGCCCGGCGCCCGGGCGACGAGCGCCGCGGTCTGATCGTTGACCGCCTTGACGATGTCGAGCGCCGGCGCGCGCGAGACCGCGGTCATCGTTTCGGCGCCGAACGAGTTGCTGATCAGCCGACCGGTAATGCCGGCACGCGAGAGGACCTCCTGCTGGAGGTCGAAGTCGGTCATCTCATGATAGCCGACCGCCGGCAGGCCGCGGAAATTCGTCACCATGTTGCGCCCGACGCGCACGCCCGCCAAGGCCTCGGCGACCCCGAACGGATCGCCCGGCACGCGCGGGACGCAGTGGGTGTGGATGTCGATGATGGGCAATGGAGCGTCCCCCGGCCACTCGTCATGCCCGCGCTTGTCGCGGGCATCCACGTCTTTGTTCGTGAACGTGGCCGAAGGCGTGGATGGCCGGGACGAGCCCGGCCATGACGGATCCGAAGATCAGATATTCAGCACCCGTCCGTACGCGTCCAGCACCGCCTCCTTCATCATCTCGGAGAGCGTCGGATGCGGGAAGATGGTGTGCATCAGCTCTTCTTCGGTGGTCTCCAGGTTCATCGCGATCACGTAGCCCTGGATCAGCTCGGTGACTTCCGCGCCGACCATGTGAGCGCCCAGAAGCTGGCCGGTCTTCTTGTCGAAGATCACCTTCACGAGGCCCTGGTCCTCGCCCAGCGCGATCGCCTTGCCGTTGCCCACGAACGGGAAGCGGCCGACCCGGATGTCGAGCTTCTTCTCCTTCGCGGCAGCTTCCGTCAGCCCGACCGAGGCGACCTGCGGCGCGCAATAGGTGCAGCCCGGGATCATCAGCTTGTTCATCGGATGCACCGGCAGGCCCTTGATCGCCTCGACGCAGATCACGCCCTCGTGCTCCGCCTTGTGGGCCAGCATCGGCGGCCCGGCGACGTCGCCGATTGCGTAGATGCCGGGCACATTGGTGCGGCAGTAGCCATCGATGACGATGGTCCCGCGGTCGGTCTTCACCCCGACCTTCTCCAGCCCGAGGTTCTCCACGTTGCCGGTGACCCCGACCGCCGAGATGACACGCTCGGCCTCGATCGCCTCGAGCTTGCCCTTGCCGTCGTCGACGGTCGCGACGACGCTGTCCGCCTTCTTGTCGAGCTTCGTCACCTTGGCGCCGGTGAGGATGCGGATGCCCTGCTTTTCGAAGCTCTTGCGCGCGAACGCGGCGATCTCGGCGTCCTCGACGGGGAGGATCTGCGGCAGCACCTCGACCACCGTCACCTGGGCGCCGAAGCTACGGTAGAACGAGGCGAACTCGATCCCGATTGCGCCCGAGCCGATGACCAGCAGGGACTTCGGCATCCGGTCCGGGACCATCGCCTCGAAATAGGTCCACACCAGCTTCTTGTCGGGCTCGAGGCCCGGCAGCACGCGCGGGCGCGCGCCGGTCGCGATGATGATGTGCTTG
>DASTZX010000276.1:0-11775 GCA_035764045.1 Xanthobacteraceae bacterium | reverse complement strand
CGGCGACCTCGCGGCGGCGGTCGGCGCCGCCGTGGCGGGCGAGACCCGCCCGGGCACGATCTACGAGATCGGCGGACCGGAGGTGTTCACGCTGCGCGACATCATGGCGTTCACCCTCAAGACGATCGAGCGCCGCCGCCTTCTGGTGCCGATCCCGTTCGGGCTCGCCAAGCTCAAGGCGTTCTTCCTCCAGTTCCTGCCCTCGACGCCGCTCACGCCCGACCAGGTCGAGCTCCTGCGCGTCGACAACGTCGTCTCCGAGGGCGCGCGGCGCGAGCGGCGCACGCTGCAGGGGCTCGGAATCGAGCCGACCTCGGTGCAGGCGATCGTGCCGTCCTATCTCTGGCGCTTCCGCCCCACCGGCCAGTTCAAGGCCTTGCGGCCCAGCTAGACAACGGCGCATGGTCCCCGGCAGCTGAATCGCCGGGACTGGTGCGCATGGCCGTCATCACGAACATCGAGGACCTGCGGACGATCGCGCGCAAGCGCTGCCCGCGCGTCATGTTCGATTACGTCGACAGCGGCTCCTACGACGAGGTCACGCGCGACGCCAATCGCGAGGAGCTCGCGGCGATCCGGTTCCGGCAACGCGTGCTGGTCGACACCACCGGGCGCACCATGGCAGCCGAGCTGCTGGGCAGCCCGCTCTCGCTGCCGGTCGCGATCGCGCCGACGGGCCTGACCGGCCTCGTCTACGGCGACGGCGAGATCCTCGCCGCGCGCGCCGCCGAGGCGGAGGGCACGATCTACACGCTCTCCACCATGTCGATCTGCACCATCGAGGACGTGCGCGCCGCGACGCAGAAGCCGTTCTGGTTCCAGCTCTACGTCTTTCGCGACCGCGGCTTCTCGGAGGAGATCATGGCGCGCGCCGCCGCGGCGCAATGCCCGGCGCTGTTCGTCACCGTCGACCTGCCGCAGCGCGGGCAGCGCCACTGCGATCTCAAGAACGGGCTCACGGTGCCGCCGCGCCTCTCGCTCAAGAACGCGATCGACATCGCGACCAAGCCCGCCTGGGTGGCGCGCGTGCTGCTCGGCAAGCGCAAGACCTTCGGCAATGTCGACGACTACCTGCGGCGCAAGAACATCAGCCTCGGCACCGCCAACTGGTCGCAGACCCATTTCGACCAGTCGCTCAACTGGCGCGACATCGACTGGATCCGCAAAGCGTGGCCCGGCAAGCTCGTGCTCAAGGGCATCCTCGACGTCGACGACGCCAAGACCGCGGTGGCGGCCGGGGCCGACGGCATCGTGGTGTCGAACCATGGCGGCCGCCAGCTCGACGGCGCGCCGGCGACCATCCGGGTGCTGCCCGAGATCGCGAGCGCCGTCGGCGACCGGCTCGAGGTGCTGTTCGACGGCGGCATCCGCTCGGGGCAGGACGTCATCAAGGCGCTGGCGCTCGGCGCGCGCGGCTGCCTGATCGGGCGCGCCTACCTCTACGGCCTTGCCGCCATGGGCGAAGCCGGCGTGCGCAAGGCGCTCGGCATCATCCGCGACGAGATGGACATCACCATGATGCTCACCGGCCTGCGCGACCTGAAGCAGGTGCCGCGCGACGTGCTGTACGGCGCCGGGCGGGATTTTCCGCGGAATTGATCGCCGGAGTTTGCGTTGTCATGGCCCGCAGCAAGCGGGCCATCCAGTACGTACTGTTGACTGCGGTGTTTACTGGATCGTCCGCTTGCGCGGACGATGACGATGACATGCATGGCAGTCGTTCACCCCACCCCGGCGCGCTCCGCGCCCCGACCCTCCCCCTCCAGGGGAGGGTGAAGCAAATCACCCCGACCCTCTCCCCGCACGCAGGGAGAGGGGGCGCGGCCGCCGTGCAAATCACCCCGCCCGGAATCGCAGCATCAGGGCCGCAATGCCCGCCGCGCCGACGATCAGGCGCCACCAGGCGAACACCATGAAGCCGTGGCGCGACACGTAGCCCAGAAAGGTCTTCACCACGATCCAGCCGAAGATGAAGGACACCGCGAAGCCGATCGCGATCAGGACCGCGCCGTTGGACGACAGGTCGTGCCGGCTCTTCAACAGGTCCAACGCGAAGGCGCCCGCCATGGTCGGCATGGCGAGCCAGAACGAGAACTCGGCGGCGGCGCGCCGGTCGGCGCCGAGCAGCATCGCCGACACGATGGTCGCGCCCGAGCGCGACACGCCCGGGATCATGGCCATGCACTGGCAGATGCCGATCCCGAGATACATCGGCATCGAGAAGGTGGTCACGTCGTGATAGCGCGGCTTGAGCGACAGGCTCTCGAGCCAGACCAGCACGACGCCGCCGACGACGAGCGAGACGCAGACGATCCACGGATTGAACAGCACGGTCTTGATGAAGTCGTGGAGCGCCGCGCCGATCACCGCGGCGGGCAGGAAGGCGAGCAGGATGCCGAGGACGAAACGCCGATCTCGCGCGTCGGTGAAGAAGCCGGTGGCGAGACCCAGGAGCCGGGTGAAATAGATCGACAGCAGCGCCAGGATCGCGCCGAACTGGATCAGGATCGCGAAGGTGTTGCCGAAATCCTTGTCGCCGAAGCCGAAGAAATGCTCCACCAGCAGCAGGTGCCCGGTCGAGGAGACCGGGAGATATTCGGTGAAGCCCTCGATGATGCCGAGGACGACCGCCTTGATGATGTCTTCCATGACGCTGCGGCTCCATGTGGCGGCGCTCTCGCCCGGGCGCGGCTCGGTATGGTGAACGATTCCTTGTCGCCGGGGTTCTCGCCCATGCGCGCGGCCGGGGCAACCATAAAGGGCTGATCGCCCACACCGGCCGGCGCCATGATGAGGTCGCATTAAGACTTTCTATAGATTGCCACCCGATTCTCTCTTCATTCACTCTTGCACTCTTGGTCCGGGCTCCGCCGGGCACGTTCTCAAAGCCGATGCTGACGCTGCTTCACCACGGTTTTTGCCCGCAATCCCGCTTCGTGCGCCTGGCGCTCGGCGAGCACGGCATCATGCCGCGCCTGGTCGAGGAACGGCCGTGGGAACGCCGCCACGAGTTCCTGGTGCTCAACGCGGCCGGGACCTTGCCGGTCCTGGTGGAGGAAGGCCGGCCGGCGATCCCGGAGGCGCGCACGATCGCCGAATACCTCGACGAGACGCGGGGCGGGGAGCTCGGGAACCATCGCCTCCTGCCGAGCGAGTCCCACGCCCGGATCGAGGTGCGGCGGCTGTTGGGCTGGTTCTGCGAGAAGCTGTTCAACGAGGTGAGCGGCCCCCTCACCACCGAGCGGGTGTACAAACGCTACATGAGCCGGGCGCAGGGCGGCGGATCGCCCGACACGGAGGCGATCCGTGCGGCGCTGGTCAACATCCGCTATCATCTGTCCTATATCGGCTGGCTGGTGCAGACGCGCGACTGGCTCGCGGGCGATCGGCTCTCCTACGCGGATCTTGCGGCCGCCGCGCATCTGTCGTCGATCGACTATCTTGGTGACGTGCCGTGGAACGAAAACGAAGCCGCGAAGAGCTGGTACGCGCGGGTGAAGTCGCGCCCGTCGTTCCGCCCGCTGCTCGCCGACACCCACGCCGGAATCCCGCCGTCGCCGAGCTACGCCGACCTCGACTTCTGACCGATCCGCCCGCGCTCGAGCGCGCGCTCCGCGACGAGGCGCACGCGCTCGGCTTCGACGCGGTCGCGGTGACGCGGCCGGACGCGATCGGCGACGCCGGTGCGGCGCTCACCGAGTTCCTCGCCGCCGGCCGGCACGGCGACATGGAATGGCTCGCCGCGAGCGCCGAGCGGCGGCGCGACCCGCGCACGCTGTGGAGCGAGGTGCGCAGCATCGTGATGCTCGGCGTCAACTACGGCCCGGCAGACGATCCGCTGGCGCTCCTGAAGGAGCGCGAGCGCGGCGCCATCTCGGTCTATGCCCGCGGCGACGACTATCACGAGGTGATCAAGCCGCGCCTCAAGGCGCTGGCGCGCTGGCTGATCGCGACGGCGGGCGGCGACGTGAAGGTGTTCGTCGACACCGCGGCGGTGATGGAGAAGCCGCTCGCCGCCGGCGCCGGCCTCGGCTGGCAGGGCAAGCACACCAACCTGGTGTCGCGCCAGTTCGGCTCCTGGCTCTTCCTCGGCGCGATCTTCACCACCCTCGAGCTGCCCGTGGACGCGCCCGAGGCCGATCACTGCGGCCAGTGCCATGCCTGTCTCGACGTCTGCCCCACGGCGGCGTTTCCGGCGCCGTATCGGCTCGATGCGCGGCGCTGCATCTCGTACCTGACGATCGAGCACAAAGGGCCGATCGCGCGCGAGCTGCGCCCGCTGATGGGCAATCGCATCTACGGCTGCGACGACTGCCTCGCGGTCTGCCCGTGGAACAAGTTCGCGCAGCGCGGACGCGAGCAGAAGCTTGCGGCGCGCGACGCGCTCACCGCGCCGCGGCTCGCCGAGCTGGCGCGGCTCGACGACGCCGCATTCCGCGCCCTGTTCGCGAAGTCGCCGGTCAAGCGCACGGGGCGCGACCGCTTCGTGCGCAACGTGATGATCGCGATCGGCAACAGCGGCGATCCGGCGCTCGCCGACGCCGCGGCGGCGCGGCTCGACGACGCCTCGCCGCTGGTGCGCGGCGCAGCCGTGTGGGCGCTGTCGCGGCTGTGGCCGAAGGATCGCCTCGCCGCAGCGGCGGCGGCGCGCCAGGGACACGAGCCGGATGCATCGGTCGCCGAGGAATGGACCGCGGCGCTGGGGTGAGGCCGACCGCGTCGAGCCGCGGCATCTTCACCCTCCCCTGGAGGGGGAGGGTCGCGCGCCGAAGGCGCGCGGGGTGGGGTGAGCAGGAGCGCGACCGATGCGCCGCACGATCGACAGCTTCCGGCGCGAAACAGCGCGTCGTTTGCGCGCGAATTCGACCAATGCGGAAGCCATTCTGTGGCGGCGTTTGAGGCACTCTCCCGTGCTCGGCACGCACTTCCGGCGTCAAGTACCCATCGGCCGTTACGTGGTGGACTTCGCCTGTATGGCAGCGCGCCTCATTATCGAAGTCGATGGCTCACAACACGCCGAAGGCCCGATCGCCGAAAGCGACCGTGTCCGCACACTCTGGCTTGAAGGCGAGGGTTATCGCGTCCTCCGCTTCTGGAACAACGATATTACCGAAAATATCGACGGGGTTTTGGAGGCGATACACCACGCTCTTTCGCCTGCCATGGCACTCGACGAGCCGTTGAAACACAAACGTGAGACGCGCGCGGACCGTGGAGATGCCGTTCACCCCACCCCGGCGCGCACACGCAGCCGAGTTTACGCAGGCTGCGTAGACTTGCCTGCGATGCGCCGACCCTCCCCCTCCAGGGGAGGGTGAAGTATGTCCACCTTGATCTGCTTCGGCCTCGGGTACTGCGCCCAGCATTATGTCGCTGAGTTCGGCGGGCGATTCGATCGCATCATCGGCACGAGCCGCACGCCCGAGCGCGCGGCGGCACTGGCGGCGCGCGATCTTGGCGGACGCGGCGTCGAGATGCTGACCTTCGACGGCGTCACCGCCTCACCGGCCGTCGCCGCGGCCGTCGCACAGGCCGACGCGCTGCTGATCTCGGCGGCGCCGGACGAGCGTGGCGATCCGGTGCTCGCGAGGCTTGGCGACGCCATCGCGGCGGCGCCCCGGCTCTCAAGCATCGTGCTGCTCTCGACCGTCGGGGTGTACGGCGACCATGCCGGCGGATGGGTGGATGAGAGCATGACGCCCGATCCGGCCCGCGCGCGGGCGCACGAGCGCATCGCGGCGGAGCACGCCTGGCAGGCGCTCGGCCAGCGCCGCGGCGTGCCGGTCGCGGTGCTGCGGCTGTCGGGAATCTACGGGCCGGGCCGCAATCCGCTCGTCAATCTGATGCGCGGACAGGCGCGCAACATCGTCAAGCCCGGGCAGGTGTTCAACCGCATCCATGTCGAGGACATCGCGCAGGCGATCGCGGCGGCGTTCACGCAACGGGCCGACGGCGTGTTCAACGTCACCGACGACGAGCCGACGCCGCCCGGCGAGCCGATCGTGTTCGCGGCCGGGCTTCTCGGCATGGCGCCGCCGCCGGCGGTGCCATTCGGGCAGGCGGTCGCCGCCATGTCGCCGACGGCGGCGAGCTTCTATGCGGAGAGCCGGCGCGTGCGCAACGCGCGCATGAAGGGCGTGCTCGGCGTGCGGCTGCGCTACCCGAGCTATCGGGAGGGCTTGCGCGCCTTGCACGCCGACGGCGGCTAGCGCGACGGATCCGCCATGATCAGTGGCGCTCCAGCTCCTCGACCGCCGCAATCAGCCGCTCGATGTCCTCGGGCCGCGAGAGCCGATGATCGCCGTCCTTGACCAGGGTGAGCACCACGTCGTCCTGGGCGAGCCGCGCGACGAGCTCGACCGCGTGTCCCCACGGCACGTCGGGGTCCTCGACCCCTTGCAGGATGCGCACCGGGCAGCCGGTCTCGATCAGGCCGCCGAGCAGCAGGTGGCGCCGGCCGTCCTCGATCAGCCCCCGCGTGATCGGATAGGGCTCCTCGCCGTACTGCGAGGGCCGGAGCCAGAACCCCTTGCGCTCGATCTCCGCGCGCACGCCCGCGGAAAACTGTTTCCACATCAGCGCCTCGGTGAAATCGACCGCAGGCGCGATCAGCACCATGCCGGCGATGCTGGCCTCGCTCGGCACGCGGCGCAGCTCGCGCGCCAGGAGCAGCGCCAGCCAGCCGCCCATCGACGACCCGATCACGATCTGCGGGCCGCGGCAGACGCGGGAGAACACCGCAACGCTCTCCTCCAGCCAGCGGCCGATCGTGCCGGCGAGAAAGTCGCCGCGCGACTCGCCGTGTCCCGAATAGTCGAAACGCACGACCGCGCGGCCGCGCTCCTCCGCAAAGCGCGCCAACGCCTCGGCCTTGGTGCCCTTCATGTCGGACTTGAACCCGCCGAGCCAGAAAAGCCCGGGACTTCCGCCCGCCCGCGCGCGCACTGCGATCGCGCGGGCCTCCTGGCCGTGACCGACATCGAGAAACTGCAGCGTCTCCGACATCTCAAACATCCTGCCAAACATCCGTGTTGCAAAAAGAGACGGATGTTATCAACGCCGCGAACGAAACACGCCCCACCCACGACTTTTTCCCAGGGGCGCGTTGCCCTCGCGGGCGGCGCGGTCTAAGGTCTGATCACACCTTCTCCGCGCGTCGGATTCGCCGCGCAGCACACCTGAAAACATCGCAGCCGCAAGTCCGTGCGGTTCTGGAACTCGTCGGGAGTGTTCTTGACCATCGGATCGAACGCGGCGCTCTCCCCGCATGGGCCGCTTCCCGGCGGCGATGCGCATGGCGCCCCGACCGCAAAACCGGCGCGCGCGCTCACGGTGCTGATCGCAGCGCCGACGATCGAGATCGGCGCCGCGGACGAAGGCGCGGTCGAGCTCGCCGAAATGCTTTTGGGCGCCGGGCATCATCCGATCGTGGTGTCGGGCGGGGGACGCCTCGAACAACGCCTGCTCGGCGCCGGCGCCGAATTCATCCGCCTCGACATCAGCCGCCGCGATCCGGTCGCGCTCGCGCGCAATGCCGCAAGCCTGCTCGGGCTCGCGCGGCGGCGGCGTTGCGACGTCATTCATGCGCGTGGCCGGGCCGCGGCGTGGAGCGCGCTGGTGGCGGCGCGCATCGCGGGCATCCCGTTCCTCACCACCTGGTACAAGGGATTCCGCGAGCAGAACACGCTCAAGCGACTCTACAACGGCGTCATGGCGCGGGGCGCGCGCGTGATCACCCAGAGCGATCAGCTCGCCGAGCTGATCGTCAAGCGGCACGGCGTGCCGTGGGAGCGCATTGCGGTCATCCCGGCGGCGGTCGATCTCGCGCGCTTCGATCCGACCGCGCTCACGCTCGAGCGGATCAATGCGGTGCGGCTCGCCTGGGGCGTCAAGGCCGACACCAAGGTCATCCTGATCCCGGGCCGCATGCTGCGGCGGAAAGGCCATCACGTGGCCGTGCACGCCGCGCGGCGGCTCAAGGAGATGGGGATCAAGAACGTCATGTTCGTGTTCGCGGGCGAGGACCAGGGCCGCAGCCGCTACACGGGCGAGTTGTGGGACCTGGTGCTGGCGACCGATACGGCCGATGTCGTCCGGATGGCGGGGGCGGAGGATACTCCGGCCGCCTATGGGGCGGCGGCAGCCGTGCTGTCGGCGGCGATCCAGCCCGAGGGCGCCCAGCGCACCATCCTGGAAGCCTTGGCGATGGGCCGGCCCGTCGTGGTGACCGAGCTCGCGGCCGGGCCCGACATCGTGCTCGCGCCGCCGGCGGTTGCGGAGGACCGCATGACCGGGCTGCGGGTTGCGGCCGGCGATGCGGAGGCGCTCGCCGCCGCCCTGGTGCGGGTGATGTCCATGCCGGACGCGGCCCGGCGGGCGGTCGGCCGGCGGGCGCGCGAATGGGCCGCGGAGCACTGCGCCCCGGCGACGGTCGCGAGCCAAATCCTCGCGATCTATGCGGCGGTGACCCGGGAGCGTGCCTGAGCCCGGGAACGCGCGGCGCGGTCGAAAGACCGTTGACTTGGAACCGGTTTATCCCGATCTTCGTATACATCCGAGTAACGTTGCTCTACGCCCCGGCTCGATCCGAGACGCGGCGCGGGGGAGCGTGAAAAGCCGTGTCAACAGCATGAGGAGAACGAGACCATTCGCCGCCCGATGAGAGCCGCGCAGCCCGTCCAGAAGGAGGGTCCGCGCATCAACGAGGAGATCCGTGTCCGCGAGGTACACCTGATCGATAAAGACGGCGCCAACCGCGGCACCGTGTCCATCCAGGAAGCCCTGAGCCTTGCTCAGGAGGCTAACCTCGACCTTGTCGAGATCTCGCCCAATGCCACTCCGCCCATCGTGAAGCTGCTCGATTTCGGCAAGTACAAATACGCCGAGCAGAAGAAGGCGGCGGAAGCGCGCAAGAAACAGAAGGTCGTCGAGGTCAAGGAAATCAAATTCCGGCCGATGATCGACGATCACGACTACGAGGTGAAGATGCGCTCGATGGTGCGCTTCTTCGAAGAGGGCGACAAAGTCAAAGTGACCCTGCGCTTCCGCGGCCGCGAGATGGCGCACCAGGAGCTCGGAATCCGGCTCCTCGACCGGGTCAAGACCGATACCGCCCAATTCGCCAAGGTCGAGCAGGACGCCCGCTTCGAAGGCCGCCAGATGGTGATGGTGCTGGCGCCGCGATAGGGGACCTCCCGTCATTGGGAGGCGTTCGAACCAGGCCGAAGCAATCTCGTGCAACCGCGATCGAGATTGCTTCGTCGCCGTTTCGCGCTCGCCGCAATCACACGCCGGATCTACCGCCGCTCCGCTTCCCACCGGCCGCGGCACTGGCTCGACGCGGAGGTCCCGCTCCATGTCCCCTCGCCGCTCGCGCCGCTGAGCCGGCCAGTGCCTTGAGCACGCTGCTCGCCCCGGCCGATGGTGACCGTGACGCGCCCGTCGTTCCCGACCCGGCCCGAGACGGCGACGCCGGATTCGCCGCGGTAGTGGACCGCGCCGTTCTCGACATTCACGCCGTAGCGGTACGCCCGATCGCAGGAGCCGGACTCGGTGATGACCAGGACGGTCCAGTTGCCGTCATAGTCCGAGGTGCGCGCCACAGCGACAGAGGAGAGCAGGGCCGCGCCGAGGGCCGCAGCGGCGAGTGTCGCCGCAGGTCGATGGCGATAAGTCATCATAGCACCACGCATGGTTTATGGTTTTATGGCTTGGTTTGAGGATCGTCCGGGCAACTCGGGATGCCGCGCCGGGGTTCCCGGCACCGGCCGGTCCTGCGCGACGCAGACCCGGCGGAACCCGTTGCCATCCGGGGTCCGCTCTGCCATAAGGCGGCCTCCCGCCGCCCGGCTACCAAGGGCTGCCGTGGCAGCGGCGAAGTGCTCAAGCCAGCACGCTCATATCGAGCAGACCACCGGCAGGCCGGGCGTCGAGCCATGGCCGGATCCGGTCCATAAGGAGAGCCAAATGCCCAAGATCAAGACCAAGTCGGGCGCCAAGAAGCGCTTCAAGGTCACGGGCACCGGGAAGGTGCTCTTTGCCCATCGCGGCAAGCGCCACGGCATGATCAAGCGGACCAAGAAGCAGATCCGCCAGTTGCGCGGGACCGCCGTGCTGTTCAAGACCGACGGCGACAACGTCAAGAAATACTTTTTGCCCAACGGCTGACGCCGGCCGGCATCTTCCGCACGGTTTTCAGTTTCAAGGAGCTCGTCATGGCCCGTGTCAAACGCGGCGTCACCGCGCACGCCAAGCACAAGAAGGTCCTCAAGGCCGCCAAGGGTTATTATGGCCGCCGCAAGAACACGATCCGCATCGCCAAGCAGGCGGTGGAGAAAGCGAACCAGTACGCCTACCGCGACCGCAAGCGGAAGAAGCGTACCTTCCGCGCCCTGTGGATCCAGCGGCTCAACGCGGCGGTGCGCGGGTTCGACCTGACCTACAGCCGCTTCATCGCCGGCCTCGCCAAGGCGGGGGTGGCAGTCGACCGCAAGGTGCTGTCCGATCTCGCGATCCGCGAGCCGGCGGCGTTCCAGGCGATCGTCGAGAAGGCGAAGGCCGCGCTCGCGGCATAGAACGACTCCGTCGTCATGCCGGGCTTGTGCCGGGCATCCACGTCTTCCTTCCTGGCGAGCAAGACGTGGATGGCCGGGACATAGGCGAGCGAAGCGACGCCGTTCTTCGAACGGCTATGCCCGGCCATGACGCGCATAGAGAGCTTGCCATGTCCGACATTGCGCAACTCGAACAGCAGATCCTGAGCGACATCGGCGCCGCCTCCGACGAGGCGGCGCTCGAGGCCGTGCGGGTGGCCGCGCTCGGCAAGAGCGGCTCGGTCTCCGCCCTCCTGAAGACGCTCGGCGGCATGACGCCGGACGAGCGCCGCGAGCAGGGGCCGCGGATCAACGGGCTCAAGGACCGGGTCACGGCGGCATTGGGCGAGCGGCGCGCGGCGCTCAAGGGGGCGGCGCTCGACACGCGACTCAATAGCGAGGCGGTCGACGTCACGCTGCCGACGCGCGAGAGCCCGACCGAGACCGGCCGCATCCATCCCATCAGCCAGGTGATCGACGAGCTGACCGCGATCTTCGCCGACATGGGCTTTGCGGTCGCCGAAGGTCCCGACATCGAGACCGACGACTACAATTTCACCAAGCTCAACTTTCCCGAGGGCCACCCGGCCCGCGAGATGCACGACACGTTCTTCTTCAATCCGAAGCCGGACGGCTCGCGGCTCTTGCTGCGCACCCACACCTCGCCGGTGCAGGTGCGCACGATGCTGACCCAGAAGCCGCCGATCCGCGTGATCTGCCCGGGCCGCACCTATCGCTGCGACTCCGACCAGACCCACACGCCCATGTTCCATCAGGTCGAGGGGCTGGTCATCGACAAGGGCGCCCATCTCGGCCACCTCAAATGGATCCTGCAGGAGTTCTGCAAGGCCTTCTTCGAGGTGGACGACGTGAAGATGCGCTTCCGCCCCTCGTTCTTCCCGTTCACCGAGCCCTCGCTCGAGGTCGACATCCAGTGCCGGCGCGACAAGGGCGAGATCCGCTTCGGGGAGGGGGACGACTGGCTGGAGATCCTCGGCTGCGGCATGGTGCACCCGAACGTGCTGAGGAACTGCGGGCTCGATCCGACCGAGTACCAGGGCTTCGCCTGGGGCCTCGGCATCGACCGCATCGCGATGCTCAAATACGGCATGCACGACCTGCGCGCCTTCTTCGAGGCAGACGTGCGCTGGCTGTCGCATTACGGCTTCCGCCCGCTCGACCT
>DASTZX010000275.1:0-33426 GCA_035764045.1 Xanthobacteraceae bacterium | reverse complement strand
ATCCCGGCGAGCCAGGATGCGCCGTGGTCGACCTCGCCATGCCGGACCTCGACGGCCTCGAGCTTCAGCAGCAGCTGCACGGCGCAGGTATCGAGCGGCCGATCATCTTTGTAACGGGAGAGGCCGATGTCCCAAAAACCGTGCGCGCCATGAAGGCTGGCGCGATCGATTTTCTGACCAAGCCGGTCGACGCGAAGGCTTTGCTGGCTGCCGTTGCACGTGCCCAGGCGTTGGATTCGGAAGCGCGGCGTGCACACGATGAGAGGACCACCGCCAACGATGGTCTCGCAAAGCTCACACGGCGTGAGCGCGAAGTTCTGGTCCATGTGGTGGCGGGTCGTCTCAACAAGCAGATCGCCGGCGACCTCGGCACGGTCGAAAAGACCATTAAGGTCCATCGCAGCCGGATGATGCGGAAGCTTGGCCTGCGCACCGTGCAGGACCTCATGCGTTTTGCCGAGCGTGCCGGTATTCGCCCGCACGATCTCTCGGCCGAGCCGGCCCCCTCACCGGCATACCCTTGACCCGGTGACTTCACCTGGTGACTTTGTTGGTCCTAGGGCCAACTAGACGAGACTCGGCCGGCAGGAGATGATCAGCCATGCCAAAAGCGCTGACCGGATTCGTGGCAATCGTCGACGATGATTCGGCCGTGCGAAAGGCTTTAGGCCGCTTGCTTGGCGCCTCTGCAATCTGCTCGCGCGCTTATGCATCGGGCCGTGAGTTTCTCCAGTCGTTGCCGTCCGGCGCCCCCGATTGTTTGATTGTCGACTTACAGATGCCGGAAATGACCGGCCTCGAAGTCCAGGCGGAGCTCACGCAGGCCGGAGCCCATATCCCGACCATCGTGATTACGGCCCACCACGACGCCGGCCTGCGCGAGCGGTGCCTCACTGCCGGCGCGGCGGCTTACCTGGTCAAGCCTCTCGATGAGGTCGTGCTTCTGGCCAGCATCAACTCGGCCATCAGCGCTGAATTGGCGCGCGCAGTTGCGGCACCCGGGCGATAAGCCCGGCGAGCGTGGTCACCCGTTCGATCCCTGCGACCTTTTCCGTCAGTCCGTCGGCACGCAGCAAATCCCGAACGCGGCCACGCGCACCGATCACCCGCAGCTCGATCCCGCGCGCGCCGAGCTCGCGATGAAGCGCATGGAGCGCGCGGGAGCCGGCCAAATCCACATAGGGAGATGCCGAGAGATCGCAGACCACCAGACGAATCTCGGATGAGGCGGCCGCCGGCAGGCGCTCGAGCACCGCCTCGAGCACCGCCTCCGCATTGACATAGATGAGGGATGCCTCGGGACGAAACGCAATGACGCCGGGCAGCGGCTCGTTCTCGGGATGGCGCGCGGTGTCGGAAAAGTTGTCGGTGCCCGGAACACGGCCCAAGAATGCGACGTGCGGGCGCGAAACGCGGGCGAGAAGCATCAGGATGGAGGCCAGCGCGGCGACCAGAATGCCGTCGAGGATGCCGAGAAGCAGCACCGCGGCCAGTGCGATCACGGCGGCATAGAAATCGATCCGGCTGAGCCCCCAAAGGCGCCGCAAGGCCCGGACGTCGATCAGCCCCGCAACGGCAGTCAGCACCACCGCCGCAAGCACCGCCTTGGGCAGATTTTCCAAAAGCCCGGTGAGCAGGATGAGACAGAGGCCGAGGGTCAGCGACGCGACAACGAGCGCCATCGGGCTGCGCGCGCCTGCCTGGTCGTTGACAGCCGATTGCGACAGGCCTCCGGCCACGGGATACGCCTGACCCAGCGCCGCCGCGAGATTGGCGGCCCCGATGCCGAGCAGCTCCTGCCGCGGATCGAGCGGATAGTCGTGCTTCTCCGCGAAGGTACGCGCGGCGGAGACGCTCTCGATATAGGCAAGCAGCAGGCACCCGGCGGCGAGCGGAATGATGCCTTCGACATCCCGCAGCCGCAGCGCCGGCCCCGCAAGCGTCGGCAGCCCTTGCGGAATGTGCCCGGTCGTGGGCACGCCCAGCGCCGCAAGCCCCAGCACCGAGGCGGCGACGATGGACAGCGCAACGACCCCAAGCGCGACCGGTCGCCCAGGCAGCCAGCGTCCGCCGGCCACAAGGAGCACCAGCGCGACGACCCCGACTGCAAGCACGACCGGGCGCGCCTCGCCGAGCGCGCCGGCAAAGAGCACGGCCCGTTCGAAGAAATTGTGTCCCCCACTCGTCACGCCGAAGAGACTCGGCAGCTGGGTCATCGCGATGGTCAGCCCGGCGCCGGCCTTGAAGCCCACCAGGATGCTGTCGCTGATCAGCTTGACGAGCGCGCTCAACCGCAGGACCCAGGCCAACAGACACAGTCCGGCCACCGTGAAGGCCGCAAGGCTGGCGATCTGGGCGTAGCGCTGAGGGTCGTTTGACGCCATTGCGCCCACAGTGGCGGCGATCATCAGCGAGATCGCGGACGTCGGACCGATCGCCAGCTGGCGCGACGACCCGAACAGTGCGTAGCCGAGACCGCCGAGCAGATAGCCATAGATTCCGACCTGCGGCGGCAAGCCGGCGAGGGTCGCATAGGCCAGCGAAACTGGGATCGCATAGGCGGCGAGCGTCACGCCGGCGATCGTGTCGCCGGGAAGCCATTTGGCCTGATACTCGCTCAGCCAGCGCAGCGGCCTCAGAGGGGAGAACCAACTCGAGCCGCCCCGCCCGCTCGTCTCCGTCATGCGTGGCCGCTCCTTCACGCGCTATGCGGCATTCCGACTACTTGGGTGTCGGGCGCGATTCCGATTGGGGGATCCACGTCGTATCCAGCACCTTTTTTGCCATGTCGAGATCAAGATGCGGGCTGATCTCGTGACGGAACGCCCACGCGAGCACCTGATATTCATACCGGCATTTCTTGGCGCGCGATTGGGGCAGGTATTCCTTCTCCACCACATCGGCGAAGAGCTTGGCATCGGCGCCGTAGGCGAGGCAGAGCATGTTGTAGAAACGTATTTCCGGCGTGCCGTGGTCGCTCGAGAAAGCGAGCAACGGAAGCGTGACGTTCGGGTTGCTTTTGTAGCCCTTGATGAACCCGCTGAACGAGTACGCTGCGCCGCCGATCAGCCGGCGCGCGCGCTCCTTGCCGAACTGGAGCATGATGTAGGTGGCGAACTGATCGGCGGCATCCTCCTCATGGCCGAATACCGGCACGTCGAGGAGATCGAACGAGGCGTGCCCGAATTCGTGCGCCGTCGCGTAGAAGAATTGGCCAAGCACCGTATCGGCCGGCGACAATCCAGCCTCGGTCGGACCGCTCGGCATCCGGTCCACGATCTCCTGCAAGTATTCGTAGCAAAGGCTGATGATCGGATTGAGCCCCTGGCGGTCGTACCAGGCGTTGGAAACGCCATCGCATCCAATCGTCCTGATCGTCACATCGAGCGGAAATCGGAATGGTGCGAAGACCTGCTGCAGCGCCTCGAGTCCCCGGTGGTCCTTGATCAGCCCGTAGACCTTCTGGTGAGCCGGATTGCTGGGCGGAACGTATTCGATGCGGATGCGGTTCGTTCGAGCTTCGCTCGGCTGATGCGAGGCGGCTGGCGGCGCGTCAGACGTGGCCTGCGTCTCGGCCGCAGCAGGAAGGCAGGACCACACGGCAATGCAAATGGCTGCCGCCACATCGAACGGCCATGCGCAACGACGCCGCCTCATCGGCCGCCTCCGCCTCGCTCATACTCGAGTCATTCGGACCGGCAACTCACAGCGATGCGCGAGGGCAGAAAACGAGTACCGCCCCGGCCTCGCGCAAAGCCGGGCTGTCACTTCGGGACGGTCCAATTCTCCTCGAAGGTCTTTTTCAGCTTGTAGTACGCATAATCCGGATCGGTCACGGAGACGCGGTATCCGCTCCCGTCGGTCGCGCGCAGCCCCAATGGCCGTTGCCGCTGCACGTCGACGTCGGCCAGACCCATGGGTCGTTGCCGCTCCACATCGTTCAGGCCGTGCGGCTGCTGACGAGCCACATCCGTGTCGCGCAGGCCGGCCGGCTGCTGACGGGCGATGTCAGTGTCGCGCAACCCCTTCTGCCGCGCCATCTCGGCCTCGGTCAGCTCGCGGTAGTAGCCCTGCGGCCCCTGACGTTGGATCTCCGCGTCGCGCAAACCCTGGGGCTGCTGGCGCGCCACATCGCTGTCACGCAGCCCCTGCGGCTGCTGGCGCGCCACATCGCTGTCACGCAACCCCTGCGGCTGCTGGCGCTGAATGTCCGTGTCGCGCAGTCCCTGCGGCTGCTGGCGCGCGACATCGCTGTCACGCAGACCCTGCGGCTGCTGACGGGCCACGTCCGTGTCGCGCAGCCCGGCCGGCTGCTGACGGGCGATGTCGGCATCCCGCAACCCCTTCTGCCGTGCCATCTCGGCCTCGGTCAGCTCGCGGTAGTAGCCCTGGGGTCCTTGGCGCTCAATCTCCGCGTCGCGCAAGCCTTGGGGCTGCTGGCGGGCGACATCACTGTCACGCAGCCCCTGCGGCTGCTGACGCTGAATGTCCGTGTCGCGCAGGCCCTGCGGCTGCTGCCGCTCGATACCCGTGTCGCGCAGCCCCTGCGGTTGCTGACGGGTTACATCGACATCGCGCAGTCCGAGCGAACGCTCTCGCTCGACATCGGCCGTCGCGCGCAACCCCTGAGGCTGCTGGCGTGTCCCATCCAAGTCGCGCAGACCGAGGGGCCGCTGCCGCTCGAGGTCGATATCGCTCAAATGGCCGGAGACGCGCGGCGTATCGGCCATGTAGAGCTTGTTGTTCATGCGGAAAATGAGCGTGCCAGGCCCCAGCTCTCTGGCCCCAAGCTTGGAGATTTCGCCTTGGGTCTGCGCCTTCGACTTACCGGCGATGATGGCGAATGTCCTTCCATCAACGAAGACGGCGTCGTTGTCGGCGAGCGTGCCGAGGGCGCTTTGCGCATGGGCGAGGGCGACGCTCGAGACGCCCGAGACAAGCCCAACAGTCATGGCAAGTAATCTGGACCTTCTGCTGTTCATGGTGACGCCCTCCGGTCGGCGTAGAAATCAATGTTTCCCTCCCCGCGAAACAACCCCCCAAGGGGACGCTAGCGTGGCGGAGCCGCGACATTGATTGATGTAGATCAATCCGCGACGAACGAATCCGCAGGGGCCCGTCGGCTCGTGCAGCAGCGCCCAATTGATCCAGGTCAATGTTCTCGCCAGCCGTCCCGGAGAAATTGGTCAAAAGCCGATTTCACGGGAGGGAGCCTTTCCGCAGGGAGGATTTGCAATGGAAGGCACCGCTGGACTGCCCAAAGGAATCAAGGACGAACGTTGCTGGCGCGGATTTGCGCCGGGCCGGTGGCGGAATACGATCGACGTTCGCGATTTCATTCTCCACAACGTCACTCCCTATGAGGGCGACGAAGGATTCCTCGCCGGGCCGACCGCGCGGACCAAAGCGGTGTGGGAGAAGCTGAAGCCCTATTTCCGCGACGAGCAGAAGAAAGGCGTGCTCGCGGTCGATGCCAAGACGCCGGGCACCATGCTCGCGCACAAGGCCGGCTATATCGACCGCGACAACGAAGTGATCGTCGGTCTGCAGACCGACGAACCATTCAAGCGGGCGATCTTTCCGTTCGGCGGCCTGCGCATGGTCGAAGCGGGCCTGAAGGCGGCCGGCTTCGAACCCGATCCGCAGGTGCACGAGACGTTCACGAAGTACCGCAGGAGCCACAACGACGGAGTGTTCGACGCCTACACGCCGGAGATCGTGCGCGCTCGCAGATCCGGCATCAGCACCGGCCTGCCGGACGCGTATGGGCGTGGCCGCATCATCGGCGACTACCGCCGCGTCGCGCTCTACGGCGTCGATCGCCTGCTCGAAGCCAAGCATACCGAGCGGGCCCAGGTTGACGACATGTGGCCGACCGACGAGGTGATCCGGGTTCGCGAGGAGCTCGCCGAACAGATGCGCGCACTCGAAGACCTCGCCGCAATGGGAAAGCTCTACGACTGCGACCTGGGGCGACCGGCGGCCGACGCGCACGAGGCGGTCCAGTGGACCTATCTGGCCTATCTCGGCGCGATCAAGGAGGCGAACGGCGCGGCCATGTCGATCGGCCGCATCTCGAGCTTCCTCGACATCTACATCGAGCGGGACCTCAAGGCCGGAGCGCTCGACGAATCCGGCGCCCAGGAGTTGTGGGACCAGCTGGTCCAGAAGCTGCGCATCGTCCGCTTCCTGCGCACGCCGGAATACGACGCCCTGTTCAGCGGCGATCCGTACTGGGCGACCGAATGCGTCGGCGGGATGGACCTCAATGGGCGCCCGCTGGTGACCAAGAGCAGCTATCGCATGCTGCACACGCTGACCAACCTCGGCCCGGCTCCGGAGCCGAACATCACCGTGTTGTGGTCGGAGCATCTGCCCGACGCCTTCAAGCGCTACTGCATCAAGGTGAGCCGCGAGACCTCCTCGCTGCAATACGAGAACGACGACCTGATGCGGCCCTACTGGGGCGACGATTATGGCATCGCCTGCTGCGTCTCGGCAATGCGGCTCGGCAAGCAGATGCAGTTCTTCGGCGCGCGGGTGAACCTCGCCAAGGCCCTGCTCTATGCCATCAACGGCGGCCGGGACGAAATGTCGGGCGACCAGGTCGCGCCGATGAGTCCGCCGGTCACGAGGGACGTGCTCGAGTATGACGACGTGATGCAGAAGTTCGACAACACGATGGAGTGGCTCGCGAAGACCTACGTGCATGCTATGAACTGCATCCACTACATGCACGACAAGTATTTCTACGAACGCCTCGAAATGGCGCTGCACGATCGCGACATCCTGCGCACCATGGCGTTCGGCATCGCGGGCCTGTCCGTCGTTGCCGACAGCCTGTCGGCCATCAAATACGGCAAGATCGAGGTCGTGCGCGACAAGACCGGTCTCGTGACCGATTATCGCAACCTGAGCAAGGATCCGGTCCCGCAATACGGCAACAACGACGACCGCGTCGATTCGATCGCCGCCGATCTCGTCACGCGCTTCATGCAGAAGATCCGCAAGCACCCGACCTACCGCGGCGCGACCCATACCCAGAGCGTGCTCACAATCACGTCGAACGTGGTCTACGGCAAGGCGACCGGCAACACGCCGGACGGCCGCCGCAAGGGCGAACCGTTCGGGCCGGGCGCCAACCCGATGCATGGGCGCGACAGCCATGGCTGGCTCGCGTCATGTCTCTCGGTCGCAAAGCTCCCCTATGCCGATTCACTCGACGGCATCAGCTACACGGTCTCCGTCGCCCCGCAGAAGGCGCATCTGTCGCCCGACGAGCTCGTGCAGCAGGCCGTGAAGGCCTTCGACGTGTATTTCGGTCAGGGCGGATTCCACATGAATTTCAACGTCATCGACAAGGAGACGCTCGAGGACGCGATGAAGAATCCCGACAAGTATCCGCAGCTCACGATTCGCGTGTCCGGATACGCCGTCAACTTCGTCCGCCTCACACCCGAGCAGCAGCGCGACGTCATCACCCGAACCTTCCACGGCCAGGTATGAGGAGCGTGCCGTGCCGGATGCCGGTTCGCTCGAAGCGGGCAGCCGCCACGATCTGCGCGTCGGGCTCTCGCCCGGCGCGCCGGACGAGGCGGCGTTCGAGGACGATGGCAAGGGGGAGTACGGCTACGTCCACTCCTACGAGACGTCCTCGCGCTATGACGGGCCTGGCTTGCGCGCTGTCCTGTTCATGTCGGGCTGCCTGCTCCGCTGCACCTATTGCCATAACCCGGATACCTGGCACCTGAAGGATGGGACCTATGTCTCGGCCCGGCAGGTGATCGACCGGCTGGGCGCCTTCGCGCCGGCGCTGCGCGCCCTTGATGGTGGGCTCACGATCTCCGGTGGCGAGCCGATGGTCCAACGCGACTTCTCTCGGCGCATCTTCGCCGGCGCCAAGCGGATGGGCTTGCACACTGCGATCGAGACGTCGGGGTTCCTCGGCGACCGCGCCGACGACGAATATTTGTCGGTCGTCGATCTCGTGCTCCTCGACATCAAGAGCTCCGACCCCGACACATATCGCGCGGTCACCGGCCGCGATCTTGAACCGACACTGCGGTTTGCCGAACGGCTCGCAATGCTGCGCAAGCCTACATGGGTGCGGTTCACCCTTGTGCCGGGCCGCACTGACAATCCAGCCAACGTCGATGGCATCGCCCGGCTCGTTGCGCCGATGAAGAACGTCGTGTGGGTCGAGGTACAGCCGTTCCATCAGCTCGGCGCCTTCAAGTGGAAGGCGATGGGACTTCCCTACAAGGAATACGCGACCCCATCCCCGACTCCCGATCTCATTAAACGCGTGCACGATCAGTTTCGCGCCGCCGGCTGCAAGGTGCGCTGACCCGGAGAACAAGCCATGTGGGATTTCGTCCAAAGCATCCTCGGAACCCAGCCGATTCTCGCTATCTTCCTCGCTATCGGCCTCGGCTATCTGGTGGGCCAGATCAACATCTTCGGCTTCTCGCTCGGCGTCGGCGCCGTGCTGTTCGTCGGCCTCGCGATCGGCGGCATCGCCCCGAAGGCGCAGATCACCGGACCGATCAGCCTGATCGGTCTGATCATGTTCCTGTATGGGATCGGCATCCTGTACGGGAAAGAGTTCTTCGAAGGCGTGACCGGAACGGCGGGCCGCAAGTACAACCTGCTCGCCCTCGTCGCGGTGATCGCCGGCCTTTTCGTGGCGCTCGGCATCGGCCAGATCTTCGGCATCAAGATCGGCCATACGCTCGGGCTGTTCGCCGGGTCGATGACCAGCACAGCCACCCTCCAGGCCGCGCTCGACGTGATGAAATCGAGCGAGCCTTCGATCGGCTATTCGGTCGCCTATCCGTTCGGCGTCATCGGCCCGATCCTCTGCATCTACTTCATGACGCAGCTGGTGAAGCCCAAATTTCCGCCCAAGGCGCAGGCGTTTCATTGGGGCGAGGTCACGCTTGGCGAGAGCGCAGGCGGGCGTACGCTCGCGGAGCTCGCCGCCGATCTGCCGGCGGGTGTCCAGATCTCGCTCGTTCGCAAGGAGCATCGCAACCTGGTCCCGTCGCCCGAGCTTCTGCTCAGCCCGGAGGACGCAGTCCTCATCGTCTCCGAACGGAAGGATCTGATCGACGCGGCCGCCCGCAAGCTCGGCCAGTTGGAGCGAGGCCGGATCGGAAAGGACCGCTCGGCACTGAACTACATTTGCGTGTTCGTATCGAAGGCCGGGCTGGTGGGCGTGCCGCTATCCGAGCTGCCGCTTCCCGCCGGCTTCCCGGTGCAGATCATGCATGTTCGACGCTATGACATGGACATCGTCCCGAAGCCCGATCTCACCCTCGAATTCGGGGATCGCATCGGCCTGATCGTGCCGCGCGAGCGGCAGGAGGATGTGCGGCGCCATTTCGGCGATACCGTCAAGTCGACCGCCGAGTTCAGCTACGTCTCCCTCGGCATCGGCATGGTGCTCGGGGTTCTGCTCGGCCTGATCCCGATCCCGATTCCCGGCATCGGCAAGGTCACGCTCGGCATCACGGGCGGCCCGCTGATCGTGGCGCTCATCCTCGGCAAGCTGCGCCGCACCGGCCCGATGATCTGGGTGATGCCGCTCCCCGCCAACATCGTGCTGCGCAACTTCGGCCTCGCGCTCTTTCTCGCCGCCGTCGGCATCAATGCGGGGCAGCCCTTCGTCAAGACCGTGTCCGAGAGCGGCCTGCTTCTGCTGCTCGACGGGGTCGTGGTGCTGCTCTGCACCGTCCTCATCGTGTTGGCTGTCGGGTACTACCTCCTGAAGATCCCATTCGACGATCTCGTCGGCGTCGCCTCGGGCGCAACCGGAAATCCGGCCATTCTCGCCTACTCGCTCCGCATGGCGCCGACCGAGCGCCCCGATATCGGCTACGCGATGATCTTCCCCTCGATGACTCTCGTCAAAGTCATCGCGGTGCAGATCGTCGGTCTCATGGTGGCCTCCGGTGCAGCTTGACGTGAAAATTCCGGCGGACGCGCATTCCGCCGCGTCCGCACGGTGATGCGCAGTCCGCGGATCATTGCCATCCTGTTCTTCGCGACCGTGATGGCGGGCGCCGTCGCCGGCTGGTCATCGCGGAAACGCCTCACAAAGCCTTGGGCTGACGCGCCCGTAGAGAATGCACGCCGCCACTCGTGGGCGCGGCGGCTTCCGGCGCCCTGAACGATAGGAGGCAATGATGAGTGACCGCGCCCATGTCGAGAAGGCTGCCCAAGCAGGTGTCCTCAAGATCAACCTGCTGCTCGATAAGCCATTCCGTTACCTGCTGCGCTCGATCGGCGCAGGAATGGGCCTGACTCTGGTCGTGTTCGTGTTCTGGGTGTTGAAGCAGAACCTCAAGGACATTGCGCTGGGTCCGGTGATCGCATCGGCCTTCTTCGGCGTCGGCCTGACCATCATCGTCTTCACCAACACCGAGCTGTTCACCAGCAACAACATGTACCTGACCGTCTCCTCGGCTGAAGGACGAACGAGCTGGAGACACGCCGTGCTGCTGTGGATCTTCTGCTATTTGGGAAATCTCGCCGGCGCGATTCTCGTTGCCCTGCTGCTGGCCGGCGCCGGCTCGCTCGCCCTGCCTCCCGATCACGCACTGTTCGACGGCGCCTTGCACAAGGCCCATCAGGCGGGAAGCGTGATCTTCTTCAAGGGGATTCTGGCCAACTGGATCGTATGTCTGGCAGTGCGCATGGCGCTGCGCTGCAAGGAGGAGATCGCCAAGATCATGATCCTGATCCTGGTCGTGTTCATCTTCGTTTATCTCGGGTTCGAGCACTCGATCGCCAACATGGGCACGTTCTCGATGACGTTCCTGGGCGGCGGCAGCCTCACGATCGGCGAGGCGCTGCATAACCTGCTCTACAGCACCGTCGGCAACGTGGTCGGCGGTGTCCTGTTCGTCGGACTGCCATTCACTTATCTCAATCCGAGCGAACGGGAGGAGCAGATGAAGGAGCTCCTCGTGGAATCCCGGGCCTGAAACATTCGCGCACGGCGGAGATGCGGCCGCCGTGCGCGAACTGCTTATGCGGATGTGCCAGCCTTCAATACTGGTTCGGACAGACCAGCCTGCCGTAAGCGTCCCGATAGCAGGTGTCGTAATAGTTCCCGTAATAACCGCTGCCGTAGTACCCGGCAGCCGCGCCTGCCGCGACGCCGGCCGCGGCGCCCACGGCCGCTCCGCGCCAGGCTCCGCCGCGATAGGCGCCTCGATAGGCCGCCCCGCGTACCGCAGCGCGCGCCACGGGCCGTCCCTGGATCGGACGGTAACCCGCACCGCGATAGGCTCCGCCGCGCACACCGGCGACGCGGCCGACGCCGACACCGCCGACGCGGGCGCCATGGAAGCCGCCGACGCGAGCTCCGTGGAACCCGCCCACGCGCCCGCCGCCGCCGCGCCGCGCCAATGCCTCATCGGACATGAAAGTCGTTCCCACCAGAGTGGTGGCCGCTAAAGCGATCAGAGCATGACGTAACATGGCTTTTCCCTTCCTGTTCTCTCCACGTTTGCGACAGCGGCCCCGTGCATCCGTGTCGGTTCTCCGCTCGCCGCACGTGTCGGCAAGCGGAGCCGTTGGCCCAAGCGCTCGAGAGGCAACGCCGTAGCTTGCGCGCGCGCATGGCGATCCCATTGCGATGCGAGAAGCTCGCGGCTTTCCGCTTCGGTGCTGAACCGATGCGGCCTCTCGAGCCGTCCCCAAACCTTGAAGGTTAATGGCCAAATTCAATTGACCTAGATCAAAAGAAATAGGGCTGTCGTGAGAAAGGCATCTCGCCCGAAATCCGCTCAGCAGCGGCAACGCTGCGTCAGGTGCCCGGGTTGCGTGAATGATCGCCCGCGCCACGCGAGCGCAAAGCAGCTTCTGCCAGAGGCAGACGCGTGCTCGAGCGGATCGATGAAATAGAACTGCCGCTCTCTCCGCCGGACAACGCTCGCGCATTCCTGTTTTGTCGTGCGCCGCTTCTTGGTGCTGCGTCAAACTAGACTGGTGCGCGCTTGATCCAGATCAATCTTCATCACCAGCGCCGGGGTAATGAGGGTTCGCTGGCATTCCCCTCACCCCCCTTCCCCCCCAGGAACGCCAGCGGGGCCTGGCCGTCGATGAGATCGGCCGGGCCCTTCCTTTCTGACGGTACGGCGAAAGACTTCACCGATTGATCTGGATCAAAAATAAAAGATGGCGCTCTTCCTATTGTGACCTGCATCGCCAGGCACCTCGCCGATGTAAAAAAAACGCGCTTTGAAGGAGGAGACCGAGATGTTGAAGCTCAGCCCGCTCCCTGTCTTAGTCACGCTATCGATCGCAATGCCGCTCGGGGTTGCCAATACGGCATTTGCAGCGAAGAAGCCCGCGCATGTCACCTATGAGAGGGCCTGGGCTCTGTGCAAGGAGTTCGTCGACGTGCTCCCGCGCGATGCGCAAAGCCAGCGCTACTCGCGCGGTGCCGCCTGCATGCACAAGTACGGCTACAGGCTCTGAGCGCGCGAGCCGGAGAGTCGCCCGCCAATCCGAGAGGACGACCGCTCTTGGGACGAACCGTACGTCGCCGCTGTCCGCTTTGCCCAATGTTCAGGGGCATAGCGGAATCAAACGCTCCGGATCGTGAGTCGACGGCCGGAACCGAAGCGACCTTCTCACCGGCGATCATTCCTATCCTACAGTGCAATTCCGACTGCGGGGTGCACCCTTCCCGACCTGGATGAGGGAGATGCCAATGAACTCACCGCGACTCCTCACTCTCAGGCCGACCCCGGGCGCGCCGAACTCCGCATCTCGCACGCGACGCATGGAAATCTACGCCTTCCTGATCGTGACGGCGCTGGTGATGCCGGCGCTCGCGGTCGCCGCAGTGGGCACCTACGGACTCTCGGTGTGGATTTATCAGGCGATCAACGGGCCGCCGGGTTCGCCCGCCAATTGAATGCTCATCGTGAGGCCCATCATGGCTCAAAACACATTGCCCACGCATCGCATCGCTCGTCGGGACTTTCTCCACGGCCGATGGGCAGACGATGCGCTGCAGCCGCCCGGCGGGACCTTCGAGGTGGCCAGCATCCTCGTCCAGGTGCGTCCCGAACGGCTCGATCAGGCCGCAGCCGCGATCGAGGCACTGGCAGGCGCGCAGATTTATACCCGCGACGTCCGCGGGAAGCTCGTCGTGGTCGTCGAAGCGTCCGGCTCGGACCGCATCGGCACGACGCTCAACACGATCTCGCTGTTGCCCGGCGTGCTCACGGCTGCCCTGGTTTTCCACGCAACCGGCGACGCGTGACCGAACTCGAACGGAGAGTTGCAATGAGCGCTGGCCGGTTTGATCGCCGCGACTTCCTCAAGCTGAAAGCGGCCGCAATGGCAGCCGCAGCCGGCGGCTTGCCGGCGCCAGCCAGCGCCCAAAATCTCGTTACCGAGCGGGGCGCGACCGAGCTCAAGTGGGACAAGGCGCCCTGCCGCTTCTGCGGCACCGGCTGCGGAATCATGGTGGCGACCAAGGAGGGCCGCGTCGTCGCCACCCATGGCGACGCCAAGGCGGAGGTCAATCGCGGGCTCAACTGCGTCAAGGGCTACTTCCTCTCCAAGATCATGTACGGCCACGACCGTCTCACGCGCCCGCTGCTGCGCAAGCGCGGCGGAAAATACGACAAGGACGGCGAGTTCACCGAGGTCTCATGGGACGAGGCGTTTGATGTGATGGCGGAGAAGTTCAAGGACGCGCTGAAGAAGCGTGGGCCGAGCGGCGTCGGCATGTTCGGATCGGGCCAATGGACTATTTGGGAAGGCTACGCCGCGAACAAGCTGTTCAAGGGCGGATTCCGCTCCAACAACCTCGATCCCAACGCGCGCCACTGCATGGCCTCGGCCGTCATGGGATTCATGCGGACGTTCGGCATGGACGAGCCGATGGGCTGTTATGACGACTTCGAGGCAGCCGACGCGTTCGTGCTGTGGGGCTCGAACATGGCGGAGATGCACCCCATTCTGTGGAGCCGGGTGACCGACCGCCGGCTGAGCGCGCCGCACGTGCGGGTCGCGGTGCTCTCGACCTTCGAGCACCGCTCGTTCGAGCTCGCCGACATCCCGATGGTGTTCAAGCCGCAGACCGATCTGGCGATCCTCAACGCCATCGCCAACCACATCATCACGACCAAAAGGGTCAACCGCGACTTCGTCGACAAGCACACGGTCTTCAAGCGCGGCCAGACTGACATCGGCTACGGCCTGCGGCCGGAAAATCCGCTCGAGCAGAAGGCGACCGGAAGATCGAAAGCGGGCGACGCGGCCGACATCACCTTCGAGGACTACGCCAAATTCGTCTCGGACTACACGCTCGACAAGGCGTCCCGCATGTCCGGCGTGCCGGCGAGCCGGCTGCGCGATCTCGCCGAGCTCTATGCCGATCCGAAGACCAAGGTCGTGAGTTTCTGGACCATGGGCTTCAACCAGCACACGCGCGGCGTCTGGTGCAACAATCTCGTCTACAACATCCATCTGCTGACCGGAAAGATCGCCGAACCGGGCAACAGCCCGTTTTCGCTCACTGGCCAGCCGTCCGCCTGCGGCACAGCACGCGAGGTCGGTACCTTCTCGCACCGGCTACCCGCCGACATGCTGGTCGCCAATAAGGCGCACCGCGACAAGGCCGAAGAGATCTGGCAGCTGCCGCAAGGCACCATCGCGCCGCAGCCCGGCTATCACGCGGTGCTGCAGAACCGCATGCTCCGCGACGGCAAGCTCAACGCCTACTGGGTCCAGGTGAACAACAACCTCCAGGCGGGCCCCAACATCAACGAGGAGGCCTATCCGGGCTATCGCAACCCGGAGAACTTCATCGTCGTGTCCGACGCCTATCCGACCGTCACGGCACAGGCGGCCGACCTCGTGCTGCCGACCGCCATGTGGGTCGAGAAGGAGGGCGCCTACGGTAATGCCGAGCGCCGCACCCAGTTCTGGCACCAGCTCGTGAACGCACCGGGCGAGGCGCGCTCGGACCTGTGGCAGCTCATGGAATTCTCCAAACGCTTCAAGATCGAGGAGGTCTGGCCGGCCGAGCTGATCGCCAAGAAGCCTGACTACGCGGGCAAGAGCATGTTCGATGTGCTCTTCCGCAACGGGCAGGTGGACAAGTTCCCGCTGTCCGACATGTCGCCGGACTACGAGAACCAGGAGTCGAAGGCGTTCGGCTTCTACGTCCAGAAGGGCCTGTTCGAGGAGTACGCCCGATTTGGCCGCGGCCACGGGCATGATCTCGCGCCCTTCGACGCCTACCATGAGGCGCGCGGCCTGCGCTGGCCGGTCGTCAACGGCGCGGAGACGCGCTGGCGCTACCGTGAAGGCTACGATCCGTTCGTTAAACCGGGCCGCGGCATCGAGTTCTACGGCTTCGCGGACGGCAAGGCGCGCATCTTCGCCTTGCCTTACGAGCCGCCCGCCGAGTCCCCGGACACGGCTTATCCGTATTGGCTGGTGACGGGCCGCGTGCTCGAGCACTGGCATTCGGGTTCGATGACGCAGCGCGTTCCGGAGCTCTATCGCGCGTTTCCCGAAGCCTTGTGCTTCATCCATCCGGACGACGCCGCCGCACTCGGGCTGCGCCGGGGCGACGAGGTCAAGGTCGAGTCGCGCCGCGGCTACATCCGCACCCGGCTGGAGACGCGGGGACGCAACCGCATGCCGCGCGGTGTCGTCTTCGTGCCGTGGTTCGACGAAAGCCAGCTGATCAACAAGGTGACGCTCGACGCCACCGATCCCATCTCGCTGCAGACCGACTTCAAGAAATGCGCTGTACGCGTCGCGCGCGCATGAGGGGGCGGGCCATGAAATGCGATCGTCGTCACCGTCTCGCACTGATTGCTGCCGCCGCATTGGTCGCGACCTCGGCCCTGGCGGCGGGCGAGACGTTCTCGGCCCTGCGCGGATCGACTCCGCTCGATCAGGAAGGCCCGGCACCGGTCATGATGCCCGAGCAGAATACGGCGCAGCGCGAAGCACGCAATTACCCGGAACAGCCGCCAGTCATCCCGCATTCGATCGAGGGATACGAGATCAGCCTTCGGGGCAACAAATGCCTGTCCTGCCACGCCCGCTCGCGCGTGCAAGAGTCGCAGGCGCCGATGGTCAGCATTACGCATTTCTCCGACCGCGATGGGCAGTTCCTCGCCTCGATCTCGCCGCGGCGATACTTCTGCACCCAGTGCCACGTGCCGCAGCATGCCGTCCGGCCCCCGGTCGAGAACGACTTCGTCGACATCGACACACTGTTGTCGTCTCCGGTCGCAAAGGGGCAACGATGACGGTCTGGCAGGTATCCAAATTTCCGTGGTGGCGCCGCGCCCTCGCCTTCGCTCTGGAGATTTGGGGCGTGCTGCGCCGCCCGAGCGTCGTGTTCAGTCTGGGTGCCCTTGTCTTCGCGGGGTTTTTAGCCGGCATCGTCTTCTGGGGGGCCTTCAACACCGCGCTCGAGCTCACGAACACCGAGACGTTCTGCACCTCCTGCCATGAGATGCGCGAGAACGTGTACGAGGAACTCAAGCGCACCATTCATTACACCAACCGGTCAGGCGTGCGGGCCCACTGCCCCGACTGCCACGTACCGCACAACTGGACGGACAAGATCGCCCGCAAGATGCAGGCCTCGAAGGAGGTCTGGGGCAAGCTGTTCGGCACCATCAGCACGCGCGACAAGTTCCTCGACCACCGGACCGAGCTTGCCGAGCACGAGTGGGCGCGCATGAAAGCGAACGACTCGCTCGAATGCAGGAACTGCCATAGCGCCGATTCAATGGACGTGACACGTCAGAGCCCGCGCGCGGTGGACGCACATCAGCGGTTCCTCTTTACCGGCCAGAAGACCTGCATCGATTGTCACAAAGGCATTGCCCACGAGCTGCCCGACATGCGCAACGTCCCGGGTTGGCAGTAGGCAAGGTCTGCGATGCCGGGGTCTCGGCGGGGCCGTCATCGCGTTCGGCGCGATCCTGCCGAAGATGACACTCGGCGGACGCAGGTCTTCACCGGCGGGCTCCTGATGGTCATTGCATAGGGCAGCGTCTGCTTTCCGACGTCCCGTCTGCTGCGTGCGGGGGCTGGCGCGGCTGGGAAAATCCGACCCGCCGCAGGCATCGTGATCGCGCGAAAAATCCGAAAAGCGGCCTTGATGTAGATCAACGCCGCCGGCGCGATGCAGGCGCTTCCTACAGATCACGTCATGCGAACGGATGGGTTGGGCCCGGCCCATCGTGAATGGGAGCACCCCACATGGCTATCTCTTCGATCAGCACGCCTGTTCACCCGCCCCATGCCAAATACGACCGGTTGATCGCCCGCGCCAAGCAAGTGCCGCCCGCAAGGACCGTGGTGGTCCACCCCTGCGACGAGACCTCCCTGCGCGGCGCGACGGAAGCCGCGGAACTCGGGATCATCATTCCAATCCTTGTCGGACCGGCCGCCAAGATCGCGGCAGTGGCGGCCCAGCACAAGCTCGACATCGGCGGTTTCGAGCGGATCGACGTGCCGCACAGCGACGCCGCCGCGGCGAAAGGCGTCGAGCTCATCCGGCAAAGGCACGGCGAGCTGCTCATGAAGGGCAGCCTGCATACCGACGAGTTGATGCGGGCCGTCACCTCATCGACCACGGGGCTGCGAACCGCTCGCCGGATCAGTCACGTGTTCGTCATGGACGTGCCGACCTATCCGGAGACATTGTTCATCACCGACGCTGCCATCAACATTTTTCCCGATCTCGAGGTGAAGCGCGACATCGTCCAGAACGCGATCGATCTGTGGACGCAGGTCGGGCTCGGCACCCCACGCGTCGCCATCCTGTCGGCGGTCGAGACCGTCACATCCAAGATCCCCTCCACCATCGAGGCCGCAGCGCTCTGCAAGATGGCGGACCGCGGGCAGATCACCGGCGGCCTACTCGACGGGCCGCTCGCTTTCGACAACGCGGTGGATCCCGAGGCCGCCCGGATCAAGGGCATTCGGTCCGAGGTTGCGGGACGCGCGCAGATCCTGGTCGTGCCCGACCTCGAGGCCGGCAACATGCTCGCCAAGAACCTGAGCTTCCTCGCCAAGGCCGATGCCGCCGGGATCGTGCTCGGCGCGCGCGTGCCCATCATCCTGACCTCGCGTGCGGATTCGGTGCGCACCCGCATGGCCTCCTGCGCCGTGGCGGTGCTCTATGCCGACGCACGCCGCCGCATCGCGGCGCTGCCAGCTGCGTGAGTGCCATGGATACGATCCTGGTCGTCAATGCCGGCTCATCGAGCGTCAAGTTCCAGCTGTACGGGATCAATCGCGACACGGACCCGACGCGTCTGATCAAGGGACAGGTGGACGGCATCGGCACACGCCCACGTCTGCGCGCCGCGTATGCGGACGGAACGAGCGCGATCGACCGCACCTATTCGGCCGAGGAGGTTTCCGATCTGCCATTGGCGATGCAGATGGCGGGCACTTGGCTGCGCGAGACGCTGCGGGTCGACCCGGTGGCGGTCGGCCATCGCGTGGTGCATGGCGGCCCCGACTATGACGCTCCGGTGCTGATCGACGATTTCGTTCTGGGGCGACTCGAGCGATACGTACCGCTCGCGCCTCTGCACCAGCCGAACAATCTCGCGCCGATCCACTCGATCCGAACGCGCTTTCCCGACCTGCCGCAGGTCGCTTGCTTCGACACCGCATTCCATCGCGGGCATACGGCGATCGCCGATCATTATGCGATCCCGGAGCGCTACTACGAGGAAGGCGTGCGCCGTTACGGCTTTCATGGGCTGTCTTACGAGTTCATCGCCGGCCGCCTGCCGCAAATCGCGCCGCAGATCGCCGGCGGACGCGTGATCGTCGCCCATCTCGGCAGCGGCGCCTCGATGTGCGCGCTCTCGGCCGGCCGCAGTGTCGAGAGCAGCATGGGGTTCACGGCCCTCGACGGTCTGCCGATGGGCACCCGTCCGGGCCAGATCGATCCCGGCGTCGTCCTCTATTTCATCGACCAGAAGCGTATGAGCGTCGCAGCGACGCAGAAGCTCCTTTATCACGAATGCGGCCTCAAGGCGCTGTCGGCCATCAGCAACGATGTCCGCGCACTCGATGAAAGCGATGATCCGCGCGCCGGCTTTGCGCTCGACTATTTCGCCTACCGGGTCGGACTCGAGGCCGGCCGGCTGGCCGCCGCGCTCGGAGGCCTCGACGGCTTCGTGTTCACGGCCGGCATCGGCGAGAACTCGCCCACGATGCGCGCGCGCATCGCCAGGCACCTCGCCTGGCTCGGCGCCGAGCTCGACCCCGCAGCCGATGTTCGCGCGCCCTTGATATCGCGGCCCGACAGCCGCCTCCCCCTCTACGTCATCCCGACCGACGAGGAGCTGATGATTGCGCGCCACACGCTGGCGCTCCTGTCCGGTAGCGCCCGCCAACTCGAGACAGCGAGGACCGCATGAACATCCCCCGCGTCGTGCCGCACCTCGAAGGGCGAAATGCCCTGGTCGTCGGCATTGCCAACGAGCAATCGATCGCCTGGGGCTGCGCGCGATGGCTGCGCGCGCTGGGCGCCGAGATGGCCGTCACTTATCTCAACGACAAGGCGAAGAAGTTCGTCCAGCCCCTGGCCGACGCACTGGACGCAAAGATCGTCATGCCCCTCAACGTCGCCGAGCCGGGTCAGATGGAGGCGGTGTTCGAGCGCATTGCCAAGCAATGGGGGCGCCTCGACACGGTCGTTCATTCGATCGCCTTCTCGCCCAAGGAGGCGCTGTGCGGCCGCGTCGTCGATGTCACCCGCGATGGCTTCGTCGCGACGCTCGACGTGTCGTGCTGGTCATTCCTGCGCATGGCGCATCTGGCTGAGCCGCTGATGACCAAGGGCGGCACGATCTTCACCATGACGTACTACGGAAGCCAGATGGTGGTGGAGAACTACAACATCATGGGCGTCGCCAAGGCGGCGCTCGAGAGCGCGGTGCGCTACGTGGCTGCCGAGCTCGGGCCGAAGGGAATCCGCGTGCATGCCATCTCGCCCGGACCGCTGGCCACGCGGGCCGCCTCCGGCATTCCGGAATTCGACGAGCTGCTGGAGAGAGCGCAGGAGAAAGCGCCCACCCGCGCCCTGGTCAACATCGACGACGTCGGCGCCGCCACCGCATTCCTCGCCCTGGACGCAGCGCGGCTGATCACGGGCGAAACGATGTACATCGACGGCGGCTATCACATCATCGATTAGAACGCCGCTCTTCGCCCGGACGCATGGGGCCGTGGCGCGCTTACACCGGAGCCGACAATGAAAGCAGACGTCAAGCCGCCAAAGGACCTGCGCAACGGCCAAAAGATGAAGCGCAAGGCCTACGAGAAGGAGTTGCACAAGCTTCAGGTCGAGCTTTGTCACTTGCAGGACTGGGTGAAATACAAAGGCCTGCGCGCCATGATCATATTCGAAGGACGCGATGCGGCCGGCAAAGGAGGGACGATCAAGGCCATCACCGAACGGGTGAGCCCGCGCGTGTTTCGAGTGGTCGCCCTGCCCGCACCCTCGGACCGTGAGAAATCACAGATGTACATGCAGCGTTACATGGGACATTTCCCTGCTGCGGGAGAGATCATCATATTCGATCGCAGCTGGTACAACCGCGCGGGTGTCGAATACGTCATGGGATTCTGCACCGATGATCAGCACAAGCGCTTTCTGGAGCTTTGCCCGATCTTCGAGAAATACGTCCTCGACGCAGGGATCATCCTGATCAAGGTCTGGCTCGAGGTGGGGCAGGACGAGCAGGAACGCCGGTTCACGGCCCGCATCGACGATCCGCTGCGCCAATGGAAGCTTAGCCCGATGGATCTCGAGTCCTATGGACGCTGGTCCGACTACTCGAGGGCCCGCGATCTGATGCTCGATGCGACCGATACCAAGCAGGCGCCCTGGTACATCGTGCGCTCGGATGACAAGAAGCGCGCCCGTCTCAACTGCATCGCGCATATCCTCAGCCAGATTCCCTACAAAAAGGCGCCACGCAACGAGGTCAAGCTTCCCAAGCGCCACGCAAAAGGCAAATACGACGATCAGGCAGGTCTGAGGGGGCGAAACTTCGTGACCGAGCTCTACTGAACAGACCGAAGGCCGCTGAACACGGTCTACGACATCGAATGCCGCAATGGCGGCACGGAAGGTCGAAATGGCTGACGCACTTCACCCCGAAGCAACGCACCATCTTCCCATCTTCATCACGCCTCCCGGCCAAACAGACGTGCTCATGGTCGTGACCGCCGGATTCTTGGCGCTTGCCGTCATTACATTCGGCGTCCTTTATTTTCGGCTTCACTCGCTGCCCGAGCACATCGCACACAAATCCCAGAAGGTGCAGATGGAGCTGGTTGCCGTCCTGTGCCTGATCGCCCTCTTCACGCACATGCATATTTTCTGGATCGCCGGCCTGATCCTTGCATTCATCGACATGCCCGATTTCGGGACTCCGCTTCGGCGAATTGCGCGCTCAGTGGAGAAGATGGTGGGAATCGAGCCACCCGCCGAGACCGAGGAAGTCGAACCGAAGGCCGCTGCGGCCGCCGGACATCACGACGTGGCGCGCGAACCGCCGGTGGAGGCCGGAGAAAGCAAGCCGATCGAGCAGGCCCCCGCCTTGGCTATGGCGCCGGCCGAAGAGCCTCGTGCGTCGGTCAAGAAGCCGGCCGTTGCGCCAACCAAAAAGGAGCCGAGCCATGCTTGAGCTTCTGCTCTGCTCGACACTGACCATCCTCCCGGACTTTCTCTATCGCCGCTTCGTGCAAGGCAAACGCCTCGGGAAGGAGATCACGTTCTATACCGTATGGTTCGAATTGAGGTGGGGGATCACGGGCTGCCTGATCCTCACCGTATTGCTGATCACGACGGTCTTCTACAACCACCCTTCCACGACCAGTGTCACTCTCTTCTTCAGAACCGTCCCGATCGTTCCCGAGACCAATGGCCGCGTGGCCGAGATTTATGTGGGCACCAGCGGTCCGATCGCGAAGGGAGCGCCGATCTTCAGGCTCGACAGCTCGAAGCAGGAAGCCGCGGTCGAGAGTGCGCGGCGCAAGGTAGCGGAGGAAGAAGCCGCGATCGTAGTGGCGCGAAAGGATCTCGAAAAAGCCGAAAGCCAGCTCGACGAGGCGAAGAGCGCCCACCAGCAGGCCTTGGACGAGTTGCAAACGAAGCAGGAGCTGCACCGTCGAAGCCCCGGCATCGTTCCGTTGCGTGACATCGAAAAGCTCCAGGTGGTCGAAGAGGGCCGCCGAGCCGGGATCTCCGCCGCGACGGCCGCAAAGCAAGCCATCGAGGAACGGATCAACACACTTCTGCCGGCTGAGAAAGCCAGCGCCGAAGCTGCGTTGGCGCAGGCCCAGGTGGAGCTCGACAAGACGGTCATTCGTGCCGGCGTCGCGGGCCAAATCGAGCAGTTCGGGCTCCGGGTCGGCGATATCGTCAATCCGCTCATGCGTCCGGCCGGCATCCTGATCCCTGAGGGAGCTGGTCAGCGGGCCCTGTTCGCGGGATTTGGGCAGATCGAGGCGCAGGTCATGAAGCCCGGCATGATTGCGGAGGTCACCTGCGTTTCGAAACCCTTTACCGTGATCCCGATGGTGGTCACGAACGTGCAGGATTACATCGCGGCCGGCCAGTTCCGCGGCGGCGAACAGCTGATCGACGTGCAGCAGGTCACGAAGCCCGGAACCCTGCTTACGCTTCTCGAGCCTCTCTACAAGGGCGGGCTCGACGGCGTTACGCCCGGCAGCACCTGCATCGCCAACGCCTATTCCAACAATCACGACACGATCGCCGCGCCGGAGACCGGCACCGTGACCCGCGTCGCTCTGCATACCGTGGACGCCCTCGCACTGGTCCACGCCTTGATTCTGCGGCTCCAGGCGCTGGTGTTGCCGTTCCAGACGCTCGTGTTCAGCGGACACTGACAAGATTGGGCGGAACGCCGCGCTTCGTAACGGAAGGAGACTGCGCAAAGGGCGGACACCCCTCAAAGGGCGCGTCACCCTGAGACAGCGGTTTCTCGCGACGCAGCACCGCGCGCTGCGGAAGAGCTATGGAGTTGCCGATGCGCGCCAGAATCGCCGCAATTCTCCTGATTTGCGCAACCTCCGCTCCAGCCCATGCGCAACAGGAGGCGCCGACGAGCGTGCCGGTGGGCGCGGTCAAGGCCGAACGAAGCGCCGTCGAGAAAACGCTCAAGTTCGTCGGGCGCGTCGAGGCCATCAACCGCGTCGAGGTGAAAGCGCGCGTGACGGGCTACCTCGAAGATGTACTGTTCCGAGAAGGCGACCTGATCAAGCAAGGCGCCCCCCTCTACCGAATCGAGCATGGGTTGTTTGAGGCGGCGGTCGAGCAGGCGCAGGGCGCTCTGGAGCGCAGCAAGGCCGCCCAGGCTCTCACCTCGATCCAGCTGAAGCGCGCCCAGGACCTCGTGGAAAGGCAGGCCGGCACCGTCGTCGCACGCGACCAGGCTAAGGCCGCCGACGAAGGGGCCAAAGGCCAGATCATGCAGGACGATGCCAATCTCAAGACCGCCCAGATCAACCTCGGCTACACCGACATTGCCTCACCGATCGACGGCGAGGTGGGGCGGACCAACGTGACGAAAGGCAACGTCGTCGGTCCGGACACCGGCGTACTGACCACCATCGTCAGCCAGGATCCGATGTATGTGACCTTCCCGGTCAGCGACCGCGATTTTCTGCGCGCGCGGGCAGCCGGACGGGAAGTCGGCAAGAAGGACCTGACGGAATTCAAGGTGCGCATCCGCTTCTCGGACGGATCGCTCTATGACCAGGTCGGCAACGTCAACTTCGTCAACGTGACGGTCGATCGCGCGACGGACACGGTCCTGGTGCGCGCCACCATGCCGAATCCCAACAACGTTCTGATCGACGGTCAACTGGTCACCGTCGAGGTGGAGATCGGAGCGCCGGAGCAGAAGGTGGTCGTGCCACAGGTTGCGCTCATTGCCGACCAGGAAGGCGTCTACCTGTTCGTCGTCGAGGACGGCAAGGCCGTCATGAAGCGGGTCAAACCGGGCGGCCCGTCCGGTACGGGCGTCGTCATCGATGAAGGGCTCAAAGGCGGTGAGCAGGTCATCGTCCAGGGCCTCCAAGCCGTGCGTCCGGGCGCGTCCGTACGTGCTCGGCCGCTCCCGACGGGACCCGCGGGGGGCTGAGTCGATGCTCTCCGCCATCTTCGTCGACCGGCCGCGGCTCGCAATCGTCATTGCCATCGTGACGACGATCGCGGGGCTGCTCGCGCTGTATACCATACCGATCGCACAGTATCCCGACATCGTGCCGCCGCAGGTCTCGGTGACCACCTCCTACCCGGGCGCCAATTCGGCGGTCGTCGATCAGACCGTCGCGCAGCCGATCGAGGCGCAGGTCGTCGGCGTCGACAAGATGATCTACATGAAGAGCGTGAGCGGCGACGACGGCAGCTACACGCTCACCGCCTCGTTCGAGCTCGGCACCGATCCCGACATCAACACGGTCAACGTCAACAACCGGGTGCAGATCGCGCTCTCCAGCCTTCCGTCGGACGTGCAGCGCCAGGGCGTCACGGTGAAGAAAAAATCGTCGGCGCTGCTCGGCGTCATCGCGCTCTACTCGCCCAACCACACGCACGACCAGCTCTTCCTGTCGAACTACGTCACCATCAACATGCTGGACGGCATCAAGAGCACGCCCGGCGTCGGCGACGCGGCCCTGTGGGGTCCACAGGATTATTCGATGCGCGCCTGGGTGCAGACCGATCGGCTCACCGGGCTCAACCTGACCACGGGCGACATCATCAAGGCGATCCAATCGCAGAACGTGCAGGCGGCGGTCGGGCGCATCGGCGCGCGGCCGATCTCGAACGACCAGCAGCTGCAGCTCAACATCCAGACGCAAGGGCGGCTGACCTCGACCAAGGACTTCGAGAATATCGTCATCCGCACCAACCCGGACGGATCGATCCTGCGGCTGGGCGACGTGGCGCGCATCGATCTCGGCGCCGCCAATCTCGATCGTGAGACGCGCTTCAATGGCGGGCCGGCGGCCGCAATCGCGATCTATCAGAGTCCTGGCGCGAACGCGATCGCTACGCTCAAGGCGGTCAAGGACAAAATCGCGGACCTGCAGAAGCGTTTCCCCGAGGATCTCGCATGGAAGGTCACCTATGACCCGACGGTGTTCGTGACCGATACGATCCACGAGGTGCAGAAGACCCTGATCGAAGCCTTCATTCTCGTGGTGCTGGTGGTGTACCTGTTTCTCGGCAGCGTGCGCGCCACTCTCATTCCGACATTGGCGGTGCCCGTCAGCCTGATCGGCGCCTTCATCGTCCTCAAGGCGGTCGGCTATTCGGCCAACTCGGTCTCGCTGCTCGCTGTCGTGCTCGCCATCGGCATCGTGGTCGACGACGCGATCGTGGTGGTCGAGAACGTCGAGCGCGTCATGGACGAGCATCCCGAGCTCTCGCCCGGCGCGGCGACCAAGCGGGCGATGGCCGAGATCACCGCCCCGATCATCGCGATCACGCTGGTGCTGCTGTCGGTGTTCGTGCCGGTCGCGTTCATTCCCGGCATCTCGGGCGAGCTGTTTCGTCAATTCGCCGTCACCGTCGCGGTCGCGATGTTCCTCTCCGCCGTCAACGCCCTGACGCTCTCGCCCGCCCTGTGCGGCGTCCTGCTGCGTCCGCATCACGGTCCGCGGCGCAACGTGATCGGATGGGTGATGCGTCGGATCGATCGCGTACGCGACCTCTACGGCGCCGCCGTCGCCCACATCGTTCGGTTCTCGGTGATCGGCATTGTGATGGTCCTCGTGGCAATGGGCGGCGTCTACGGGCTCGCCAAGGTCACACCGACGGGATTCCTGCCCGAGGACGACCAGGGTGCGCTGTTCGTGGTGGTCCAACTGCCCGGCGGCGCGTCGGTCGCGCGCACCGGAGAGGTAATCCGCCAGACCGAGGAGATTCTCAAGCAGGAGGACGCGGTCGCCGACTACACATCGGTCGTCGGATTGAATTTCATCGACAACTATTCCGCCTCGAACGCAGGCTTCGCCGTCGTCACACTCAAGCCCTTCGCGCAGCGAAAGGACTCCTCGCTCGGCGTGCGGGCCGTGATGGCGCGGCTCGGTGAGAAATTACGCCAGATCGGTGGCGGATCTGTCGTCCCGCTCGCCCCGCCGCCGATCATCGGGCTCGGTACAGGCGGCGGATTCGCTTATGTGCTCCAGGATCTGCGGGGCGGCGACCCAACGGCCTTGGCGCAGGCGGTGCGCGGCCTCGTTGTGGCGGCGAACCAGGACGCGAAATTGAGCCGGGTGTTCACCACGTTCTCGGCCACCAACCCGTCGATCTATCTCGATATCGATCGCGACAAGGTGCAGATCCTGGGCGTGCAGCTCAGCGACGTCTTCCAGGCGCTGCAGGCCTCGCTTGGCGGCTTCTACGTCAACGACGTCAACCTGTTCGGCCGGCGCTGGCAGGTCAACGTGCAGGCCGAGGCAGCCGACCGCGCGAGGATCGACGACATCTACCGCATCAACGTGCGCAACGCGAAAGGCGAGATGATCCCGATGCGCAGTCTCGCGGAGGTGCGCGTGGTGGTCGGGCCGCCGGCGCTGATCCGCTACAACAACCTGCGCGGCGTGACCATCCAGGGCAGCCCGGCGCCGGGCGTTTCTTCCGGCCAGGCCCTGCAGGCCATGGAGGCGGTGGCGACGAAGACGCTGCCGGCTGGCTATGCGGGAGAATGGACCGACACCGCGTTCCAGGAGAAGCGCGCCGAAGGCAAGACCGCGATGATCCTCGGGTTTGCGGTGCTGTTTGCCTATCTGTTCCTTGTCGGTCTCTACGAGAGTTGGACCATTCCGGTGCCGGTGCTCATGTCGGTCTCGATCGGCGTGCTCGGCTCGTTTGCGGCGATAGTGATGGGCGGGCTCACCCTCGATCTGTACGGGCAGATCGGGATGGTCGTGCTGATCGGCCTCGCCGCCAAGAACGGCATCCTCATCGTCGAATTCGCCAAGGAGCAGCGCGAGCGTGGCGTCCCCCTGCTCGAGGCTGCGACCGAGGGCGCGCGGCTGCGCTTCCGCCCGGTGATGATGACGTCCTTTGCCTTCATTCTCGGGCTTTTGCCGCTGGTCATCGCCACCGGCGCCTCGCAGCTCGCGCGCCGCAACGTCGGCACGCCGGTGTTCGGCGGCATGATCCTCGCATCATTCATCGGCATCTTCGCGATCCCGCCGCTCTACGTGATGTTCCAGGCGATCCGGGAAAAGCTGCGCAAGGGTGCGCGCCCGCGTGAGAAGCCGCCGGGAGAACCGTCCATGCACGACAAGCTGCCGACAGCTGCAGAGTGACGACCATGAAAACTGTTTCTGCGCAGGATGCGGTCGCGATGATCCCTGACGGCGCCAGTCTCATGATCGGCGGTTTCATGGGCGTCGGCACTCCCGAGAGCGTGATCGATGAGCTCGTTCGTCAGGGCAAGCGCAATCTGACCGTGATCGCGAATGACACCGCGAGGCCGGGCGTCGGAATCGGCAAGCTCATCGACAAGGCGCTCGTGAGCCGGGTCATTGCCAGTCACATCGGCCTCAATTCCGAGACCCAGCGGCAGATGATCGCCGGCACGATGGCCGTTGATCTGATTCCACAGGGAACGTTGATCGAGCGCGTCCGCGCCGGCGGTTGTGGCCTTGGCGGCGTGCTCACGCCGACCGGGGTCGGCACATTGGTGGAGAAAGGAAAGCAGCGGATCGAGGTCAACGGAAAGAGCTACCTGCTCGAAACGGCGCTGGAAGCCGATTTCGCCCTGGTCCACGCGTTCCTCGCCGACTACGCCGGCAATCTCTCCTACGCGCTCACGGCCCGGAATTTCAATCCGGTGATCGCCATGGCCGGGAAAACCACGATCGTATCGGTCGAGCACGTCGTCCCGATCGGCCTCATCGCTCCCGACCATGTCATGACTCCCGCGCCGCTGGTCGATTTCGTGGTGATGAACCGGTGAAGACGATGGATGCACAGACGATCATTGCGAAACGCATCGCGAAAGAGCTCCAGGCCGGCATGCTGGTCAATCTCGGCATCGGGATTCCGACGCTGGTCGCGAACTACGTTCCCGACCCGACGAAGATTTTCTTCCAATCCGAGAACGGATTGATCGGTACCGGGCCGATGGCCGAAGAGGGAATGGAGCAGCCCCTGCTCACCGATGCGGGCGGGCGCCCGGTGACGGCTCTGCCCGGCGCCTGCACATTCGACAGCGCCATGTCGTTCGGGCTGATCCGCGGCGGCCATGTCGACGTGACGGTGCTCGGCGGCCTTCAGGTCGATGCCAAGGGCCTGCTCGCGAACTGGATGATTCCGGGCAAGATGGTCCCGGGCATGGGCGGCGCGATGGATCTGGTCAGCGGCGCAAAGCGGGTGATCGTGGCCATGCAGCACACCGCCAAGGGCAATCCCAAGATCCTGGAGAAATGCACGCTGCCGCTCACCTCCGTCCGGCCGATCGACCTGGTGGTGACCGAGATGGCGGTCATCGGTTTCCCGGACGGCCGCGCCACGCTCTTGGAAACAGGACCGGGCATATCGATCGAGCAAGTGGCCGCCGCCACGCAAGCCAAGCTCGTATTGCCCGACACGATTCCGACGATGCCGGTATGAATGGGCCGGATGTCGCGGTCAGATCGTGGTGAGGCTCACGATCCGACCGTCGGTCGTTGCCGCTCCGGGTCGTAGCGGCGGATCAAACGCGTATGCGGCTCACCAGCCCCAGCGGCGGTATACCCAGTTGCTCGCGTACCCACGGCGCCAATACGGCCGCCCATAATAGCCGCCGCCGTAATATGCAGCATACGGCCCCCCATAGTAGGCGCCGTAAGCGTAAGCGGGGACATAACCGGGATAGTACCCCCCATAGTCATAATACGGCGAATAGCCGTATCCCCAGCCGCCGAGCGCCGCGCCGAGCGCCAAGCCTCCGACGAACGCACCAGCTCCCCAGCCCCAACCGCGGTGGCCCCATCCCCATCCACCACGACCCCATCCCCATCCGCCACGACCCCATCCGCCGCCCCAACGCGCCTGAACGACGTCGGTCGCGCTCGCGGCCTTGAGCGCCGCGAGGTTGGTCGGCAGTGGCCCCGCGAGGGCAGGTCCCGCTGCGACCGCCATCGCGGTCGTCACGACGCCCGCCGCAATCGCTGCCTTGCTAAGGATACTCATGGCTCATCCTTTCCTGCTGGCCGCGCCGGCGCCTCGACCTGTTTTCCGGGCGTCCGCGCGGCTGACATTTCAACCGGCAACCGCCATGCCGTGTTCCATCAGCAGCGAATGAGAGACAATCTTCAGGCGCGACGTGGGACCGCGCCCGGCGGCTGGTCGGCAGTGCTGGAAGTGGCACGACGGCGTCGCACGCTGGACGTGCGCCCGCGGCGGCGGACCTATTTGTGAGCCGTCTCTAAAATGCTGAGTAAGGGGTAGGGCTAAGCCGGAGCGGGCTTCAGCAGCAGCAAACCGGGCCGTCCTCGAATGCAAAACGCGCGGCCAAAAGCCGTCGGCTTACCAATCGCAGCCGTAAGCACACCAATAATGGCGGTTATACCACCACCTGTAGAATCCTCGATACTTCGGCGCCCCATAATAGCCATACGGGATGTAGGCCGGCTCATATACCGGGCAGGGATAATAGCCGCACTCATAACGATACGGATCGAGTCTCACCCCGCCGGCGGCAAGAGGTGCGGCGGCGAAACCGCGGTCCCGCCAAATCCAACGCACTTGCACGGTATCGGTCGGGGTTGCGGACGTGAGCGCCGCGACACTTGTCGGCATCGGACCCGCGGCGATCGGCGCGACCGCAGCCGCCACTGCGCCTGCCGCGACACCGAGCGCAATCGCAGTCTGGCCGAGGATCCGCATGGTCCGTCCCTTTCCTTCCGACACTGGCCGCCTGGACGATTTCCGCGACGCGGGGCGGCCGAAACAACAGGAATGGAAGGACCATGATGCGCTGCGGCTCGCCCCCGAGGCAAGCGGGTTCGGCCCTGATCGCCTCACAGCACCAGCGACGAGAAAGGCTGCGAAGACCAGCAGACGGACGATGCCCTGCAATACTCCGGGTTGGAGCGAGCCGCATGGCCTGATCGACCGCGCTCGCGCAGCCGCAAGCCTGCATCTCGCGATGTCGCTGCAATCCCTACCGCGTCATCACGGGCAGACTGTATGGCCGTATGCGTTGCGGTAGCAGCGGGAGCCATAGTAGTAGGCGCCCGTCGCGGCGGCCCCGACAGCGGCACCGCCCACGACGGCCCGCCGCGTGGTGCGCCGACCCGTGCGCCGCGCCACGCCGGCGACACTGCCTGCCGTCAATGGGCGCCCCACGCGCGCCTGCGCGTCGCTGACCAGGCTCGACGATTGCTTGGTCGTAAGGTGGTCGTTGGCGAAGAGGACTAGCATTCCGGCCGCCGCCGCCAAGGCGAGTTGGGAGGCCCGCAGAGCTTTTGGTGGCATCGTTCTCTCCTAGTGCTCGAATCTCCCACCCGTGCAATACGAGCCGTATACCGTGCGCCGGCGAAGTCGCCGCGCCGTCGCCCAAGGTGATCATCCGGCGGTTCGATCAACCGCCTCACGATCTATCTCGGCGGGCCGAATACCTTCTCGACGGCGTGCATCACCGTCTCGTCAGGTTTCAGGTAGCAATAGTCCTTGATCTTGCGCAGATTGGCGGCGAGCTCCTGGGTATCGACGGTCGTCGTGTCGCGCTTGCCGTGATAATAGCCGCTCACCCAAATGGCGATATTCTGCGGATCCGTGATCTTGTAGAGCGTGAACTGATCGCAAGTGATCTTGGCGACGTCGACTGTCACCTGTGCCCGGGCGAACGGGCATGGACCGACGGCGAGAAGCAGCGCCGGAATGAGAACTCTCGATCGAATCATCGCGCGCGCTCCTCGACAGCCGCCGCAACCGACATCAGCCTAGCGAGCGCGGCATCGTCACGGATTGATCCAGGTCAATTCGTAACCCGTGCCGTCCGGATCCGCTCTTTCGGATCAACTCGAGGGCGCCGTCGTTTCGGTCCGCTTGCGGGTGAGGCCGAGCCCTTGCCGATCCTCCTGCAGGGCCTTGATCCGGTCTTCGGCGCTGAAGGGTGCGCTCTCGATGCTCAGATCGAGGTGCTTGAGGTAGCTTCGAACCGCTTCGGCACGCGCCGGATCGGCCTGGACCGAGGCGAGATCGATGAGCGTCGACCGGAGCCGGCGCATGACCTGCACCGATCTTTCGCCATACTGTCGGATCTCGTCAAAGGCGAGGGTCAGATAATCCTCCCAGGTCGGCATGGGGTAGATGAGGCGGAGCTTGCCGTCGCCGTCCCCCGCATATCCGGCATCGAGCTGATGGCGGCCCAGCCGACGCAGCAGGTCCTCGATCTGATCGATCGCCTGGACGGCCGTGGTCGGGTCGTTGATGGCCGGAGACAAGGCCTTGATGGCGACGTCGACCAGAAGACGAAGCGGGTACTTCGGATCCTGCGCGAACGTGCGTTCCGGCCTCAATTGAATGGCCCGCCTCAGATCCTGCACCGGGATCGGCTTTCGCCCTCCGTGGACGCTCAGCAGGACGGCGTCATCGGAAATCGTGTCCCCGACCGCGCTCGCCATGACGATGATCGCCCCTGCCTGCCGGGCCAGCCGGACCAGGCGGGGCACGTCGAGCTCTGCAACCGTGCGCGGCGCACCGGAATATCGCAGGCTCTGCGTCACCGGGCCGAGGCGCTGACCACCCACCAGATTGAGCATCGCCTGCCGCTGCAGCTCGGGACTTTGATCGAGGCGTTCGAACATCTCGCCAATGACCGCCCGCCCGCGGTCGCCGATCGTCTTGAGCACATTGGTGATCTGCAGGTCGTTGAGCCGCTGCACCATTCGGGCGAACAGCAGCATGCTCAGCACGAGCAAGGCGGCGACCAGCACGCCGGAGAACACCGGGACCTTGCCTGAGCCCACGCGATCGACCCAGGCGAGCGTCGCCAGGGAATAGATGAAGGTTGCGATGAACACGCCGAGCGAATGGTACAGCGAAGGATCGCGCGCGAACCACAGCACGAGCCTCGGCGAATAGGCAATCGCGCTGAACTGCACCATGACGAATGCAATGGAGAACACGATGCCGGTGAGCGCCATCATTCCGGAGGCGATGGCCGACAGATAGGCTTGCGCCGAGCTCACCGAGATGTCGAACGCGTAGGCATCCAGATAGATGTGCTCCAACCGCGGCAGCGTAAACCCGCACAACGAGCTCACGACCGCGTAGGTCAATGGGATGAGCCAGAGGCGCATGTCGCTCCTCGTCCGCTATCTCCGGAATAGCCCCAAATGCCACGATACGGACCGCGAGGGCGCCTCGGATTGCGCCAGATCAAAAACCCGCTGGCCCGTGCGGTTTCGGCCCCGCCAGGAAGGCGCTATGCTGGACGGAAACAGGGCAAGCGTGGAGGACAGGATGAAGCTTTTGATCGCCGCCGCCGTTGCGGCGGGGGCACTCGGCGCCGCGAGCGCCGCCGCGGCCGAGCTCAAGGTTCTTTCGGCTGGCGCGGTCGAGCCCGGGCTCAAGCCTGCGGCCGAGGCGTTCAAGCGCGCGAACGGCACCGAGGTGAAGATCCAGTTCAACACCGCGCCGCAGATCGCAAAGAAGCTCGCCAATGGCGAGCCGGCCGATCTCGTCATTGCACCGCCGGCCGTGCTCGACGAGCAGGCCAAGGCCGGCAAGGTTTCGCCCGAGGGCCGTCTGGTGCTGGGCCGGGTCGGGGCCGGCGTCTTCGTGCGCGCCGGTGCCGCGGCGCCCAATGTCGCCACCAGCGACGCGCTCAAGCAGGCGCTGCTTGCCGCCGACTCGGTCGTCTACAACACCGCCTCGAGCGGGCAGTACATCGCCAAGATGATCGAGAAGCTCGGCATCGCCGAGCAGGTGAAGCCCAAGACGACGCGCTATCCGGACGGCGCCTCCGTCATCGAACACGTCGCCAAGGGGAAGGGCAACGAGATCGGTTTCGGCGCGATCCCGGAGATCAAGCAGGGCGAGCCCACAGGCGTGAAGCTGGTCGGCCCGCTGCCCGCCGACCTGCAGAATTACACCACCTACGCCGCGGCCGAGCTGACCGGCGCAACCTCGAAGGATGCCGCCAAGGCGTTCCTCGCCTATCTGGCGACGCCCGAGGCGAAGCAGGCGTTCAAGACGGCGGGGATAGAGTAGGTTCGTAGATCCCATGGGGCGATGGGCGTGCATCCGATAGGTTTGGGTTTGCACACTCGAACCATCGGACACGCAAGATGCAAGCATCCCACGTAAGCACACCCATCGCGGGCCATATTGGCACGATTTTCGTTGCGATCGAA
>DASTZX010000274.1:0-8383 GCA_035764045.1 Xanthobacteraceae bacterium | reverse complement strand
GCATGGCGGGCGCGCTCGAAGACGCCGGCGTTCCGGACGATCTCGGCGCGATAGAACGACGGGCACAGCACCGCCGCATGCGCGACCTCGCCGCACAAGCCGCAGCCGACGCAGGATTCGATCACGCTCGCCACCGGGTCGGTCCGCAGCGGGTCGGGGCTCGGCTTCACCGTCAGCGACGGGCAGCCCGAGAGCCGGATGCAGGAATGGTCGCCGGTGCAGATCTCGTCGTCGACGCCGTAGCGGGTCTTCACCACCCGCTCGCCGCGCTTGAGCTTGGCGGCGTCCTCGGCGCGAAGGCGGCGCTGGCGCGCGAGCTGGCATTCGCCGTCGGCGATGATCACCTTGAGGCCGCGCTCGGCCGAGCGCAGCGCCTCCTTGAGCGTCGCCGCCATCTTGGCGACCCCGTAGGTGCGCACCTTGCGCAGCCACGTGACCCCGAAAGCGCGCAGCGTCGTCTCGACGTCCATGCCGGCGGCGCCGCCCTGCCGGCTCACCTTGCTCGACGGCATGTATTGCAATCCGGTCGCGGAGGTGTAGCCGTTCTGCATCACGACCAGTACGCCGTCGCCGCGGTTGAACAGGTTCGAGGCGACCCCGGTGATCAGCCCGTTGTGCCAGAAGCCGCCGTCGCCCATCACCGCGATGGTGCGCTTCTCCATGTTCGGTCCAACGCCCGCCGCGCTCGCGAGCGACATGCCGTAGCCGAGGATCGAGTTGCCGAGGCTGAACGGCGGCAAGGTCGCAAAGCTGTGGCAGCCGATGTCGCTGGAGATGTGGGTCGCGCCGATCTCGCGCTGCGCAAGCTTGAGCGCCGTGAACACTGGCCGCTCCGGACAGCCGGTGCAGAACGAGGGCGGACGCACCGGCAGCACGCCGACCGCGGCGGCGGCGGCCGGCTTGTGCGCGCCGATCGCCGTCTGCCGTGCCGCGATCGCGGCGAGATCGATCCCGGCGGTCCGGGTCTCGGCCAGGAAGGCCGCAACGCCCGCCAGCAGGACGTCGCTGGTGTACTCGCCCGCTTTCGGCAGCGGTCCCTTGCCGATCACGCGGGTCTGGATGTCGGCGCGGCGCAGCTCCGTGTTGATCGCCTGCTCGATGTAGTCGGGGTTGCCCTCCTCGACCACGAGCACGGCGCGCTTTCCGGCACAGAAGGCGGTGAGCTCGTCCGGCACCAGCGGATAGGCGACATTGAGGCAGTAGATCGGGATGCGCGCATGGCCGAAGAGGTCGGCGAGCCCGAGCCGTTCCAGCGCTCGCAGCAGGCCGTTGTAGAGCCCGCCCAGCGTGACGATGCCGATCTCGGCGAGGTCGCCCGGGAAGACCTCGTTGAGCTTCTCGGCGCGGATGAAGTTCTGCGCCGCCGGCGCGCGCTCCTCCACCTTGAGCTTCTCGTGCAGAAAGGTGACCGGCGGATGTGAGAGCCGCGCATAGTCGAATTTCGGCGGGCCGGAGAGCCGGTTCTTGCCGGAGAATTCCGCGCGGCGGTTGTCCTTGGCGGCGAACTCGCCGGTCATGTGGCAGGCGCGGATGCGCAGCTCCAGCATCACCGGGGCGTGGCTGGCCTCCGAAAGCTCAAAGCCTTTCTCGACCATGCGCACGATGGTGGGCAGATCCGGCCGCGGATCCATGAGCCACATCGACGACTTCATGGCGTAGGCGTAGGAGCGCTCCTGGATCACGCTCGCGCCTTCGCCGTAGTCCTCGCCGAGGATGATCAGGGCGCCGCCGATCACGCCGGGCGAGGCGAGGTTCGACAGCGCGTCCGCCGCCACATTGGTGCCGACGATCGACTTCCATGTAACGGCGCCGCGCAGCGGATAGTTGATGGAGGCGCCGAGCATGGCGGCGGCCGAGGCCTCGTTGGTGCAGGTCTCGACATGCACCCCGAGATCGGCGAGCAGGTCCTCGGCATCGACCATCACGTCGAGGAGATGCGACACCGGCGCGCCCTGGTAGCCGCCGACATAGCTCACACCGGCCTGCAGCAGCGCCTTGGTGACCGCGAGGATGCCTTCGCCGCGGAAGGTCGCGCCGTTGCCGAGCTTCAGCGCCTCCACTTCCCGCTTGAACGATCGTTCCATGGTCAGGCCTCACATGTGCGATGGCAGCCACAGCGCCAGGATCGGAAAGCCGATCAGGATCACCAGCCGGATCAGGTCGGTGACGATGAAGGGCAGCACGCCGACAAAGATGGTGGAAAAGCTCACGTCCGGAATCACGCTCTTGATGACGAACACGTTCATGCCGACCGGCGGATGGATCAGGCCGAGCTCGACCGTCATGACGATGATCACGCCGAACCAGATCGGGTCGAAGCCGAGCGACGTGATGACCGGGAAGATGATCGGCACGGTGAGGATGATCATCGCCATGGCGTCCATCAGGCAGCCGAGCGCGAGATACATCAGCATGATCAGTGCCAGCACGCCATAGCTGCCGATGCCGAGCCCGGTGAGGAAGGCCGTCACCTTCTGCGGCGTCTGGGTGATGGTCAGGAAGTAGCCGAACAGGAGCGCGCCGATCAGCACCGTGAACACCGCCGCTGCGGTGCGCGTCGCTTGCAGCAGCGAGCGGCGGATGTCGTCCCCCTTGAGCCGGCCGCGCAGCACCCCGATCAGGAAGGCGCCGGCGGCGCCGACGCCGCCCGCCTCGGTCGGCGTGAAGCGCGGCAGGAACGGCAGGCCGTACAGCCCGCCGATGACGAAGACGAACAGGAGCAGGGTCGCCCACACGTCCGATAGTGCGGCGAGCCGCTCGTTCCACGGCGTCTTCGGTCCCGCCGGCAGGAATTTCGGCCGCGCCACGCTCAGGATCGCGATCGTTCCCATGTACATCAGGATCGCCAGCAGGCCCGGCACGATGCCGGCGAAGAACAGCTTGCCGATGTCCTGCTCGGTGATGATCCCGTAGACCGCGAGCACGGTCGAGGGCGGCAGCATGGCGCCGAGCGTGCCGCCCGCCGCGATCACCCCGGTGGCGAAGGATTGCGGATAGCCGTAGCGCCGCATCTCCGGATAGGCGACGGCCGAGAACGTGGCGGCGGTCGCGACCGAGGAGCCGGAGATCGCCGCGAACCCGCCGCATGCCGCGATGGTGGCGATGCCGAGCCCGCCCTTGCGGTGGCCGACGAAGCTGTTGGCGCAGCGAAACAGCTCGCGGCTCATCCCCGAGTTCGACACGAACGCGCCCATCAGCAGGAACATCGGGATGACGCCGAAATTATAGTCGGTCACCGTGCGCATCGACGTCTGGCCGACCATCTTGAGCGCCGGCCCGGCGCCGACGATCCAGCCGAAGCCGGTCACCCCGACCAGCCCCATCGCCATGCCGACCGGCACGCGCATCAGCATCAGCCCGAACAGGACCAGGAAGCCGACGATCGCGACCGCGTTCGCGCTCATGGGGCAGCTCGCCGCAAGCACTTGACCTGACCCGTCACCCTGAGGCGCTCGGCGCGAAGCGCCGAGCCTCGAAGGGCGACGGCCTGCGACGTGCCACTTACGCGCTTGTGGCGTTGCATCGGCCGATCACCCTTCGAGGCTCGCTTCGCTCGCACCTCAGGATGACGGAGAGAGCGGGGCATTGATCGCATCGGCCCTCACTCTACCGGCTTGATCTGGTAGCCCTGGCTCATGTCGTAGGGGTGGAAGATGAGCCGGTAGGTGCGGATCGCGATCAAGAGCACCGCCGACACGTCGCCCGCCCAGGCGAGCGCGAAGAACGGCCACACCGGCAGGTGCAGCTCGAAGGTGAGCACGTTGTCGGCCCGCGTCGTCGTGACCTTGTCGAACAGCGTGTAGGTCTGCACCGTGACGACGAAGAGCAGCACGAGTGTCGCGAACACGTCGATGAAACGCTGCATGCGCGGGCCGACATTGGCCCAGACGAGATCGACCGTGATGTGGGTACCGCGATAGCTCGTCGCCGCGATGCCCCAGAAGATCAGGATACCGAGCAGGAACTGGCCGAAATTGTACGAGTCCGGGATCGCGGTCGAGAACAGGTTGCGCAGCAGCACCGCGATGAAGATGTTGGCCGCCACCAGCCCGACGAAGATCGCCGCGGTCCATTCGATCGTGTCGATGAAACGGTCCATGAGCAACCGCGCGCGGCCCGGCCGCGTGACGTCGAGCCTGGTCGCGGGCTCACGCTCGGTCATGGCGTTCCTACGTCACCTTGGTCGTTGCGAGCGACCCGCCTACGCTCGCTTCGCGAGCTTCGGCGCGGTATTGCGTCGCGCCGAAGCGCGGAGCGCGAAGGCGGAAGCGAAGCAATCTCGTTTCGCTTGCTCATGCGTGTTTGGCGGAGATTGCTTCGTCGGGCTTCGCCCGCCTCGCAATGACCCTTTCGCTCACTTCGCAGCCGCGTGGTACTTGTCGATTTGCGTCCGCAACTCCTTCATGATCGCGTCCGGTTCCCCGCCGACCTTGCGCACGTTGTCCGCCCAGCTCTTCTGCAGCGGCTCGGCCGCCTTCTTCCACGCTGCCGCCTGGTCGGGGGTGAGCGAATAGACCTCGTGGCCGGCCTCAGCCTTGATCGTTGCGATGCCGCCGTGCTCGAAATCCGCCCACGGGCCGGCGATCTTCGCGGCCCAGTCGTTGGTGCAGTGGTCGTCGATCACCTTCTTCTGCGCAGCCGACATCGCGTTGTAGGTCGCCTTGTTGAACACGAACGCGAATGTCGTCACGTACAGGGGATACTCCATGTGATACTTGGTGACCTTGTCGATGCCGAACAGCGGGATCGACCCCCACGGGAAGGTCACCGCCTCGGCCACGCCGCGCTCGATGACGTCGCGCACCTCGGGCGCCGCTGCGTTCACGTTGGTGCCCCCGAGCTGGGTCACGAACGTCGCCATGGTGGCGTGGGCGGGGCGAATCTTCATGCCCTTGATGTCGTCCGGCACGACGATCTTCTTGGTGCGCGAGTGGAACGTGCCGGGGTCGTGCAGATAGGCGAGGCAGAACTTGACGTCCTTCATCTCCCGGTCGGCGTACTTGCGGTACCAGGCGTCGATCGCCTGCGATCCGCCCTTGGCGTCGGCGAACAGGAACGGCAGCTCTCCCGCGCCGATGATCGGGAAGCGGCCCGGCTGGTAGCCCGGATTGATGTAGGTGAGGTCGGCGATGCCGTCGCGCGCCATGTCGTAATGGTCGAACGCCTTGCCGAGCTGCTGCGCCGGATAGACCTTGTAGGTGATGGTGCCGTTCGAGGCCTTCTCGACCGAGGCGCCCCACTCCTCCATGGCCTTGTGCAGGGGATGCGAGGGCGGCACCCAGTGCGAGATCTTCAGGTCGAAGGTCTTGTCCGCGGCGGGCGCGGCTGGCGCGGCGGCAAGCGAAAGCGCGGTAGCGGCGGCAATGAACCAGGCGCGCGGCCGTTCCGATGGCATCGATACCTCCCTTGATCCCGCCCTTCTCTCCTTGAGAGCCGAACGCTGCTGCATTGACGCGGAATTTTTTGCAATTCAGACTCAATTCGCGCCGGAAGTAAAGAAAACAGTTGGATATAAAACTATTCGCCGCGGGGATCCGCGGCGGGCCAAGTCCGGCGCCAGGCGGGGCGGAACGGTGCGACGCAAGAACGAACGCAAGAACGGATCAGAGCGCAGGAAGGGCCGGAGAGGCGATCCGCCCGGGCGTCCGGCCCCGGACGCCCGCGGCGAGGCGATCGACTACGGTCCGCTCGCCGGCTGGGTCGGCTTCAACCTGCGCATGGCGCAAGCGGCGGCCTTCCAGGCCTTCTCGCGCCTCGCCAAGGAGATCGGCACGCGCCCGGGCCGGTTCGCCACGCTGATGCTGATCGGCCGCAATCCCGGCATTAGCCAGACCGCCTTGAGCCGGGCCAACGGCCGCGACAAGTCGAGTCTCACGCCGGTGCTCAATGATCTCGCGCGGCGCGGTCTCATCCGCCGCCGCCGGCTGCGCAGCGATCAGCGCGCCTATCGGCTGACCTTGACGCCCACCGGCCGCCGGCTGCTTGGCGAGCTCACCCGCTGCGCCCGCGCGCACGAGCGCACGCTCGACCGCATCGTCGGCGCGCGCGAGCAGGATGGCTTCCTGCGCGCGCTCAAGCGGATCATTGCGGAGCTTGGTTGACGCGCGCCAGCGCCGTCACTCGTATTTTCCGTACTCGCATCCCGACGCCGCATAGACGTAGCGCATCACGCCGCGGGCATCCTGCTTGACGACCGGCTTGCAGCGGTCGCGCCACAGGCGGTCGCGCTCGTCGGCGGCGCGCGTCTCCTCGGCGGACTGCGACGGCGAAATCTGCATCACGTACGGATTGGTGAGCTCGCGGTGGATCTCGACGCAGGAGTCGAGGTCGTTGCCGTTGTCCGCGCCGCTGCCGGATCCGGCTGCAGAGCCGTGGTCGTAGCCGGAGCCATGCTCGGCGTGGGCCGCGCCGCCCGAGATGCCGCCGTTTCCGTCAGTGACCCGTGCGATCCCTTGCCGATGGGCGCCGCGCCGGCGGAAACCGCCGTCAAATCCGCTGCGGGTCGGAACCGTGAAACCCATGGCCTCGCTCGAGCTGCCGCCCCGGTCGCTGGCGTACTCGCTGCTCTGCTCGTGGCTGTAATCGTAAGCATGGGCCGTCCGGTAATCGTGCAGGCAATTGCGAACGGTGACCTCGCCCGCCTGTGCGGCGGGGGTCTGCAGAAGCAGGACCGTCGCGAAGCCCGCGGCGGCGCTCGCACGATGAAGGACATGAAGCGCGGGAGACATGGTCGGCATCCCTTCTTCGCAGCGGGCGGCGCCCTGCGCCGCGCCCGGAATGGTTAAGCTTCTCTTAACCCTGGGATTGAAGCAACTCGGATGCCAACGCGAGCGTTCCAATCCGGCACGGCCGGCGGCGTTGCGGCCGCGCGGGACCAAGATCGCGTGCGGATTTCAGGACAATGGCCGCGGGCACGACCGGGCAGGATGGCGCGTCTGTGCCAATCCGGGATTAAGCGGGCGGTAGCTTCTCACCTCGCCTTGAGCTTCGCCACGAGATCGTCGGGCAGCGGCTTCGCCTTGATGCGGTCGGGATCGGCCGGGTCGCGCCCGACCCACACCCGCGTCTCGAAACCTTCGACCGCGAGGCTGCCGTCCTTGGTCAATCGGTGCCGGATGTCGAAGCTCGACCGCTTGATCTCGCTCACCTCGGTCTCGATCACCACGTCGTCGCCGTAGCGGGTGGGCAGCAGAAACCGCGCGCGGGTATCCACCATCGGGTAGCCGAGCGAATCGTACGCCTTGACGAACTGGAACTTGGTCATGCCGAGCGCGCGCTCGAACAAGGCCGTCGTGCTGGCGTCGAACATCTCGAAATAGCGCGGGTAGTACACGATTCCCGCCGGATCGCAGTCGCCCCACACGATCCGCACATTGCGCCGATTGGTCAGCATTAATTTAATCCCCTTACTACGTCATGCGCGGGCTTGTCCCGCGCATCCACGTCTTGCTTGTGGACGAGACGTGGATGGCCGGGCATAGGCGAGCGAAGCGACGGCGTTCTTCGAACGGCTCTGCCCGGCCATGACGACTCGGTTTTAGCGCGGCGCCATGCGCAGCGCGCCGTCGAGCCTTATGGTCTCGCCGTTGAGATAGCGGTTCTCGACGATGTGCAGGACGAGGTCGGCATATTGCTCCGGGCGGCCGAGCCGTTTGGGGAACGGCACCGCGACCGCGAGGCTCTTCTGCGTATCCTCGGGCAGCGCCTGCAGCATCGGCGTCGAGAAGATGCCGGGCGCGATCGCGTTCACCCGGATGCCGAACTGGGCGAGCTCGCGCGCCGCCGGCAGGGTGAGGGCGGCGACGCCGCCCTTCGAGGCCGCATAGGCGGCCTGCCCGATCTGCCCCTCGAAGGCCGCGACCGACGCGGTCGAGACGATCACGCCGCGCTCGTCGTCCTCGAGCGGATCGAGCCCCTGCATGTCGGCCGCGGCGAGCCGCATCGCGTTGAAGGTGCCGATCAGGTTGATCCGGATGACGCGCTCGAAGTCGGCCAGCGGCATCGGCCCGTCGCGGCCGACGATGCGCTTCGCCGGCCCGACCCCGGCGCAGTTCACCAGGATGCGCGCCGGCCCATGCGCCGCGCGCGCCTGCGCGAGCGCCGCCGCCGTGCCGTCCGCCTGCGTCACGTCGCAGGCGATCGCGAGGCCGCCGATCTTCGCCGCCACCGCCTCGGCGGTCTCCGCGTTGACGTCGAGCACCGCGACTTTCGCGCCGCGCGCGGCGAGCTTCATCGCGGCCGCGGCGCCGAGCCCGGAGCCCCCGCCGGTGACGATCGCGGCGTGTCCCTTGATGTCCATGTCCAGCCCTCAGTTCTTCTTTGCTTGCGGATTCTCGATCAATAGCGCGATGCCCTGCCCGCCGCCAATGCAGGCCGAGGCGAT
>DASTZX010000273.1:0-10049 GCA_035764045.1 Xanthobacteraceae bacterium | reverse complement strand
TTGTGGTGCGGGGTCTTGACCTTGTCCTTGAGGAAGCAGCGCGCCGACGGGCCCCCATAGCCGGGACGCAGATAGGTCCAGGCGCGGCATCGATTGTCCGCCTCGCAGGCCGCCTTGCAGGACAGGCCGGTGGGATCGGGGTTGATCTCGACATTCTTATAATCGCCGCCGCCGCGGTCGATCGAGAACTCCACCGGCCCGCGCTTGGGCGCCACCACCCCGGCGCCGCGCACGCCTGAGACGCTGCTCGGCTCCTCGATCCGCGCCGGCACCTGAGCCTTGAGCCAGCAGGTCGCGGCGCTGTCGGCGCTCGGATAGCTGAACGCCCAGGCGCGGCAGCGCCCCTCATGCTCGCAGCGCAGCCCGCAGCTCGCCGGATCGCCACCGCGGATCGGGAAGCTCGCATAGTCGCCTCCCGGGCGGTCGAATCCAACTTGGGCCTGGGCCGAAGCGCTGACGGAAAGGATAAAAAAGGCCAGCGCAATCAATCGCATGGAATACGACCGAGCCTCGGAATCATGTGCGCGCCCCGCTTGCATGCGATTCCATGTTAGTGAAGCGCGCGCGCGGAAGCGAGGCATAGGCTCCCATGGGTCCCACATACCCACCGGAACGGAGCCGCCGCGAGCCCAGGACGTCCTGTCGCATCGGCACCCGATGACAACCCCATGACAAGCGCGCGGCCGCCCCGCACTATGCGGCCTCAGGGGAAGCGGCGAGTCGCGCAGCGGGGGTCTTAGGTCTCCATGAAGTCCGTCATCCGGTGGATCGCGGCGCTTGCCGCCGTGACCGCTCTGCTCGCGCCCGCCTTGTGGAATGGCTTCCCGCTCCTGCAGTACGACACCGGCGGCTATCTGGCGCGCTGGTTCGAGGGCTATCTGGTTCCCAGCCGCTCGGTGGTCTACGGGCTGTTCGTCGCCGCGGGCTGGCCGCTCGACTTCTGGCCGGTGGTGGTGGTCCAGGCCGCCGCGACGGTGTGGATACTGGCGCTGGTGCTGCGCACCTACGGTTTCGGCGGGCGGCCCGGGACCTTGCTCGCCCTCGTGGTCGGGCTTTCGCTCACCACCACCCTGCCGTGGATCGCCGGCATTCTGCTGACCGATATCTTCGCCGGCCTCGGCGTTCTCGCGCTGCACCTCCTCGTGCTGCGGCCCGATGCGCTCAGCCGATCCGAACGCGCGGCACTCGTCGCGTTCGCGGCATTCGCGGGCGCGACCCACAGCGCCACTTTCCTGGTGCTGTTCGGGCTCGCCGCCGTCGCGCTGGCGGTCTCGATCGGCGGCCGCGTGATCGCCCGCGCGGCCGCGGCGCGCGCGGTCCTCGTCGTGGCGCTCGCAGCCGCGATGCTGCTGGCGGCGAACTTCGCGGTGGCGAAGCGCCTCGCGTGGACGCCGGGCGGCTACGGGATCGTGTTCGCGCGCATGCTCCAGGACGGGATCGTGAAGCGCTTCCTCGACGCTCATTGCGCCGAGCGGCATTTCAAGCTCTGCCCCTATCGGGATCATCTGCCCGCGAGCGCCGACGCGTTCCTCTGGGGCAACAGCGCCTTCAACGAGCTCGGCCGGTTCGACGGGCTCGGCGACGAGATGCGCACGATCGTCCTCGAGAGCCTGGTCGAGCAGCCGGGCCAGCAGATCGAGGCCGCGCTCGCCGCGACCGCCAAGCAGCTGGTGAGCGTCCGCACCGGCGAAGGCGTGCTCACGACGATCTGGCACACCTACGGAATCATCGAACACTACACGCCCACGGCCGTTCCGGCGATGCGGGCGGCGCGCCAGCAGCATGGCGAGCTGCACTTCGCCACGATCAACGCCATGCAAGTCCCGCTCGCCCTCGCCGCCATGGCGCTGCTTCCGGCGCTCATCGTGCTCGGCCTGCGGCGGCGGAGCTTCGCCGATCTCGGCGCGCTCGCCGCGACGGTCTCGCTCGCGATCCTCGGCAATGCGTTCATCTGCGGCACGCTCTCCAACGCGCATGACCGCTATGGGGCGAGACTCGCCTGGGTCCCGCTGCTGGTGGCGGCGCTCGCGTTGCTGCGGCGGCAGAGTCTTGCGGCATCCGCGGACGAGCCGGCGCTGACCCTGCCGAGCGCGACCGCCCCGGTCTGAGCGCTGCGTTTCGCATCCTGCTGCTCGCGCCGTGCTTCATGGATCGCTCAATCCCGCGGCTGCGGCCGCGCGGGAGGCCGTGCGCGAGCGCGCGTCGCAATGAACCGGCCGCACGAGCAAAAAGGCGCCCGCCGGAGGGCCGGCGGGCGCAAGGGACTCGAGCGCGAGAGGGGAACCGCGGTCGAGCCGCAGGCCGATCAGGGGGAGGACCGGCCGGAAGCGAAATCAGCGGTCGGACATGCGCGCGGTCCGGAGCGACGACGCCATCCGGGGCCTGGCATCGGGCCTGGCATCGGAAAACGGCTCACGACCATCGCGGCACGCGCGCTGCGCCGCTCGTCGCGCCGATGGGCCAACGTCACGGTCGGATCGCGCCAGAGCGGCTGGGAAATGGCGTCGACCACATCGCCGCGGCTGAGACCGATGTCCTTGAGCATCACATCGTCGAAGGACGCGAGCACGGCCATGTCGTTGCGGCGGCGCCACGCGGCGACGAGCCCGCGCTCGACACGCGCCAGGCCGGCGCCAAGCTTCGCGACGACGTGGCCGAAGGGGCGCGGCATGGACAGGGTGATGAGCGCGGACATGGCTTTGAAATCCTCAGGTCCGGCCATCCGCTGGAGGCGGCAATTCCGGGCCGCCCGGCCTTGGCCGTGCGACCCTCCCCAGCCCAGCAGCGAGGTCGGACAGCCAGGAGGATCGCAAATCCCGATCAATAAGGAAAACGAATGTTTTTAATCTGACTAATCACCCAGAATGATGTATATTCGCTGCCGGCCGGACCCCTCGGTCCGGACCATTGCGGGAGCCCTCCCATGACGGCGCTCATCGATATCGACCAGTTGCGCACCTTCATTGCCATCGCGGAAACCGGCAGCTTCACCAAGGCCGCGGACTTCGTGCACAAGACCCAGTCGGCGGTCTCGATGCAGATGAAGCGGCTGGAGGAGCGCCTCGATCGTCCGATCTTCGCGCGCGACGGCCGCGCCTCGAAGCTTACGGAGGACGGCGAGCGGCTGCTCGATTACGCGCGGCGCATCGTCAAGCTCAACGTCGAGGCGCTCGCCGCTTTCTCCAAGGCGGAGCTCAGCGGTCGGGTGCGGCTCGGCGTGCCGGACGACTATGCGGATCGCTATCTGCCGGAGATCATGGCGCGGTTCTCGCGCGCCTATCCGGGCGTCGAGCTCACCGTGTCGTGCCAGCCGTCGGCCGACCTGATGACGCTCATCGACGACAACCAGCTCGATCTCGCGATCGTCACCAATTGCGACGGCAAGCGGCCGGTCGAGGTCTTTCGCCGCGAGCGCCTGCTGTGGGTGTCGTCCAACCGCCATTCGATCGATATCGAGGAGCGCCTGCCGCTCGCACTCGGGCGCCCGAGCTGCGTGTGGCGGCGGAGCGCGATCGAATGCCTCGAGGCGAACGGGCGGCCCTATCGGGTGCTGTTCACCAGCGCGAACTCGGGCGCGGTCGCGGCCGCGGTGCTGTCGGGACTCGCGGTCTCGGTGTTCCCGGAATCGGCGCTGCGGCCCGGCATGCGCGTGCTCACGCCGGCGGAAGGATTTTGCGAGCTGCCGGCCTGCGAGGTCGGGCTGATCCGCAATCCGCACGAGCGGCCGAAGCTCGCGGACGCGCTCGCCGGTCACATCATCTCCTCGCTCGACAACCTCTCCGAGGCGCGCGACGCGGCGGAGTGAGACTCCTTAGAGCTGGTATTCGTCGTAGATCGGCGCGACCGAGCCGCCCCATGCGGCAGAATATATCTCCAGCAATTCCTCGGCCGGGGTCATGCCGCGGGCGACGAACTGCTCGAGCAGCTCGAGATAGCGGGTCTCATCGCGCCCCTCCGCGTCGAGACGGCGGCGGCGCTTGAGGCCTTCGCGGGCGATGGCGAGGGTTTCCCTGGCGAGGTCCAGCATGCGGCGGCCGCGGATCGTGGCCGCGAAGCCTGCCCTCGGCACCTCGTCGCGCAGCTTCTGGCGCTCCTCGGCCGTCCAGTCCTTGACCAGATCCCAGGCCGCGTCGAGGCTCGTGTCGTCATAGAGCATGCCGACCCAAAGCGCCGGCAGAGCCGGCAGGCGCAGCCAGGGATTGGCGTCGGAGCCGCGCATCTCGAGATAGCGCTTGAGGCGGACCTCGGGAAAGATCGTGGAGACGTGGTTCGCCCAGTCCGAGAGCGTGGCGCGCTCGCCCGGAAGGCCAGGCAGCTTGCCGGCCATCAGGTCGCGGAACGACTGGCCGGCGACATCGATGTAGCGATCCCCGCGCTTGACGAAATACATCGGCACGTCGAGCGCATAATCCACCCAGCGCTCGAACCCCATGCCGGGCTCGAACACCCAGGGCAGCATGCCGGCGCGCTGGTTGTCGGTGTGGCGCCAGATCTCCGAACGGTACGACAGGAAGCCGTTGGGCTTGCCGTCGGTGAAGGGCGAGTTCGCGAACAGCACGGTCCCGACCGGCTGGAGGGCGATCGCGACGCGCAGCTTCTTCACCATGTCGGCTTCGGACGCGAAGTCGAGATTGGCCTGCACGGTGCAGGTCCGATACATCATGTCGAGGCCGAGCGTGCCGACCTTCGGCATGTACTGCGTCATGATGCGATAGCGGCCCTTCGGCATCATCGGCATGTCCTCGCGCCGCCAGTCGGGCGTCATGCCGATGCTGATGAAGCCGATGCCGAGCGGACGCGCCGCCTCGCGCAACTGGGCGAGATGCGCCGCAAGCTCGGCGCGGGTCTGATGCACGGTCTCGACCGGCGCGCCCGACAGCTCGAACTGGCCGCCCGGCTCGAGCGAGATCGCCCCGCCGCCGGTGACATCGAACAGGCCGATGATGTCGTCCCCTTCCATGATCGGCTCCCAGCCGAGCAGGTGCTGCATGCCCTGCAGCAGCGCGCGGATGCCGCGCGGGCCCGCATAGGGCACCGGGCGGTGCCCTTCGCGGGTGAAGGCAAACTTCTCGTGCTCGGTGCCGACGCGGAACTGCGACTTCGGCTTGCAGCCCTGCTCGAACCACGCGACCAGCTCGTCGCGCGTGCGTAAGGGCGTCATGTCCACCTGGTCGCGGGCCATTGGGGTTCCGTCGGGGAAAAAGGGCGGCGACCTTACACATGGGCTCGAACAAAGGGCAACGCCATGTCGCGCCTCGCCGTCGCCCCCGCCCGGGCCTGTCCGGGCCCATGGTCTCCGGGGTGCGATGGCGGGTCGTCATGAATAATATCCTGGACCCGCCCGCCCCGGCCGGGCCGCCGGACGGGCGCAATTTCGCAAGGATTCGCCCCTAATGTCGCGAACTCAGGGGTACATGCTGGGACGATTCGCAGGGGTTTCCGTCGCTTGCCACAGATTGTGACCATGCCCCGGCGCCTGCCGCCGATCGGGCCCACGCGATGCCGGCGCCGGGCGGCAATCATGCTCGCCGCCGGGTGTGCGGGATTCGCGCTCGCCGGATGCGCCGGCGGGGTGGACAGCGTCTCCAGCACCAGCTTCTGGGTGCAGCCGGGAAAATACGACTTCCTCAAGTGCCCGGACCTCGCCAAGCAGTCGATGACCGAATCCACGCGCGAGAAGGAGCTGGTGAGCCTGATGGAGCGGGCCAACCAGAGCTCCGCCGGCCCGGTGGTCAATTTCATGGTCTATGACGCCGACCTCAAGCAGGTCCGCGCCAATCTGGCATTGCTGCAGAAGACGTCGCGCGAGAAGGGCTGCGACAGCCTGGCGCCCGCTGCGCGCGGCGGCCGGCCACAATGACGAACGCGGCCGCGCGAGGCGGCCGCGCCTTCATGCATAACGACCACACGTGGTCTTACGGCATCACGTAGGCGTAGATGCGCCCGCCCGCGTAGGTCGATTCGCGCACGCGGTTGCCGTAGTTGCCCGAGATGATGATCGGATTGCCGGAGGAATCGAAGCCGCTCACGACGCCGACATGGCCGCCGCCGCGCCGCGTCATCACGGCGATCGCGCCGACCCGCGGACCCGACACGCGGTGGCCGTAGGAGGCGAACGACCGCGCCATGTCGGAGCCGGTGCCGCGATGGCCGGTGCGCTCGAGGACGAAATTCATGAACGCCGCGCACCACAGGCTGCGCCGGTGCGTCGGGTTGTGCGGGCCGAGCCAGCGCCGCGCCTCGGCCACGATGTCGGAGCCGACGCCCGAGAATGAGGCCCGGCTTTCGGTGGCGGCCGATCCATCGCGGGCAGGACGGCTCGCGATCACGCGGCGATGACCGCGCTGATGGGCCACCCGCTCGATGTGATGATGCGCCGAATGCGCGTGATGATGCCCAGGCCGTGCCTGTGCGGGCGTGCCCATGGACAAGGTCATGACGACCATGCCGACACCCCCGAGCATCACTGCCGCCGACGATTTCAAACGAGCCTGCATCTGGCTTCCTCTTGTTGTGGGAATTACGCCCCAAGTACACTGACGCATCGCCAAGACGACCGAGGTCGCCGGCAAGTCATACGACAGATGAGGCCGGGAACAATCAGGCTGAATAAGGCGTTTACGTGAAGCGGTTAAGTCTAACTATGAATTGGTTAACGCCAGCGAGCCCGCAGTAAATGGAATTACTGGTTCAAGTGTCGATCCGAACGGTTCGTTTGTACGGTTGTGTTGCGTCGGCAATATTGTTGCGATTGACAACTTAACCATGGGTCGCGCAGGACTGTGCTGCGAATCGACATGGACTGCACTGGATGCGGTTTATGGTGTTAGAGCACCGTCGGCCGAGCCAGAAGAAGCCGGGGGCGCGACCGGGAACCGTTAACGCCGGCTGAGCAGGAACACCGCCTGCTCGCCGAGCAGGTTCCAGAACCACCACGGCGCCGTGAGCCGCAGCGGCCGGCCCCAGGCATTGAGCGCCACCGCCTTCTCCATCTTGGCGCCCGCCACGTCGCAGAGCTGGCGGAAGTCCTTGATGGTGCAGAAGTGGATGTTGGGCGTGTCGTACCAGGTGTCCGGCAGATTGGCGGTGGTCGGCATCTGGCCGCCAAACATGAGGAGCAGGCGGATCTTCCAGTGCCCGAAGTTGGGAAACGACACCACCGCGTGGCGGGCGATCCGCAGCAGGTGCTCGAGCACGATGCGCGGACGCTGCGTCGCCTGCAGGGTCTGCGACAGGATCACGTAGTCGAAGGCATCGTCCGGATAGTCCGCGAGGTCGGTGTCGGCGTTGCCCTGGACCACCGCGAGACCCTTGGCGACGCATTCGTTGACGCCTTCGCGCGAGAGCTCGATGCCGCGCCCGTCGACGCCGCGCGCCTCGAGAAGCTTCAACAGCTCGCCGTCGCCGCAGCCGACGTCGAGCACCCGCGAGCCGGGCTCGATCATGTCGGCGACCAGCAGATGGTCGAGGCGCGCGCCGCCGTTGCCGCGCGCCGCTTCCGCCATGGTGCGATCAGGCCGCTGCCGCATCAGCACGGGCGTCACCCTTTCTCCAGGCCGCGCGCGCGCCCGGCGCCGTCGAGAAATCCGCGCACGATCGCGAACAGCTCCGGCTCCTCGAGCAGGAAGGCGTCATGGCCCTTGTCGGTCTCGATCTCGGCGAACGAAACGCGGGCGCCGCCGGCGTTGAGCGCGTGCACGATCGCGCGCGAATCCGAGGTGGGAAACAGCCAGTCCGACGTGAACGAAATGACGCAAAAGCGCGTCGGCGTCGCGCGGAACGCGTTGGCGAGCACGCCGCCGTAGTCCGCCGCGAGATCGAAATAGTCCATCGCGCGCGTGAGATAGAGATAGCTGTTGGCGTCGAAGCGCTCGACAAAGGTCGAGCCCTGGTGGCGCAGATAGCTCTCGACCTGGAAGTCGGCGTCGAAGGAGAAGGTCGGATTGGCACGATCCTGGAACTTGCGCCCGAACTTGCGGTGCAGCGCGGCGTCCGACAGATAGGTGATGTGCGCGCCCATGCGCGCGACCGCGAGCCCGCGGCGCGGATTGCTGCCAGACGCGAAATACCGCCCGCCGTGCCACTCGGGATCGGCCATCACGGCCTGCCGCCCGACCTCGTGGAAGGCGATGTTCTGCGCCGAATGGCGCGTCGCGGTCGCGATCGGCAGCGCCGAGAACACGCGCTCCGGATAGCTCGCCGCCCACTGCAGCACCTGCATGCCGCCCATCGAGCCGCCGGCGACGGAGAACAGCGACTCGATCCCGAGGTGGTCGAGCAGCATGGCCTGCGCCCGCACCATGTCGCGGACAGTGATGACGGGAAAATCGAGGCCGTACACCTCGCCGGTCGCGGGATTGAGCGAGGCCGGCCCGATGGTGCCCATGCAGCCGCCGACCACGTTCGGGCAGATCACGAAGTAGCGCTCGGTGTCGATCGGCTTGCCGGGTCCGACCATGGTCTCCCACCAACCCGGCTTGCCGGTCACAGGATGGACGTTGGCGACGTGCTGGTCGCCGGTCAGCGCGTGGCAGATCAGCACCGCATTGGACCGGTCGCGGTTGAGCGTGCCGTAGGTCTGGTAGCCGATCTGGAACGGCGCCAGCATCGACCCGGCGTCGAGCTTGAGCGGCTCGTCGGCGGAAAAATGCACGACCGGCGAGTGCGGATGCTCCGCCTCGCGCAGGCGCACGTCGCGATCGTCCTTGAGCTGCGTCTCGGCCATGCCTGTTCCGGGGCCCCAAGGCCCTGATCCTGGTTTACCGCGCGGATGGGCTCGGGGCCACTGGACCGAGCGCGGTTTAGATAGTTTAGACCTTGAAAGTGTCAATGTTTTCTTTGATTTCGGGCTCTCCGGCCCCTATCAATGACCGCCCGAAAACACAGCCCTTCGACCATGGCGGACACGTCCAAACCACCCCCGCTCGCCGAGCTGCGCGCCGAGATCGACCGGATCGACAGCGAGATGCACCGCCTCTTGATGGAGCGCGGCGAGATCATCGGCCGCCTCATCAAGGTCAAGCGAACCGCCGAGTCCGGCTCCGCCTTCCGGCCGGCGCGCGAGGCCGACATGATGCGGCGCCTGGTCGAGCGTCATCGCGGCATCCTTCCGCTCGACACCGCCGAGAGCATCTGGCGGGTCATCATCGCGACCTTCACCTTCGTGCAGGCGCCGTTCCGGGTGCATGCCGACCTCTCGGCCGGCGAGGCGGCGATGCGCGACTCGGAGCGCTTCCATTTCGGCTTCACGGTACCGCTCGTCGGCCACATGGGAGCGGCCGGCGTTGTCGCGGCGGTGGCGCAGTCCGCCGGCGATCTCGGGCTCGTGTCGGCGACCGGCAGCGGCAGCGCGTGGTGGAGCGCGCTCGAAGGCGAGGACACGCCGAAAATCATCGCTCGCCTGCCCTTCGTCGAGCGCGCCGACCATCCGGCCGGGCTGCCGCTGTTCGCGATCGCGCGGCCGCACCCCGATGCGATCGTGCGCGAGGTCACGATCTGGAGCATGAAAGTGTCGGGCTGGGGCGGCAAGGCGGCGCGCGCCGCCTCCGCCCTGGCCGACCTGATCGCCATTCCGGAAGGCACCTTCGACGGCGCCGCCCTGCTGGTGTCGGTGCCGCAGGGCAAGACCGTCGACGAGATCGTCGCGGCGCTGCGCGGCGCCGGCGTCTCGGTGCGCAGCCAAGCCCTCGTCGGCAGCCATGCGACCCGCTATATGGTCAGCGCCGACGGCGCCCGGCCGGTCCCGACCGGAAGATAGGTTTTTGTTGGTCGCATTTTCTCCGGCGAACCGGTATCCAGTTCGCCGGAGAATGCTCCTTTGGAGAGCTGAATGTCCGCCTCGCGTCCGCAACCGCGCCCCGGCGTGCTCGCCATCGATCCGTATGTGCCGGGCAAGAGCCGCGCGCCCGGCGTGGCCAAGGTCTACAAGCTCTCGTCGAACGAATCGCCGCTCGGCCCGAGCCCGCGCGCGCTCGAGGCCTATCGCCGCGTCGGCGGGCATCTTCAGGACTATCCGGACGGCGCGGTGACCGAGCTGCGCGAGGCGATCG
>DASTZX010000272.1:0-8906 GCA_035764045.1 Xanthobacteraceae bacterium | reverse complement strand
GAGGCGGTGATCGAGAGCGTCGTGCGCCGCGTCGTGCGCGAGGAGCTCGCAGCAGCACGAGCCGCACCGGCCGACGAGCTGGTGACGATCGCGACGTTCGCGCGCATGCGGGCGATCTCGAAATCCACCGTTCGTGCCGCGATCCGCGAGGGCCGATTGCAGGCCACGAAGATCGGGCGGGCGGTGCGTGTCCGCGCCAACGCACAGATGGGCGAACCCGCGGCAGGCACGGATACACCAGCGGCCCGTGCCGCGCGGATCCTCGGAGAGCGGTCACGATGAGCCGCGTCGCGGTGATTCGGCTTGCTGCATGCCCTGCGCTGCATTACTCTGCAGTGCAGAGAACTCGGAACGAACGCGAACGCGAGATGGAGAAGACGGCACAGACCACGATTCGGATGACCGACGCCGAGCGCGAAGCATGGGAAGCGGCGGCGAGGGCCGACGGGCGCACGCTGTCGGCCTGGATCGTGCGGCGCTGCAACGGTGAGCCCACGACAGCGCCGGTATTGCCCGCACCACCGCGCGAAGCTCGGAAGCCGCGGACCAAGCGAAAGGCGCGGTAATGGGCGTCTACGCGCGCGGCTCGAAGCTGTGGATCCGCTTCCGTGAGGCGAGCGGAAAATGGCGCGATGCCTCCACCGGCTACAACGTGGGGCAGGAAGCGCTCGCCCAGGCGGTTCACGACGAGGTTGTCGCGCGCGTGCGCAGCACGAGCTCCACGCCTGCGCAGCCAGGAGCGCTCACGGTGCGCGTGCTCGCGGAATCGTGGCTCGCCAAGCGCGACACCGAGACGGCCGGGGATGACAGGAGCCGGCTGTACAACCACATCTTGCCGGTGATCGGGGACATCCTCGTCACCGAGTTGCGCCCTCGCCACGTGCGCGACCTGGTGAGCTCGCTGTGCGGCAAGCGGAAACAGGGGAACCGCCGCAAGGACGGCACGGCGGTACCGACAGAGGAGCTGCTCGCGCCGCGGACGGTCCGCCACATCTACGGAACGCTGCGCGCGATGCTGAACGATGCCGTCGCCGACGAGCTGATCGCCTCGAACCCGTGCGTGCTCAAGGACGAGCTGCCGGCGAAGCGCGACAAGGATCGGACGTGGCGCCGCACCGCGGTGTTCACGCGCGACGAGGTCGAGACCATCATCTCGGCCGAGTCGACGCCGGACGATCGGCGCGTGCTCGCGTCGCTGATGTTCCTCGGAGCGATGCGGTTCGGCGAGGCCGCGGCGCTGACCTGGCGCGACTACGACGCGACGTGTGCGCCGCTCGGCAAGCTGGTGATCGAAAAGAGCTACAGCACGAAGAAGCGCAAGGTGAAGGGCACGAAGACCGAGAACCCGCGCGAGATGCCGGTGCACCCGACGCTGGCGCGGATCCTCGCCGAATGGAAGCTCTCGGGGTTCGAGCAGCTCACCGGCCGCAAGCCGCGGCCGGAAGACCCGATCGTGCCGTCGCGGCGCGGGGCGTACCGCAACGTCAACGCGAGCCTGCGGCGGTTCCACGAGGACCTCGACCGCATCGGCCTCCGGGCGCGGCGCCAGCATGACGCGCGACGCACGTTCATCTCGATCGCCCGGGCGGATGGCGCGGTGGCCGACACGCTGCACTTCGCGACGCACGGCCCCGACGGCGACATCATGGACGACTACACGACGATGCCGTGGCCGGCGCTGTGCGCCGAGGTGGCCAAGGTCCGAATCAGCCTCCGCGAGGGGAAGCTCGTGGAGATGCCCATGCCGGTGGCTGCCGGCGGGGGATCGGCGCTCGCTGCACCGTTCGCTGCAGTGCTGGAACCTGCTGTTATGACTCGCGAAAGTTGGCGGAGCGGACGGGACTTGAAGACGCGGGCTTTGCTACGCCACGACACCCCACGCACGGAATTTCGAGAACTTGGGGTGGTCAGTGGGTTGCCGAGTGTCGCCGAGCATCCTGGAGCGCCAGCTGATTGCAGCGATCCCGCTGCAGCTGCAGCCGACCCGATAGCCGCCGAACTTGAGGCCGCGCTGGCGCTGCGCCGGTCGGGCGCCGACCCGAAGGCCCTGCGCCGCGCGCTGCGCCGGATCGAGGAGCTGCTCGATGGGTAGGCACCCGGCAGCGGGCCGCGAATCGCGGAGCCGGCCGCGGGCGCGCTCCCCGCCAGCGAACACACCTGACGATCTGCGTCCCCATGCGGGACAGGCAGCGCCACCTCCTGGCGCAGAACCATAGCGGCCCGCCGACGGGTGAAATCCGCCGACGAGCCAAGGAGTCACGATGAGTAAGCATCGCAACCCCCGGCAGAGATTAGCGAAACGAGAGACCCCTGACAACCGCAGCCGCCTCGCGTTACCAGCGCCGCCCGAGCCACAGCCCGACGACGAGTCCGACCACCTGGTCTGCGTCCTGCGCGACCAACTCCGACGTGCCGATGCCTTCGTCACCAGCGCCGAGAAGGAGCTGCTGGTGTCGTGGGGCGTCGGCGACGACGGCGGGGACGACGAGGACGACAGCGTCCAGCGCCTCCGGATGCGCGTGGAGTACCTCGTGGAGGCCGGCAAGCTCGCGGTACGGGAGGCGCAGTACACCGGCGAGCAGATCGCCGCGGAGCTGGCCAAGCGCGGCGGTGCAGCATGAGCGACGTCGCTAGTGGCCTCGACGCGCTGCGGATCGCGCTCGGCGAAACCGAGGCGCTCGCGGCGGTCACGGCGGAGGCGTACGACCGCCAGGACCGGGATGACGACGATCCGCTCCACGACGAGCGCATGGCCAGCCTGCTGGGGCTGATCTCGAAGTCGGCCACCGGCGCCCTGGCGGCGTTCCACCGGCTGCACAGCGCCGTGGCCGATGCGCAGCCGGCGCCCGCGGGCGAGCGGTGGGACCACGACGGCCGAGGCACGGCACCGGGGCCGTCGGACCACGGGAGCGAAGCATGAGCATCGCGAGCGAGCTGGAAAATCTGCGACGCGCGCTCGACGAGGTGGACGTCCTCTCGGACATCACCAGAACGACCTTCGGCGACACGGACTGGAAGAAGCCGGATCCGGGAACCGTCGAGGTCATGACGACCCTGATTCGCCTGATCGATAAGTCATCGTTCTCGGCCATGCAGGTGTTCCACCGGCTGAGACGAGCGGTCGCCGAGGCGGGTGAGCGACGGGATCGCGCAGCGCCGAGCCCGTCGGCGGGCAAACAGGCGCCGGTTGGGCAGGCCGCGCCGAGCGGACGGGCGGCACCGAGCGCACCGCCGCCGAGCGCACCGCCGCCGAGCGCACCGGCAGCGAGCGCACGGGAGACCATGTCCGCCCGAGACGCCGACATCGTCCTGCGTATCCGCTACCTGTGCCCCGACTACCGCTACGACGGCGGATCGGACGCCGAATTGCTGGAGCTGTTCAAGCACAACCGGCGGGTGCTGGAGCGCAGCGACGAGGACGTGATCGCGGCGATGATCGCCAGGGCTGGCGCCTACACCTTGCCCTCGGGCGAGTAGAGCTCGAAGTACCGGCGGGCGAGGTCGGCGAGCGCGGGAGGGAAGGGGTCGATCGGGGCGCCGGTGGCGGCCAGGAGCGCGCCAAGCCAAAGCGCGGCGTAGACCTCGGCGGCCGGGTCAGTGGACCTCCACGCGCCCAGAACATGGGGACGATGCCGGCTCATGGCCCACATGGGCTGTCGGAGTCGGCCGGCTCGCCGAGGACTCTGGCGATGACGACAGCTCGGCCCGGCTCGCGCGTCGATGCGGTGCGCTCGCTGCTCACCCGCGCGCTCGACCAGATCGAGGGATCGAGCGCGCCCACGAAGCGCGGCGGGCGATAGCTCGTCGCGGCGGGTCGCGGCGCCGGCGCGCCGGTGTCGATCCGCTCCTCGTCGAGCGCACCACCTACGTCAACCCTTGAAGCGGGTGCGGATCGCGCGCACGATCCGAGAATGCGGAGACTGGTCCTCGTTCTGGCGCTCGTGGTCGGATTCTTCATCATCGCGGGGCACGCCGGGGAGGGCTTCCGGGTCGTCGGCGTTGCGGCGGCCGGCACCCTCTGCGGGTTCACCCTGACGCTCAGCGACTATGTGATCGACGGGTCGCTAGACCGCGGTGATCGCGAGCGGCTCGCCGCGGACCGGCGAGACCTCGAGCCCATCGACTGGGGCGGCCGGCTCATCGGCTTCGGCCTGCTGGCGTGGCTCGCGTGGCGACGGTTCGGGCGACCGACACCTCAGCAGCCGTAGCCACCGGCCCAGTAGCGTCGATCGTCTCGACCAGCTCGGCGCGGTAGAGCGAACGCAGCGGCGGCGACCTCGAACGCGCCGGTCACCAGCTCGCCGAGGGCAGCAGCAACCTCGAACCGCTCGGCGGCGCTGGCGGGCGCGGTCGAGGCGTCGCCTCGGGTCGTTGCGCCCTCGTCGCCGCAGCGCGTAGGCTGGCTGGCATGGTGAAGATCAGGACATTGGCGATCGGCGTTGTGGTTATGGCTCTACTCGGTGGCGCGGCGTGGGAGTGGCACCAGATGAGCGAGCGCGTGAGGATGCTTGAATACAACGAGAAGCTCGCCTGGGAGCGCCTGTCGGAGATGAAGGAGATCAACAAGCGAATCGACGGGGTCGAGTTGGAGATCGCGAAGGTCGCGGCTACGAGGTAGTTGCAGCGATCGGCGACGCTCGCGGCCACGCACCGGCCCGGCCCTGGACGTCGCCCAGGCACTGCTCGGCGAGCGCTGCGGGGCAGTGGCGGTAGTCGGCGCCCACGACCTCGATGCCGAGCTGGAGCTCGCCGGCGACCTCGACCGGCCCGGCGCGGTGGCGATGGACGGCTCGCCGATCGCGGCGGCGGCGGCGCTGGCGTCCAGCGCGAGGCGCTCGACCGCGGGGAGCGCTCGCCGAGCTGGCGGCGGCGCACCGGCCGACCTGGGCGACCAGCTCGGCCCGGAGCTCGTGGCGCTCGCCGGCGGCGTCGCCCAGGCCCAGGCCAAGGACCTCGACGCCGAGCACCGGCGACCGTCGCGCGGCCGAGGAGCTCACGGGCGCGATCCGGAGGGTTTCGCTTAGAGCAGCGGTCCATGAGCGAAACCCCGGGCGGCACGTCGAGCGCGGCCCTGGGCTCGCCGGCGACGTCGCGCGGCCGAGGAGCTCGAACCGCACCGGGTCACCAGCTCGCCGGCGATGGCGGCGGCAGGGGCGCTCTGGACGTCGCCCAGGCGCTCGGGCAGCTCGCCGGGGGCGGCAGCAACCTCGACCCGCTCGCTGGCGCTGGTGCGGCCGTGGAGCTCGCGGGCGCGGTGCTCGCGGTCCTGGCGCTCGACCGCGGATGACCCGGCTCGGAGGCGACCGCGGCGACCTCGACCGGCCCGGCGCGGTGGCGATGGACGGCTCGCCGATCGCGGCGGCGGCGGCGCTGGCGTCCAGCGCGAGGCGCTCGCGTCGCCGGCGCCGGGCAGCTCGCCGCAGGCCCAAGGCGCTCGGCATCTGTACGCGCGCGCGCCGGTCGGGTTTCATGCAGGGCTCAGATGGGGCCTGGATACGGGTAAGAGCGTCAAGTGTGCACATTACAGATCGGCCGGGATTCGTGCATCGGCAGCCGATTGCTGGCGGTCCGGCCCGGCCCGGAGCACGCCGCTCGCGCCGGTCAGCGCGCGGGATTGTCAGAGCGCTGCTCTAGGCTCGCCACGTGCGGACAACCGCGCTCAATACGGACCTGCGAGAGCGTTGCCAGCGCTCCCCGGTCCTGACCGCAACCCCTGCCAACACAGAGGCCACGGATGGAGATAACGCTACCACAGACCACTGACGAACACGGCGTCTACTCGTCGCGCGGGTGGCGAGCCACGATGGCACACACGCTCACCGCGAGCCTCGGAATGCGCTCGCCGCGTGAGTCCAAGATGGCCAGACGGCGTGAGCGGCTCATTCGACGCCTCCCGATGGAGTTGGGGGGGCGCGTGGTCCAGCGGGCGCTCTCGCGCGCGCAGGCTCTCTGCCGCAGAGCTGAGCGGCTCAAGGCCCGAGTTGATAGCATCGTAGCGAGCATCACACAGGGTGTGCCACCGCCCAGCGATTTCCTCGCAAGAATGGAGGAGGCGACGCGGGTGGCGAATGCCTGCACACTTGCCTCTCAGGCAGCGTCGCGCATCGCGAATACCTCCGCTTGGCGCCTGACAATCATTCTAACGCCGGCGGTGAGCGCGGTGCGCAAGCGCCCGTGGTTGCGTTTGGCCACGGTTCGCCGGTCCCGCGCTCGCCGGCCCCGCGCTCGCCGCGCACACCGCGTGGTGGCGAGGATGGCCGGCACAAGCGCCAGCACGGGCGACCCCGACCCTGAACCAGAACTACCTACGACCCGGCGCTACCTCGGCTGTGAGGTGGCGCCATGACGGCGCGTGCTGCCGCCGTCGCCGAGCTGATCCGGACCGCGCTCGCCGCGGCTGACCAGCTCGATCCCGTCGAGCGCGAGTCGATCTACAAGGCGCTATTCGCCGACCTGAGAGCACGTCGGCCCGAGGCGGTGTCGCCGATGACGCTCGGCCCACCGACCGAACCGATCCGCGACCCGCGGTCCGGAGGTCGCCGGTGAGCGGCGCGGTCCATCCCGAGCACCGCTACGTGCGCGGCCGACGGTGCCCGATCTGCAAGGGCGCCGATGGCGATCCGCGTGGCGCCGAGCGGCGGTGCCACGGGTTCCTATCGGGTGACGGGTATGCGCACTGCTCGCGCGATGAGCACGCGGGCACGCTCAAGCTCTCCGAGGGCAGCAACACGTACGGCCATCGGCTCACCGGGCCATGCGGGTGCGGCACGACGCACGGCGAGGCGACACCGCCGGAAGCATCGGAGGTATCAGGCCAGAGCTCGCTAGGTTCGATCGTCGCGGAGTACGACTACCACGACGAAAACGGGGCGCTCGTCTACCAGGTTGTGAGGTACGAGCCGAAGGCGTTTCGGCAGCGGCGACCGGATCCCGAGGGCGGTGGGCGGTGGATCTGGAGCCTCAAGGGAACGCGCCGCGTGCTCTACTACCTGGACCGCGTGATCGAGGCTGACCCCGAGCGCGTGGTCTACGTCGTCGAGGGCGAAAAGGATGTCGAGGCGCTCGAAGAGCTCGGACTCGTAGCCACCTGCAATCCACAGGGCGCAGGGAAGTGGAGGAGCGTCGCCGACTGCGCCAGCAAGGCGCTCAAGGGCCGTCGCGTGGTCGTAATCGCCGATGCAGACGACCCGGGCCGACGGCACGCTGCAGACGTCGCGGCGCAGCTCCGCGGCGTGGCGGCGAGCGTGCGCGTGATCGAGCCCCGCCGCGGCAAGGATGCGGCGGACTGGATCGAGGCGGGTGGAACCGTCGAGGAAATCGAGGCGACCGCGGCAAGCGCTGCGGCAGATGTCGCGAGCGACATGCAGAGCGAGACCACGGTCGACTCGGATCCATTCGAGGCCGAGGTCGCGCGCGCGCTGGAGGAAATCCAGGGTGCGCTCAAAGGGAAGCGCCGCACGAAGCGGAAACCGCTATTCGGCGTCGACGCGGCGCACCTACTCGGCGAGGAGTTCCCGGAGCAGAGCTGGCGTGTGCATCGGCTGATCACTCGCGGCGGGACCACTGTGATAGGGGGCCCGCCCAAGATCTCCAAGAAAACTTGGCTGGCGCTGGAGATTGCCGTCGGAGTCGCGACAGGGACCAGCGTGTGCGGCGAGTTCTACGCGACGCAGGGCTGCGTAGCGTGCTTCATGGCCGAGGACACCGCGCGCCAGGCACGCAACCGAATCCGGGCGCTGCTGCGGGGAGGTGATCGCACGATTCCCGAGGGAAGCCTGTACCTCCAGCCTCGCGGCGAGTTCATTGACGTGTTGAACGATGATGAGCTCGCGTGGATCGTCGCCTCATGCCGGGCGCGCGGGAAGATCGACCTGCTCATCCTCGATCCGCTGTCCGACATCCATTCCGGCGAGGAAGACAAGCGCGACAGCATGCGCGACGTCATGCGCCGGTTGCGACTCCTTGGCGAGCTCCTCGGTTGTGACGTGCTCGCGGTGCACCACGCGAGCAAGCCCGGCGAGAACAGCGCACGGCGCAGTGGTGGGTTGAAGCTGCGCGGCAGCTCTGCGATTCACGGCTCCGTCGACAACGGGATCTATTTCGTGGAGTGCGACGAGGGCGCAAGCGATGGCCAGACCTCTTTCACGAACATCATGGAGTCTGAGATCAAGGGCGCGCGGTCTGCGGGGAGATTCAACCTGGATCTGCAGATCGAGGATGACGACAACCACGAAGCGGTGTGCGCGAGGTGGAACGTAGATTTCGACGTCGTCCCCCCGCCGACGAAAGAGGAGGCCAAGGCCAAGCGGAGCGCGGACAAGGCCAAGCGGCACGAGGAGGATGATGAGAAGGCGTTCGGCTTCGTGCGGGCGCTGGCGATGAGCGGTCAGTTCTACTCACAGCGCAAGTTTCGTGAAGCCGACAAGCGGCCGATCTCGGACCACCGCATGCGCGACGCGCTGGAGCGGCTGATCGAGGTGGGGCGACTCGTGATCGTGGGCGGCTTGGTGAAGATTCCCGAGCCGAGGCAACACCATGCGTCGTAGGTGGGGCAGTGGGGCGGCCTGGGGCGACGTGGGGCGTTTGCCCCGCTGGGGCGTGGGGCGGGTGGGGCGATACCCCTTTAGGGGTAAGCCCCGCCGCCCCGCCCCGCCCCGCCCGCGGCGCCCGGACCCGCGCCATGCGCCGCCGCGCGCGCCTGGCGCAAGCCATGGCCCGTTTCAACGTGATCTGACGGGGGGTGTCCGGTGAGCCCCATCGAGAAAGCGCTGGAGGCGGTGATCGAGAGCGTCGTGCGCCGCGTCGTGCGCGAGGAGCTCGCAGCAGCACGAGCCGCACCGGCCGACGAGCTGGTGACGATCGCGACGTTCGCGCGCATGCGGGCGATCTCGAAATCCACCGTTCGT
>DASTZX010000271.1:0-4707 GCA_035764045.1 Xanthobacteraceae bacterium | reverse complement strand
ATCGGAACCGCCGTGTCCCCTGCGCGTTTTCTCCCGGCGCAACAGCAAGAGGAGAAGGCGCAATGCGAAAGGTACTCATTGCAGGCGTGTTGGCTGCGGCTGCGCTGTGCCCTGCGATGTCGTTTGCTCAGTCTCCGGCCGAGCGAGGCTACCACGAGGGTTACCGCGCGGGCGGTCCGGTGGGCGGCATCGTCGGCGGCACCGTCGGCGCCGCGGTTGAGCTGCCGGGTGACGTGCTGGGATTCGTGACCGGCCATCCGCGGCACTACGATCGCGTGCGTGAGCGTGTGGTGGTCGGCGAGCCGATTCCCCGTACCGTGCACGTGTACACGATCCCGGCACACCGCGAATATGTGTACGCCTATGTGAATGATCAGCGCGTGCTGGTCGATGCGCGTTCGCATCGTGTGATCCGCGTGATCGAGTAAGCTTGATCTTTTTGCGTCTTGAGCTTTGACGCGAGGCGAAGGCCCCGGGCTCCGGCCCGGGGCCTTCGTCGTTTTCAGAGAAAGCCGATCGAGAGCCAGGGAAACAGCGCAACGATGATGAGCGCGATCAGCACGGCAGCGAGATAGGGCCATACCCGTCCCATCGCCCGGTCGGGCGGCACGCGTCCGATGGCGCAGGCGGCATAGAACCCGACCCCGAAGGGCGGCGCGAAAAGCCCGATCCCCATCGCCAGGATCACCACCATCGCGTAATGCACGTCGTGCACGCCGAGCGCACGGGCGGCGGGAAAGAGCAGGGGGCCGAACAGCACGATCGCCGGGATGCCCTCGAGCAGGCTGCCGAGGACCATGAACACCACGATGCTGACGCCCAGGAAGCCGAGCTGGCCGCCCGGCACCTGCTCCATCAACGTCACGAGCTGGCGCGAAAAGCCGGACTGCGTGAGCGCCCAGGCCATGGCGGTCGCCGTGCCGATGATCAGGAGGATCGCGCCCGACAGCGAAGCGGTCTCGATCATGATGGGATAGAGCCGCCGCCAGTCGAACTGTCGATAGATCAACAGCCCGGCCGCGGCCGTGTAGACCACGCCGACGGTCGAGACCTCGGTCGCGGTCGCGACGCCCTCGACCACGGCGGTGCGGATGAGGAACGGCAACGCCAAAGCGGGCAGGGCGACCACGAAGCTTTTCGCGACCTGCCTGGGCGGCGTCCGCTTGACCCCGGCGAGATCCTCGCCCCGCGAGCGCAGGCGGCAGACCACGACCAGCGCCACCGCGGCAACGAACGCCGGCAGAAGGCCGCCGGTGAACAGGCCGGCGATGGAGACGCCGGTCACCGACCCGATGGTGATCAGCACGAGGCTCGGCGGGATGGTCTCGGACATGGCGCCGGACGCGGAGAGCTGGGCGACCAGCTCGCCCGCATCGGTGCCCCGCCGGCGCATCTCGGGAAACAGGACCGGCGCCACCGCCGCCATGTCGGCCGCCTTGGAGCCGGAGATGCCCGAGACCAGATAGATCGCGCCAAGCAGCACGTAGGACAGCCCGCCGCGCACGTGACCGACCAGCGCCGCCAGGAAGTCGACGAGCACGCGCGCGAGCCCCGCCATCTCGATCAGCAGGCCAAGGAAGACGAACAGCGGCACGGAGAGCAGGATCAGGTTCGAGGTGCCTTCATCGATCCGGCTCGCCATGATGGTGAGCGGCACCTGCGTGGTGAGCGTGAGATACGCGACGGTCGCGATGCCGAACGCAAAGGCGATCGGCACGCCGAGCGCGACGCAGATCGCGACCATGCCGACGAAGAAGACCAGCAGATTGAGATTGCCGAGGGCCAGCAGCGCCGGCTGGGCGAGCCACAGGCCGAGCGCGGCCGCAAACACGAGCCCAATGGCGCCCGCAGCCTCGATGATGCTCGCGCGTTCGATCAGGCGGGCGACGACGATCACCAGCATGAGCGCCATGCCGACCGCGATCGCCGCGACCCGCAGGCTGTCGTGCAGCTCCAGCGCCGGCGTGATGATGAACCATTGCAGCGCCACATAGGCGCGCGCGGGCGGGATCATGGCGAGGAGAAACGTCGCGACGATGATCAGGCCCAGGGTCTCGAGCCGGCGGCGCCAGCGCGGCGGCGCGATCTCCACCAGGAACCCAAGCCGCATGTGCTCGGAGCGTCGCAAGGCGATGACCGCCCCGAGCATCGCGAGCCAGAGGAACAGCGCAGTCGCAAGCTCGTCCGTCCAGGTCAGGGGACGATTGAACACGTAGCGCGACACCACGCCGAGCAGCAGCACCAGGATCTCGACGCCGACCAGGATCGCGGCCGGCAGCTCGGTCGCGACCGCAAGCGCCGCGTCGACGCGCGCGAATCGCGGCGGGGCCGCGGCGTCGCCGACCGCCGCCGCTGCGCCCTGCTCGGATGCGGTGACGATCTCGGCGGGTTCGCGGCCGGCGCTCACGGACGAAAGACCCGATCAGCCGAGCGTGCCGACCTGCTTCTCCAGCACCGCCCAGGCCTGCGCTCCATACTTGCCTTTCCACTCGGCGTAAAAGCCGGCGGCGCGCAGCGCGGCGCGGAATTTCTCCGCATCGGTCGTATTGAAGACCATGCCCTTGCGGGTCAGCTCCGTCTGCACCGACTCGCTGAGCTTGCGGATGTCCTCCCGCTCCGCGACGGCGGCCGCGTTGACGTTGCGCGCCACGATCTCCTGCAGATCCTTGGGCAGGCCGCTCCAGGCCTGCGTGTTGGCCAGCGTCCAGAAGCCGTCCCACATGTGGTTGGTCAGCGAGACGTATTTCTGCACCTCGTAGAGCTTTGCCAGCTCGATGAGGGCGAGCGGATTCTCCTGGCCCTCGACTACCTTGGTCTGCAGCGCCGAATAGACCTCGTTGAAGTTGATGCCGGTGGGCGCGGCGCCCAGCGCCTTGAACATCGAGGTCCACAGCGGGCTCACCGGCACGCGGATCTTGAAGCCCTTGAGATCGTCCGGACCGTTGATCGGGTGTGTGCTCGAGGTGATCTGGCGGTAGCCGTTGTCCCACATCTTGTCGAACGCGGTGAGCCCGGCCTTGCCGATCGCCTCGCGGATCAGCGCGCCGAGCGCGCCGTCCATGGCGGGCCACACCTGGCCGTAGTCCTTGAATGCGAATCCGACGCCATTGATCGAGGCGAGCGGCACGTAGATGGCGAGGATGAGACCCGACAGGTTGAACATCTGGATCGCGCCGGTGCGAAGCTGCGAGAGCACGTCGGTATCGCCGCCGAGCTGGCTGTTGGGGAAGATCTGCACCTCCATCCGGCCGGACGACTGCTCCCTGATCTTGTCGACCGCTTCCTTCAGCCGGAGATTGACCGGGTGGGTCAGGACGAGATTGTTGGCGTACTTGAACGTGAACTCGGCGGCGTCGCCCGGCCGTGTCAGGATGCCGAACGCCGCCACGCCGCTTGCGGCAGCGCTCGTGGTCTGCATGAATTTCCGGCGTGACAGCGAGCGCATCGGCGTGATCCTTCCCCCTGGCCCGTCGTGCAATGCCGGGCGATAGTGTGCGCTAAATGAGCGACTGTAGTCGAGCATCCGCGCCTGTGCCAGCATGATCGGGCGCTCGGCATGCAGGCGGCCGAGCGAGACGGGATGGGACGGCGTCAACATGACCTTGCAGATGATCCTCGCCGGCGACGTGAACCTGATGAAGGTCACGGATCCCGCGGTGCCCTTCGGGCTGATCGGGAGTGAGCTGCGCCAGGCCGACATGGTGTTCGCCAATCTCGAATGCTGCCTCACGCTGCCGACCGGACATTCGACCGAAAACGAGGGCTTCTTCGCCGATCCGGAAATCGGCGGCGAGGCGCTCCGGCGCGGCGGGATCCAGGCGGTCGGGATCGCCAATAACGTCCATTACGGCGATGCGAACATCGCAGCGTCGATCGCGCGGCTCGACGCGCTCGGCATTCCGCATGCCGGGGCGGGCGCCGACCTCGCGGCGGCGCGCGCGCCGGTGGTGCTCGAGCGCGGCGGCGTGCGCTTCGGGTTCCTGCAGCGCAGCTCGGTCTACTGGCCGACCAATCACGAAGCGCATGCGGACGCGCCCGGCATCGCGGTGATCCGCGGCCACACCGCCTATCAGGTGCCGACCGCCCGGCTGCGGCCCGGCATGCCGCCCGCCAACCGGCCGGGCGTACCGCCCGAGATCATCACCTGGGCGGATCGCGCCTCGCTCACCGCCTTCACGGACGATATCGCCGCGCTGCGGCCACGCGTCGACGTGCTGGTCGCGTCCTGCCATTGGGGGCTGCGGGAGGAAGTGCTGCAATACATGACGGAGATCGGGCAGGCCGCGATCGACGCCGGCGCTGATATCGTGATGGGGCACGGGCCGCATTACGCGCTGCCGGTCGGCATGCACAAGGGCAAGCCGATCTTCTACGGGCTCGGCAATCTCTCGTTCCACACCGGCCATGGCGGGCGCGCGCACGGCGACTGGCTCGGCATGCTGGTGCGCGCCGAAGTCGGCCGCGACGGCATCGAGGACGTCACGTTCCGCTTCGTGCGTCACAACCAGCGGAACGAGACCTATCTGTGCGAGATCGGCAAGGAGGCCGACGCGGTCGCCGAGCTTGCGGCGCGCAGCACGCCGTTCGGCGCAACGCTCACGCGCGACGGCAACGCGGTGCGGGTGGCGAAGGCGTAGGGTGGTTCGAGACGAGAGGCGGCCTCGGGCGATACCAGCGTTTCACGCCGGCGAGGCATGCTGACGAGGA
>DASTZX010000270.1:0-9297 GCA_035764045.1 Xanthobacteraceae bacterium | reverse complement strand
CCCGGCAGGTCGGCGACCGCGACGTTCTGGTGCGCGGCCTTCATGAATCGGCTCCATACCTCGACCGGCAGGCTGCCGCCCGTCGCCTTCTTGGTCGGCGAGGCGTCGTCGTTGCCGAACCACACGCCGGTGACCAGGTGGCCGGTGTAGCCGATGAACCAGGCGTCGCGATAATCCTGGCTGGTGCCGGTCTTGCCGGCCGCCATCCAGCCCGGCAGGTCGGCCCGCCGCGCGGTGCCGATGGTGAGCGTCGCGTGCATCATGGTGTTCATCATCGCGACATAGCGCGCGTCGATTACGCGGCCGGGCGAGAGGTCGGCGCTGGTGTAGAGCGTCTTGCCGTCGGCGCTGCGGATGTGCGCGACGACGCGCGGCACCGCCGCCATCCCGCCGTTGGCGAACGGCGCGTAGGCCGACACCAGCTCGAGCATGGATACCTCCGAGGTGCCGAGCGCGATCGACGGATTGGCCTCGAGCGGCGAGGTGATGCCGAGCCGATAGGCGGTCTTCGCCACCTCGGCCGGCCCGCATTCGAGCGTGAGCCGCACCGAGACCGAGTTGAGCGACAGCGCGAGCGCCTGGGTGAGGGTGACCGGCCCGTAATACTCGTGGCCGTAGTTGTCCGGATGCCAGCGCTTGAGCTCGATCGGCTTGTCCTCGCGCAGCGTGTCGGGGGTGAGCCCGCGCTCGAGCGCCGTCAGGTAGACGAACGGCTTGAACGACGAGCCCGGCTGGCGGCGGGCGGACACCGCGCGGTTGAACTGGCTCTCGCCGTAATTCTTGCCGCCGACCAGCGCCCGCACCGCGCCGTCCGGCGTCATCGCCACCAGCGCCCCCTGCTCGACGTCGAACTTGTCACCCTTCTGCGTGAGCTCGTCCACCAGCGCCTTCTCGGCGGCGGCCTGCAGGGCGGGATCGATCGTGGTCGCCACCACGAGATCCTGGTCGACGTGCCCGATCAGATCGTTGACCGCGTCCATCACCCAGTCGGCGACGTAGTTGATCGATCCGCCGACCGCCGGCTTGAGGATGCGCGGCGGCTGCGCCATCGCGACCTTGGCGGCGCGCTCGTTGACGAGCTTGGCATCCGCCATGGCGGCGAGCACGACCTGGGCGCGCCGCTCGGCGGCATTGAAATTCTTGGTCGGCGAGAGCCGCGACGGCGACTTGACGAGGCCGGCGAGCAGGGCGGCTTCCGAGAGCGTCACATGCCGCGCCGATTTCCCGAAATAGCGCTGCGCCGCCGCTTCGACGCCGTAGGCGCCGGCGCCGAAATAGACCCGGTTGAGGTAGAGCTCGAGGATCTGCGACTTGCCGAGCTTGTGCTCGAGCCACAGCGCGAGCACGACCTCCTGCAGCTTGCGGGCGAGCGTGCGCTCCTGGGTGAGGAAGAGGTTCTTGGCGAGTTGCTGCGTGATGGTCGAGCCGCCTTGCGACACGCCGCGATGCATGAGGTTCGCGAATGCAGCCCGCACCAGGCCGACCGGGTCGACGCCATAGTGGGAGTAGAAGCGCCGGTCCTCGATGGCGATGAAGGCCTTCGGCAGATACGGCGGCATCTCCCTGAGGGAGAGCTCATCCCCCGCCATGTCGCCGCGGCGTGCGAGCAGGTGTCCGTCGATCCCGAGGATCTGGATCGAGGCGGGGCGTTTTGGGATTTCGAGCGACTGGATGGGCGGCAGGTGGGAGCCGACCCAGACGATCGCCCCGATGCCGAGGATCACGGCCCACAGCGCCCCGACCACACCCCAGTAGAGGAGGCGGATCGGCGCCCATGGACCGCGGCGGCCGCGCGAGCGACGGCGGGGCCGCGGCCGGGCGCGGGCTGGCGCCTCGTCCTCGTCCTCGTCGTCGACGTCGGGCTCCCGCCGCTCCGCCGTGCGTCTGGTCTTCCCCGCCATGTCCCGCTCCGGGGCCCGCTGCCGGGAGGTCCCCCGACCACGCTAACGGCGGCGGTTTAAGGGTGGGTTACCGGGGCGGCCGGCCGACCTGTCCGCAGGCGCGGGTATTCCCCCAACGCCCTTCGATCCTGTGCGCAGCGGGTTCCTCGCGCTGGTTCCGTCGGCCGGCCGGCGCTATCGTGATCGCGATGCGGCAGTTCTGAGGCTGGGGAGAACATCATGCGCAAAGTCACCCTTCTGTTGACGGTTACGGCCTTCGCGCTGTCGCCGTCGTTCGCCATGGCGGCGAAGCACAAGGCGCACCACGCCAAGGCGCACCACGCCAAGGCGGCCAAGGTCGCCAAGCCGGCCGCGCCGACCAATCCGAACGAGAACACGTTCAAGCTGTTCAACAATATGTTCGCTGGCAAGTAAGCTGGCGTTTCCTGCATCGATCACGCGGCCGCCCAAGGCCGCGTGATTGCTTTTGTGCGAGCGAGGAGTGGCGATGCGCGTGTGGTGGTTCGGCGTGCTGATCGGTTGCGTGCTGTCGGGCGCGGCGCCCGCGCAGGACTATCCGTCGCGGCCGGTGACCTTCGTGGTGCCCTATGCGCCCGGCGGCGCCACCGACCTGTTCGCGCGCGTGCTCGGACACAAGCTCGAGCAGCGGCTCGGCCGTCCCTTCGTGATCGAGAACAAGCCGGGTGCGAGCGCCGTCATCGCGGCGACCGCGGTCTCCCGCTCGGCCGGCGACGGCTACACCCTCATGATGGCCTCCTCGACCCCGATGGCGCTCAACGTCACGGTCCGCAAGAGCCTGCCCTACGACCCGACCGTCGATCTCGCGCCGGTCGCGCTGGTCGCGCGCGTGCCCTACGTGCTGGTCGTCAATCCCGAGCTGCCGGTGCATTCGGTTGCCGAACTTGTCAGCTACATCAAGGAGCGTCCCGGCAAGGTCGCGTTCGGCACGCCGGGCGTCGGCACGTTCCATCATCTCAACGCCGAGCTGTTCAAGAGCATGTTCGGCCTCGATCTCATCCATGTCCCCTACAAGGGCACGCTGCCGGCGCTCACCGACGTCATGGCGAAGAACATCCAGTTCATGTTCAGCGACGTGCCGCCCGCGCTCGGGCTGATCGCGGCCGGCCGGCTGCGCGCGCTCGGGGTCACCACCCGCGAGCGCGTGGGCGCGGCGCCCGATATCCCGCCGCTCGCCGAGGTCGGCATGCCGGGCTACGACACCGCCTCCTGGCACATGGTCGCGACCCAGGGCAAAACCCCGCAGGCGATCGTCGCCAAGCTCAATGCGGAGATCCGTGCCGTCATGACCGATCCGGAGGTCCAGCGCGATCTCTTCCGCGACGGCGCGATCCCGCAGGTGACGCCGGACCCCGAGGCGCTCAAGGCGTTCGTCAAGTCCGAGATCGTTCGCTGGGGCAAGATCGTCGAGGCCGCCGGCATCGCGGGCAGCGAGTAGCGGGACGGCGGCCCGGGCCGTCCGCGCGCCGGCGGCGCCGAGCGAGCGTGGTATTTTCCGTCCGGCGATTGCCTTAAGGTGACGGCCGCTCGACCTGAACCGAGGACGCACATGAACCGCCGTCATCTGCTCGCCTGGGGCGTCCGCTCGCTGTCCGGGCTCTCGCTCCCGCTCGCCCTCGGCGCCGGTGCGCGCCAAGCCCGCGCGGAGGAATGGCCGGCCCGGAACGTCCGCGTGATCGTGCCCTATGCGGCCGGCAGCGCCACCGATCTGGTGCCGCGCGTGGTCTTCGATGACGTCTCCACCCGGCTCGGCCGCACCTTCGTGGTGGAGAACCGGGTCGGCGGCGGCACCACGGTCGGCTCGGCCGCCGTCGCGCGCGCGGAGCCCGACGGCTATACGATCCTCGTCCACTCGAACGCGGTCCTCACCGTGCCGGCGATCCAGGCCAACGTGCCCTACGACCCGGTGCGGGATTTCTCCGGCGTCACCACGCTCGGCAACGTGCCGCTCGTCCTCGTCGTCCCGCCGCAGAAGAACATCACGTCGGTGCAGCAGCTCGTCGCCGCCGCCAAGGCGCGTCCCGGCACGATGAACTATGCGGCGGTCGGCGTCGGCACGCCGACCCATCTCACCGCCGAGCGCTTCCGCCTCGCCGCCGGGATCGAGGCACAGCCTGTTCCGTTCAAGGGCTCGCCCGAGGCCATGACCGAGGTGCTGACCGGCCGGGTGGACTTCTTTTTCTGTCCGGTCGCGGCCGGGGCGCCGCTGATCAACGACGGAAAGCTCGTTGCGCTCGCGGTCAGCGGCTCACGGCGGGCCGAGGCGCTGCCGCACCTGCCCACCACGGTCGAGGCCGGCTTCCCCAACTCCAATTTCGATTTCTGGGTCGGCGTCTTCGTCCCCAAGCGCACGCCGCGCGACCTCGTCGCCCGCCTGCATGACGAGATCGTCACCGCCATCAAGGGCCCGACCATGAAGGAGAAGCTCGCCGCGCTCGGCGTCGAGCCGCTCGTCATGTCGCCGGCCGACTTCGACGCCCGCGTCGCCCGGGAAGCGGCCCTCGCCGTCGATCTCGCCAAGGCCGCGCACCTCGCGGTGCAGTGATCGCGCCTCGTCATGCGCGGGCTTGACCCGCGCATCCACGTCTTTCTTTCAGTGAGCGAAGGCGTGGATGGCCGGGACATAGGCGAGCGAAGCGACGCCGTTCTTCGAACGGCTATGCCCGGCCATGACGGATTGAGGAGTTACGGGATCTTCTTCACCGGCGTCGGATCGAGACCGAACAGCCGCGCCGCGTTGCCCCCGAGGATGTTGCGCTTCGCCTGCTCGGAGAGGAACGGCTGGTCGTAGATCGTGCTCGGCAGGTCGAAGTCCCAGTGCGGATAGTCCGAGGACCAGCAGAGCTGCGTCTCGGCGTTGATCATCTTGAAGGTCGCCTCGAGGATCGACGGATCGTCCGGGATCTCCATCGGCTGCGTCGAAAAATACATCTCGCGCATGTATTCGCTCGGCTTGCGCTTGAGCGAGGGGCAGTCCGACGTGCGCATCATGTAGGAGTGGTCGAGCCGCTGCATCAGGCAGTAGGCCCAGGTGAGCCCGCTCTCGATCCACATCACCTTGAGCTTCGGGAATCGCTCCGGCATGCCGTTGATGACCCAGTTGGTCATGTGGACCATGTTGAACCACATGAAGCCGAGCGCGTGCACCGAGATGAAGCGGTTCGTCATCGCCAGCGACTGGTCGTTCCAGTTGTAGGCAGCGTGGAACGAGATCGGCTTGCCCATCTCCTCGAGCAGCGCGTAGGTCTTCACATAGGCGTTGTCGTGCACCGGCTTGTAGCGCGGCGACGTCACCATGAACCCGACCACGCCCTTCTTGTCGCCGAACTCCTTGACCGTCCGGTAGGCCGCTTCCGGGTCGTTGAACGGCAGGTACAGCATCGAGATCAGCCGCGGCTCGGCCGCGAGGATCCGCTCGCACAGCCAGCGGTTATAGCCCTGCGCCATCGCGACCTCGACCTCGGTCTGCGGATGCAGGCCGAGAAACAGCATCGGGGTCGGAAACAGGCAGGTGTAGTCCACCCCCATGGCGTCCATCCACAGCTTGGTCATGCTGATGTCGCGGTGGACGTCGCTCGGCACCTTCTCGTACTTGCGCAGCTCGTGGCGGGTGATGCGGCCGCCCAGGTCCTGGTAGCCGACCTGGGTGTTCATCATCGACGAGCGCCCGCCGCGCTTGGTCGACTCCATGGCGGCCCGGCGGATCACCGGATTGTCGATGTAGGAGAACACCTCCTTGTAGGACTCGTTCTCGTAGTGGTGCGAGTCGACGTCGACGATCAGGAAGTCCTGGTAGTTGCGCTGGTGCGCCTGCCGGGTCGCGTGCTCCAGGTGCTTGGTGGCCGAGTACTCGTCGAACCGCAACTCGCGGACTTCCGAGCGGGGCATGTCCATGGGCGTTCTCCCGAAATCGAGTCCGGCCTCGCGACCGAAAAGTCAGGCGACGACGTAGATGTCCTCGCCCCGTTGCACCACCTCGTATTTGCGCAGCTTGAGCTTGCGGTCGCCCACGCATTCGCCGGTGGTGATCTCGTATTCGTAACCGTGCCAGGGGCAGACGAAGTGCAGGTCGTCGGAGAAGGTCTGGCCCTGATAGGTGCGGTCGGGCGCGATGACGTCGACGACGCGGTTGATCAGCAGGCCTTCGCAGGCCGGGCCGCCCTGGTGCAGGCATTGATTGCTGTAGGCGTAGTAGGCGCCGCCCGAGCGGAACACCCCGATCTCGTGGCGTCCGGCGGTGACGATGCGCCGATCACCATCGGAGAGGTCGGACGCCTTGGCGACGAACCATTCGGCCATGCTGCTTTTGCCCGTCAATCGTTTGGCGCCGGGCTGCGCCGGCGGCGCGATTGTTACAAAAGCGTGGCACAGCCGCAACCGGCAATGCCGATGATCAGCGATGCATGTGGGGAGAGGTGAAGCGGGCTTGTGTCCCGATTCCGAAGTTCGCAGGCATCTGCAGCGCGCTCTGAGCGAACTTCGGAATCGAAAGGACACTAGCAACTCAATGATGCTAGTGCCGCTGTTGAACCCGAAGTTCGCAAACGGACTCGCCGAGAAATTGTGCGAACTTCGGTTTCGCGGCACTAGGCCGCGAAGGTGCTCTTGAGCAGGGCGGGAATCTGGCTCGCCGGCTGCGGCTTGCCGATCAGGAAGCCTTGCACCTGGGTGCAGCCTTCCGCCTTCACGGCCTTGAGCTGATCGAGCGTTTCCACGCCCTCGGCGGTGGTCGGGATGCCGAGCGTGCTGCCCAGCCCGGCGACTGCGCGCACGATCGCCATCGACTCGGGCCGGCTCTCGAGATCGCGCACGAACGACTGGTCGATCTTGATCTTGTCGAACGGAAACTTGCGCAGGTAGCTCAGCGACGAGTAGCCGGTGCCGAAATCGTCCATCGAGATGTGCACGCCGAGATCCTTGAGCTGCCGCAGGGTCGCCAGAGTAGCCTCGGTGTCCTGCAGCATCACCGCCTCGGTGATCTCGAGCTCGAGCCGGTTCGCCGCGAGCCCCGACGCGCCCAGCGCCGCGATCACGTCGAGCACCAGCGCACGGTTCTTGAACTGCACGGGCGAGAGATTGACGGCGATCGTGAGATGCGACGGCCAGCGCGCCGCCTCGGCGCACGCCTGCTTGAGCACCCAGGCGCCGATCGAGGTGATGACCCCGATTTCCTCGGCGAGCGGGATGAAGTCGGCCGGCGACACCATCCCACGCACGGGATGCTTCCAGCGCAGCAGCGCCTCGAAGCCGTTGAGCTCGGCCGCCTGCAGGTCGACCAGCGGCTGGTAGTAGAGCTCGAATTCGTCGCGCGCGAGCGCCGCCCGCAGGTCGAGATCGAGCAGGCGGCGGGCCTGCATCTCGGCGTCCATCGCCGCCTCGAAGAAGCGGTAGGTGCCGCGTCCCTCCGCCTTGGCGCGATAGAGCGCGAGATCGGCGTTCTTGAGCGCTTCGTCCGGGCCGTCGCCGTCATTGGGCGCGAGCGCGATCCCGACGCTGGTGCCGATGACGACGGTGTGGCCGTCGACATCGAAGGGCGCCCCGATCGCGTCGATCAGGCTCTGCGCCAGCACCCTCGCGCCGACCGGCTGCGAGCCTTCGCGCTGAACGATCGCGAACTCGTCGCCGCCGAGCCGCGCCACCATGTCGCTCGTCTCGAGGCAGCCGGCGAGGCGTTCGGCCACCATCTTGAGCAGCGCGTCGCCGATTGGATGGCCGAGCGTGTCGTTGACGGCCTTGAAGTTGTCGAGGTCGAGGCAGAGCACCGCAAGCGGATGATCGCGCCGTGCGCGTGCGATGTCCTGCTTGAGGTTTTCCCGGAACAGCACCCGGTTGGGCAGCAGCGTCAGCGCGTCGTGCCGCGCCATGTGGTTCACCAGCGCCTCGGCGCGCACGCGCTCCTCGGTCTCCTGCTTGAGGTGCTCGAGTGCGCGGGCGACGGTGCCGAGCTCATCCGTGCGCTCGGTATGCGGTATAGGAGTTTCGTTCTTGCCGCGCGCCAGCGCGCGAATGGCCCGCGTGAGATCCCGCAGCGGCCGGATCAGCTGCAGCGCATTCGCGAGCAGGAGCCCGAGCAGGATCAGCCCGCCCACGCTGCCGCCGACGACCAGGTCCCGCGAGAGGTTCTGCGAGCCTGCCAGGATGGTGTCGATCGGCTGGACGACCTCGATCAGGCCGCGCACGTCGCCGACCTTCCAGTCCTTCTTGGGCGAATCGGCTGCCGCGTTGTGGCAGTTGACGCAGCTCTGCTCCATGCGGTCGGCGACGGCGACGCGCAGCACCTCGCGGCCGTCGAGCTGCTCGCGCCGTCCCCACAGCCCGTTGGGATGGGTGTTCAGCCGCTCCCACGCCTCGGTCTCGAATCCGTCGAGCACCCGGCCCTTGCGGGTCGGCCACGGATAGGGGCTCACCAGCCGGACGATGAGGCCGTTCTGCTTGAGCCGCTCGGCGACGTCGAGAATGAAGGTGGTGGGGACGGGATCGCGGTGGTGCCGGCCTTGTAAGCCGGCGAGGCGACAGTGCCGGACTTCGTGGCGCGCGCCACCACATGATCGGAGTAGAAGGCGCGCAGCGTCTGCAGCTGACGCGCGGTCTGCTCGCTGCGGGCGATGGCTTGATTGAGCGCCGTGTCGATGACCTCACGCGGCGCGTGGACAGCGATCGCGTAGACGAGGGTCGGGACCGCGAACAGGGTCGGAATGATCAGCCGCCAGATGAGCGAGTTGCCCCGCCGCGTTTCGGCGTGACCCTGCTCCGCGGGCGTGTTTTCAGCAGGAGCGCCGGACATCCACCAACCCCTCGGGAGAAGGGCGAGTGATACCATCAGCGGGTTAACGTCTCGTGTGCTCGTCGTCCGGTTGAGAGACGGATTTGCGGCAGTTTCCAAGGGGTTAAGGCCTCGGCTGGGCCGCCGGAACGGCTGCGCCGGGGCCAACGCCGGCCAACGACTGCACCCAAGGGCTCGGGCAGCAACCGGAAGGGATTCGTTTACCCTGTCGCGCTGCGCGCGTGCTCCGTCTCGCTCCCGGCGAACATCGCGATCAGCGCCCGCTTGATCGCCGCATTGCGGGTGGGGGAGGAGATCTTCGCGCCCAGGAGATCGGTGACATAGAACACGTCGACCGCGCGCTCCCCGAAGGTAGCGACGTGCGCCGAGGCGATGTTGAGGTTGAGCTTGGAGAGCGTGGTGGTGAGCTCGTACAGGAGCCCCGGCCGGTCGAGTCCGCTCACCTCGACCACGGTGTAGCGGTTCGACCACTGATTGTTCATCGAGACCTCGGGCTCGACCGCGAACGCCTTGATGCGGCCCTTGGGGGCGCGCTTCGCCACCACCTCGGGCAGCTTGATCTCGCCATGCAGCGCGCGCTCGATCGCGTCGGCG
>DASTZX010000269.1:0-9748 GCA_035764045.1 Xanthobacteraceae bacterium | reverse complement strand
TGATCCAGCTGGCGAAGCCGTCGAGCTCGCCATAGAGCGCATCGAGCAGGACGACGCCGCGCACGCGGTTCTTCAGGCCGCAGCGCTCGAGGCTGGATGCGGCCGAGAGATAGCCCCCGCTGTAGGCGACGATGATGATCGGCATGTTGGCGAAGGTGCGCGCGGCGCGCTGATCGCCGTAGAGCCGGGTCAACTGCTCGCCGGCCTCGCGCACGAGGCGCGCGAATGCGCCCGGCTCCCACAGCTTCCCGGGATTCGAGCTTCTCGCGTCATAGGCGAGCTGCGGAGCGACCAGGACCGCGTTGGCGCCCGCTTCGGAAATCTGCTGCGGCACCTGCTGACGCTCGAGCACGTCGCGCGACAGCGTCGCGCCGTGGCCATGGAAGAACACCACCATGACGCTCGGCTTGTTGGGGTCGAAGCCTTTCGGGATGTGCAGGAGAACGCGCGGGTCGCCATACGCGCCTTTCTCCCACCGGATGCTGCGGCGGAAATTGATGCCCACCGCTTTGCCGGCCGCATCGGCAGCACTCGCACCCGCGTCGACTGGGAAGGGCGCATTGGCCATCGGTACGAGCGAAGTGACCGCCTGCCGCAACGGCGGAATGCGGATCGCCGCACGGAACTCGAAGGGCGGCGCGATCAAAGCGTTGTCGCGCGTCGGCGCATAGCTCGCCAGCTGGAACGACGGCGGCGCAGCAGGCGCGGTCGTTCGTTCATCGATGCGCACGCCCGCGGCGCGCACCGGAGGGCTTGCGGCAGCGTCCTGCCTTCGGCCGCGCTCGGCAGTCCGGCTCGCCGGCGCCGCGAAGGCGGCGAACCGCTCGGCGAATGACAAGCTCGGCGCGAGGCTGCCGGGGATGTCGCGCGAGGCGACCCGGACGAGCGGATCCCGCCGCTCGATACGGACGCTCGACTCGAAGCTGGCAAACGTCGCGGTGAAATACGCGGAGAGGTCAACGGGCGTGGCCGATAGGGGCGCCCGCGCAACGTGCGCGGAGGCGCGCCGGGCATGCGAACTGCCCTCGCCATGCATCAGTGAAAAGTAGGACCCGGTCCCTGCAACGGCCAAGCCGGCAGCGACCAGCGTCGCAAATGACCCCAGTGACATCCCCGCGGAACCCCCTCCGACTCCCCCTTTTCACCCCGCTTGCGGGCAACTTTGCGACCTTTTCGCGAAATAGCTGCGGCGCGGCGTGCTCCGCGCAAAGGCCATCATACTCATGATGTTGAAGAATTCGTAACGGCGCCGCCGCCGACGCCAGGGCGGGCCGCCGAGGCCAGCCTTTCGTCCCCCATGCAAGCGCCTGTCGCCTATGGGGTGGGCGAGGCGCCGGCGGTGTTCGGGCCGCGCTGGATGGCGAGCAGGAGGTTCGACTCGTGCGGGCGCCAGCGGTAGCCGACGCCGAAATCGATCGGGCTCGGATTGCCCCGCGCGAACAGCTCGGTGAGCTTGGGCTGGTAGTTCTGCGGAAACACGTCGACCGGACCGAGGTAACGGCCGAACGGCTGAAGCTGCCACTTTTGCCGATCGAAGGCGGCGAGGGGAATGCCGGAGTCGTCCTGCAGGATCGAGGCGCTGTGCGTGAGCAGGAAATCGCGGATCCGGGAGAAGCTCGGCCGGTGCATGAGGTAGGACGCGCTCTTGAGCAGGCTGTCGGCCGGAGTGAAACGCGCGGCAAACTTGAGGAGTCCGCTGCGGCCGACGCTGTCGTCGGCGAGGTCGGTAGCGAAATAATAGAGCGTCTGGTCGCGGCCCTCCGGGCCCGAAAAGACGATCTTCACGCCGTGCGCGGCGCTCTTCACCGCAGGACCGTCGGGCTGCTCGTTGCCGTCCGCATCGAGCGCGATCAGGCTCGCCTCGCGGACCGCCTTTCCGGCGCGCGCGAGGAAAATGTAGAGGATCGGCACCGTCCCGCCGAGGCGACCCGTCGAAAGCTCGGTGCGCATGTTGTGGGTGATGAAGAAGCTGAAGCTCAGCACCGAGTGCAGCGAGTTGGCGATGCTGCCGAGCGCCGGGCCGATCGTCCCGTGCGGCATCCGCAGCAGATCGGGAATCTGCCCGACCGGCTCGAGACCGGCCAGCACATAGGTGGAGGCAGTCGGGAAGAATGCGTCGGCGTAGAGGAAATCCGGGCCGCTGAACATGTAGAACATGGTCGGACGGCGGGGCTGCAGCGTCGCGGTGCTCCAGGCGCGGATTTTCGCCAGCTGGGTTCGATCGAGCTCGCCGAACGCGCGGTCTAAGAATCGCGCATGGCCGGCCCAGCCATCCTCGCGGGTGAGCGCCGCGATCGGCGAGTTGGCGGGCGGCTGCATCCCGGCCAAGTAGCGCGCCGTGTCATTGACGATGGGACCGGAGGCGGTGAGCGGACCCGGCGTCGCGAATTCGCGTGGCGGCCGGGTAGGCGCGGGCGCCGGCGGGGCAGGGGGGTGTGGGGGCGCTCCGAACCAGGAGGGGCCGAACCACTCGAAGAATCCGCGCTCTGCGCTCCCGATCGAAGGCGTCGACATCAGCACCAGCCCGGCGAGCAGCGCCGCCGGGAGCGTCCGGGATATTTTTTTAAGCGCGATGCACATTTTGCACGGCGGCCGCGGCGGCGCTCCTGAAATGCGAGAGGGCGTAGATGGCGAGGCCGGCGAGCATCATCGATAATCCGGCGAGCGACTGCACCGGACGGTTGGCGACGAGATAATACATCATGAATCCCGTCACCAGAAGGAAGATCGCCGGCGTCACCGGATAACCCCAGGTGCGGTACGGGCGCGGCATGTCGGGATGGGTGAAGCGCAGCTTGATCACGCCCAGCACCGCGAGAAAGGAGCATGCCGTGAGGCTGAACTGGATGAAATCGAGCACCGCCTCGAAGCTCTGGGTCAGCAGCATCATGTTCACCACCGCCAGCTGAAACAGGATGGCCACGGTCGGAACGCCATTCGCCGATTGGCGCGCGAACAGCCGCAGCATCGGGATGTCCTCGCCCATGGTCATGGTGACGCGCGGCCCGATCCAGGTCATGGCGCTGATCGAGGAGACGAGGCCGAGGCAGATCAACGCGCCGACCGCCCGTGCGCCGTCTTCGCCGAAGATATGGCGGCCGGCGATCACGGCCACGTCGAGCTGGCCGGCGACGCTCCCGATCGGCGCCACGCGAAGGAACACCGCGTTGAGCCCGACATAGAGCGCGAGCACGACCAGCGTGCCGACGATGAGTGCGCGCGGCAAGCTGCGTTGCGGGTCACGAATTTCGCCCGCGATGTAGGTCGCGGCATTCCAGCCCGAATAGGAATACATCACGAACACGAGGCTGATTGCGAACGGGGCGCCGATGATGGTGTGCAGGTCGCTGGCCGACGGCGCGAACGAGATCGGCTGCGGGGTCGCGATGGCCAGGCCGGCGATCAGGAACGCCGTGATCAGCGCGAGCTTGAGCACGGTCCAGACGTTGTGGAATGCGCTGCCGTAGCGGACCCCGCGCAGATGCACCAGCGCGACCAGCCAGGTCACGCCGAGCCCGAGCGCGAGCGGCGGGGCGCCCGGCACCAGGGCCTTGAAATATTCGCCGAACGCCATGGCAGCGAGCGCGATCGGCGCCGCGAACCCGACGGTTGCCGACAGCCAGCCGGCGAGGAAGCCGACCGCCGGATGAAAGCTGCGCGTCAGATAGTTGTACTCGCCGCTCGAGCGCGGAAACATGCCGGCAAGCTCGCTGTAGGCGGTGGCCCCGCACAACGCCACCAGGCCGCCGACCACCCACAGGAGCAGCAGCACGAAGCCCGACGTGATGTCCTTGACCTGAAATCCCAGACTGGTGAAGACGCCGACCCCGACCATGTCGGCCATGACGATCGCCGCCGCCGTGACCGCCGAAACCGACGGGCGGCTTGCGCTGCTCGCGTTCGCGGTCGTCATGATCGGGCTACCCCCGCCAGCCTTCATTCCACGTACTACGAGTCGTTCGGCTTTCAACCGATTTTGCGGCTTTTCCCCGCCAAAAAAATGGCTCAGCGCCCAGAGACTTTGGCCGTCATCCGTCGCCCCACTGGCCTTGCGCGGTGCAAATCATTTGGTGCGAGTATGAGTGCATGCGACCGGGCGGCGCCGCAGCTTGCACTCCGGCAAAGGACAGCGATCGGAGCGCGGCCGGAAGCGGGAAGGGACTTGCGGCCGAATGCGCGGCCGTACAGCCGGCAGCGCTACCGCAACAGGCACGCTCCGCCGCCGGCCATCGGGCGGCACCGGTCATATCCGTCCAGTCGTGCAGCTTCCCTCCCGCCTTTGCTGCAGCCGTTCTGAAACATCAGGCCGTAATACGTCGTGCCATCCTGTCGAAGGCAGGCCAGCGTCTCGCCGGCCTGAACGTCTTGAGCGATCAACGATGCTTGGCGGATGCCGGCCAACTCCTCGGCGCTGCTCGCGATCCAACCCTGCGACTGGATGGTCCGTAGCCGCTCCAGCGCCCAGCGCTGCTGCGAATTCAGGCAGCTTCCACCGAGGCAGGTCACTGCGGACTCCGCCCCGGGCGCTTGGATCGCGGCGGGGGCCGCGACAGGGCTCCACTCCCGGAGCGGGACGGACTGATTGCTTGCAAGCAGCACGACCCAGGCGAGACCGATCATGAGCAGTGTGGCGATCGCGGCGTGTATTCGGCGCTGATCGTCTTGTTGAATGGCGGCTGCCGCGCGAGCGCGAGGGCGGGTCACCAGCGCGTTCAGCGCCTGGTCGTTCGCACAGTACCTCGCCCAGGCGGACGGATCGGCACCGCGCGCGAGATCATGCCGGCAACGGCCCTTGCTTTCGCAGAGCGCACAGTCCTTTTGCATCTCCCGCAGGAGCCGCGGGTCGCTTGCGGCGATCGAATTGCGATCGATGCCGAGATCGGCCATCCGGCAATAGACAAGGCGGGCTGAGTCCGGCCCCTTGCGGGCGAGCGCCCGCAGCTCGTTTGTCGTGAGGGATAGATCGTGGGCCATACGCGCCACCTCGCTCCCTCCGCACGCGTCAAGTCCCGCAAGACTGGCCCGGGTTTCACGCCAAGCGCGCCAGCGCTGCATCAGGAGGCTGATCAGGTTTTCGTTCCGTGCGGTCAGCGTGGCGAACATGGCGGCCTCCGTTCTTTTCGGGCCTTCGCCCACCATGAGGGGCGCGATGCTCGCTGCGCCTTGCGCTGGATCAACACCAGTCAGGATCGCAGGCCTGATCGGGCTGGCTTGCATGGCGGACCATGGTTGGCGCCGCAGCCACATTCGCCCGGCGACCAACTGGCACGGCCTGTGGCCAGAGAGCCGCGGCCGCCTTCAGGCGTTCGTTGGAGACATTCGGCACGGGAAAATGTTGCAGCGCCTGACGGGCGGGAGAGGCGTATTCCGGTGACCCGTGTGCTGCACCGAACTGCAGCAGGCGGGGCTCCGCGCCGTGTCAATTGTTTTTAGCGCCCTCGTTGATCCAGGCCCGGATGGCGTCGCGGTCGCAGGTGGAGAGTTTTCTCTTTCCATGCGGCATGCGCAATTCCGGCGAGGCGCGCCAGTCGAGCAGCCAGATCAGATTGCTGCCCTGGGCGTCGCCAGGAAGCACCATGGGACCATGCTTGTTGCCCTTCATCACGCCCGCGTAGGTCGTGAGATCAAGCCCGCTCTTCTCGAACCCTTCCCCGCCGGGCTGATGGCAGCTTATGCAGCGGCCTTTGAAGATGGGCATCACGTCCTCGGCAAAGCTCGTCTTTGCCTGCGCCGCGCAGGCCTCTTTCGCCGCAGGGACCAGACCGAGGCTGATGAGCGCCGCTGCCGCGGCGGTCGCCGCCGCGACTGCCACGGATTTTCCGAATGCGGGCATGGCAACCTCCTTGCAAGTTTTGCAGTGAACAACGCCCGTGGCGCCCAGAAACGTCCTTCGAAGAGGCCGGTCGACGGCTTTTGCCTCTCAACATCACCTAACCTGCCACGCCCCGCGCAGATCAGCTTTGATTCACGTCAAGAACCGCTAAAAGCGCGCAAGCGGGGCTGCGTAGGCGGAGTGACGAACAAGTAGACGAAATCGTCGCACACCGTCCGAATGTCCCATTTCGGCCATTGAGATGCTAAGATACACGCGTTCGCGACGTCGAAGCGTCGAGCATGCCCGACGGACCGTCGCGGATCGCCGGCTGTGGAGGGTTGGCGAAGGCCGGGGCGCTGAGTTCGCAAACGGGATGGTCCGCGTAAGGTGATGATCTGGGTTTTGATTGCAGTAATGACCGGCGCCGCCGTCCTGGCGGTGCTGTGGCCGCTGTCATGGCGGAGCCGCGATGGCGGGGCGGCGAATGACGTTGCGGTGTACAAGGACCAGCTCGAGGAGATCGAGCGCGATCAGAGTTTTGGCCTGATCGGGCCGAGCGAAGCCGAGGCGGCGCGCATCGAGGTTTCTCGCCGCCTGATTGCCGCGGCCGACGCCGCCGCCAAGGGCGATGTGCCGGCCCCGTCCGGGTCGCAGCGCCGGCGGCGCGTTGTCGCGGCGAGCGCGCTCGTCGCCATGCCGATCGGCGCCCTCGGCCTCTATCTCGCCCTCGGCTCGCCCGATCTCCCCGGCCAGCCGCTCGCCGCGCGGGTCGCGCAGGCGCATGGCGGCAGCGCCTCCATCGAGCAGATGTTCGCGCAGATCGAGCATCACCTGGAGGAGAATCCGGACGACGGCCGCGGCTGGGAGGTGGTGGCGCCGATCTACATGCGGCTCGGGCGCTATGACGATGCCGTGAAGGCGCGCCGCAACGCAGTGCGCCTGCTCGGCGAAACCGCAGAACGCGAATCCGGCCTCGGCGAAGCGCTGGTCGGGCGCGAGAACGGGGTGGTAACGGGGGAGGCGAAGGCGGCGTTCGACGACGCGCTGCGGCTCGATTCGACCGATGTGACGGCGCGCTTCTACAGCGGACTGGCGGCCGAGCAGGACGGCCGCAAGGACGAGGCGGTGCGCATCTGGCGCGCGCTCGCCAACGACGCCCCGCAGGACGCGCCATGGCTCGCCCCGGTGCAGCGCGCCTTGGCGCGGCTCGATCCCTCGGCGACGTCGGCCCCATCCGCGCCCGAAGGTCCCACGCCGCAGCAGAACGAGATGATCCAGGGCATGGTGGCGCGCCTCGCAGCGCGGTTGCAGCAGGATGGGTCCGATGTGGACGGCTGGATCCGGCTCGTGCGCTCCTACACCGTTCTGCAGGAGGCCGATAAGGCTCGCGCGGCCGCCGCGGACGCGCGCCGCGCGCTCGCCACCGATCCGGCAAAGCTCGCGCGGCTGGAGGCGGGCCTGAAAGACATCGCCGCCCGGCCGGGGCCGGCCGCGAGCAACCCGGCCAGCCCGCAGGCGTCCGCGTCGCAGTCTCAGGATCAGTCGCAATCCGAGGATCAGATGGTCCGCGGCATGGTGGACCGGCTCGCCGCGCGGTTGCACCAGGACGGTGGCGACGTCGACGGCTGGTTGCGACTGCTGCGGTCCTACGTCGTGCTCGGGGACGCCGACAAGGCGCGCGCAGCGGCGGCAGATGCGCGCGCGGCGCTCAAGAACGACCCCGACAAGCTGCGCCGGCTCGAGGACGGCACGAAAACCCTCGGCATCGGTGGTTGACCGGCCGCGTGTTCCGCGTGGTTAATGGTGCGTTGCCGGCCAGCCGGGTTGCCGGTCGTCACCGGTAACGCTTTGCTTCCTACCAAAACATACCGGCCCGACCGTCCACCGAATCTTCATCCGCCGCGCCCTAGCAAGGACGCAGATATCACCAAGAGGAAGCTCCATGTCGAAGCACAGCACGACGCTGGCGGCCCTGTTGTTCGGCGCTGCCGGGATCACGCTCATGGCCAATGTGGCGTCGGCGACGCCTGCGACTCATGCGCTCGCGCTCAAGGACGCGGCCCCGGGCACCGTCGAGACGGTGCGCTGGCGGCGCGGTTGGGGTTGGGGCGGTGTCGCGGCCGGGGTGGCGATCGGCAGCGCGCTCGCGGCGCCCTACTATTACGGCTACGGACCGTACCCGTATTACGGAGCGCCCTATCCCTATTATGCGCCGGCCTATGGCGGTCCTGACGCCGTCGCCTATTGCGCCCAGCGCTACCGCTCCTACGACCCGCGCACCGGGACGTTCATGGGCCTCGACGGCGTGCGGCATGCCTGCCCGTAGGGCAGGGCTCCTGCAGCCAGGATCCGGCGGACCGAAGAGGCCCGCCGGCGCGCTGCGATCGGTGGCGACAGCTTAAGGCTGGTCCGGCGCCGTCGGCCGCGGATAGCGCAAGCCCTTCTTGCGCTTCTTGCGCGATGCATAGCGCGCGTCGCGGCGCGCCTTCTGCTCCGCCGCGAGCGCGCGAGCGCGCTCGTCCTCTTCGGCCTTGAGCTTGGCGAGCCGCTCTTCTTCCGCCTGGCGAGCGGCGTCAGCGGCAGCCTTGCGTTCGGCCTCGCGCGCCTCGCGGGCGACGCGGATCTCGATCAGCGCGGCTTGGCGCTTCTCGAAGTCTTCGTCTGACTCCTGATTGGCCCGGAACTTTTCCACAAGGGCGGTGCGGGCTTTGGAGGCATTGGCCTGGCGGTCCAGGTATTCGGGTTGTCGCTTGAAGAAGCTCATTTCATTCCATGTGGTTCTTGGTTGTCACTGACACAGGATCGATGAACAGACTGGAGACCTCGCCTCGCGCGACGGCGCCCACGTCCACCGCATTGAGATAATGCGTCGCGTAGCGGCACGGATGGCCGCCATCGCAATCGTGATCAGGATGTGAGGTTGAGGTCGCATTCGGGGGCGGCAGACGTTTAGCCGCTCAGGCGAAAACCGGTCAAGAGCAATCGGTTGCATACCCCCCTTGCCGGCGGTGCGGTGGCACGGCCCAAGGATTGCAGCGGTCCCTTGCCGCGACTCGATGTCCGCCCTGGCGCCGGGAACCATGGGGCTTTACAGCATGAGCCCCTGCCGGACATTCTGCCGCCGCGAGCCGGCAGGCGGTCGCCCACTGGAAAGGCATGACATGTCCATCGCGTCGCGCGATCACAGCATGGCAACCGAGACGCGCAGGGCGCCCGCCGGTGCGCCCGGCGCGAGCCTCGATCGTCCCCCCGCCACGGTGCAACGGGCGCAAAGCGCGGTGCCGCGCGCCATGCGGCGCTATCTGTCGCTCGAGGATTTCGCAGCCGCCGCCCGTCGGCGTCTGCCGAAGATGCTGCACGGCTTCGTCGCCGGCGGGGTCGAGACCGATGCGGCGCTGCGCGACAATCGCCGCGCGTTCGACGAATACGGCTTCGTTCCGCGCGTGCTCAACGACGTGTCGGGCCGCGAGCAGACGACGACGCTGTTCGGCAAGACCTACTCGGCGCCAGTCGGCATTCCGCCCTTCGGATCGGCGGCGCTGTGCGCCTACCGCGGCGACATCGTGCTCACCCGCGCCGCCGCCGCCATGAACGTGCCGATGATCCTCAGCGCCGCCTCGCTGATCGCCCTCGAGGATGTCCGGCGCGAGAACCCGAACGCCTGGTATCAGGCCTATCTGGCGGGTGACGCCTCACGCATCGAGCCATTGGTCGATCGGGTCGCGGCCGCCGGCTACGATACCTTCGTGGTGACCGCCGACGTGCCGGTGTCGGCCAACCGCGAGAACAATATCCGCAACGGTTTCCAGGTGCCGCTGGTGATCACGCCGCGCGTCGCATGCGACGCCGCGCTGCATCCGCGCTGGCTGCTCGGCACGTGGACGCGCACGCTGATGAGCCATGGCATGCCGCATTTCGAGAACATGGATGCGA
>DASTZX010000268.1:0-17410 GCA_035764045.1 Xanthobacteraceae bacterium | reverse complement strand
GTTCTCGAGCCGGTCATTGCAGCGCGCGATGGCCGAGAGGTCGTTCGAGCTGTTGGTGTTCGGAGAGAATCTCTTCTACGTGAGATAGATCGCCTCCCGCGAACGCGAGTATCGTATCGAGGCGATTTCCTATTTGTCGGTAGGCGAGGCGCTCGGTGTGAACTGCAGAACGCGCAGGGGATCGAGCCTGTTCGTCCACCAATCGGCCGCGGCCAGCAGATTGCCCCGCACCCGACCGCGGCGGTCGACATAGGCTTCCGGCCAGAGTGAACGCACCGCGTTCTTTGCCAGATTCTTGGCGATCTGCCGGAGCGCGCGGTTGCGCGCCAGCGTCCCCTTCCGGGCCAGATAAATCGGGTTCGCAATCTGCGAATAACCCAGGCGGATTCCGGATTGGCGGCCCGATTTCGCCCCGAGATGGACGCCATATGCGAGGCGGCACCTGACGATGCGTCCATGCGTTGCGAGCCGCCGGCTGAAATCCACATCCTCGAGCCATCCGTACAACGGGAGCCTCTCGTCGAAGGCGAGGGGGCCGGAGCGGACGGCGCTCAGCCGAACCGACATGTTGCATCCATACCCGTTGTAGACATCGGCCAGCCCGTCGACCTGGTCCGGCTCGTCCCGGACGGCCTCAAGGAGGCGGAGAGCATGGACCGGTGCCAGTCCCGGACCGAGGATGCCGTCGGCGATGACGCGACCCGTCACCATCACGACATCGGGATTCGCAGCGAAGACGCGCTCGATGTTCTCAAGGTAGCGCGAGTCCGGAAGGAAATCGTCATCGAAGAAGACCAGCATGTCGCAGTCGCTGGCGTGCGCCATGATGGCGTTGCGCTGGGTCGTGAGTCCGCGCGGCGATATCACCGCGCGCGCGTCTAACGTCCCGAGATCGAGCCCTTCGAGATCCGACGCGCAGGATCCGCAGATCAGCACGCGATCGGGCGCTCGCGTCTGCCGCCGGATGCGATCCAGAACGGACGCGAGGAGGGCGGCCCTTCCCGACGTGGGGATGCCCACTGCCAGCCGTGAGGGGCGCTGCAGCCGTTCAGGCGCGGCGGAGCCGCGACCCGAGCGGTCGGGCCTCGCGATATTCTCCGCCCTGGCGTGAGGATCGACCACGCCTATGGCGCCCTCTGGGGTCTGTTGCATGTCTGATGCCGTTGAAAGGAAGTCATGCCATCGCCATGAGTTGGCAAGGAGAGGCGCGCCGCAAGAGGAATTATTTGACGTACCCATAGAACGATTAGCGTGCCTGCCGAATAAGATCGTGCGCTTTCGAATACTTTCGTAGCGTGCAGGACGGCAGGTAGCCATTGTTTCTCGATGCCCGGTCGATTGACCAAGAGCGCTTGAACGCCGATCTATGCGTGATCGGAGCTGGAGCGGCAGGAATAGCGATCGCACTGCAGTTCGCGGACTTGCGGCATGACGTGGTGCTGCTCGAAAGCGGCGGACTCGCGCGCGATGCGGAAACCCAAGGCCTTTATGCCGGCGACAATGTCGGGTTGCCATATGCGCGGCTCGACGAATGCCGGAGCCGGTTTCTCGGCGGAAGCACGAACTGCTGGCTTGGCTGGTGTCGTCCGCTGGATCCGATCGACTTCGAGCCGCGGCCATGGATGTCGAGCGAGGGTTGGCCGATCCGGCGCGAGGAATTGATCGCGGCCTATGAGGCGGCTCAGAAGCTGCTGCTGCTCGGGCCCTTCGACTATAAGCGCCGCACCTGGGAAAGCCGGCGGAAGCACGGTGCGACATTCCTGGATTTCGATCAAACCGTGATCGAGGATAGCGTCAATCAAATCAGTCCGCCGGCGCGGTTCGGGCGGCTGTTCCGATCGAAGCTCGAGGCGGCAAAGAACATTCGCGCGGTGCTGCATGCGACCGTGACCGAGCTGGTCGCCGGCCCTCATGCCAACTCTATCGAGGAGGTTCACGTTGCTCGCGCCGGCCGGCCCAAGCTCGTCGTGGTTCCCAAGCTGGTGGTGCTGGCGACCGGCGGCATCGAGAATGCGCGGCTCTTATTGGCCTCGGACCGCACCTTCGCAAACGGGGTTGGAAACGCGCACGGCCTGGTGGGGCGGTACTTCATGGATCACCCGCGCGTGTGTTCGACCCGCGTGCGGCTTTCCGATGCGAAAGCGCGACGGTTGTACGATCATTCCTTCGCCTTGGTGAGACAGCGGCTCGGGTTGTCCCGTCGAGCGATCACGATGCACTTCACGCCGACGGAACAGCAGCAGCGTGCGCGTCAGTTGCCGAATTCGCGGACCTATCTTGTCGCTCAATCGTTTTGTTCGTTATCGGCGCTGCGCGCGGCAGTAAGCGGGCTGGTGCGTCGGAACGGCCGGCGCCCCGGGTACCGCGCGTGGGGCAGCGATCTCATGGAGGCCGCTCGCCGCATTCCGGCGGGACTTGCAGCGGGGCTCGACTACATCGCGCCGGATCGGGGCTGGGGGAGGGAGTTCTACCTGGAGACGGTGTTCGAGCCGGTTGCGAACCCGTCCAGCCGGGTGGCGCTCGTCGCGGAGCGGGATCGACTTGGAATGCGAAAAGTGAGCCTCGATTGGCGCCTGAGCGACACGGACCACGCGAACTATCGTCGCACGGTCGATCTCGTGCTCGGTCAGCTGGCGGCGCAAGGCATCATTGAACCGATCGCCGTGGCCACCGAGATGCAAGCCTTGTGGCCCGAACATATCCAGTGGTGCTGGCACCATATGGGCACGACCAGGATGAACCGGGATCCGACACGCGGCGTCGTGGACGGCGACTGCCGGGTGCACGGACTGCACAACCTGTTCGTCGCCGGCAGCTCCGTGTTCCCGACACCAGGCAGCGATACGCCGACGCTCACCATCGTGGCGATGGCGTTGCGGCTCGCGTGGCATCTCAGATCGGTCCTCTCGGCGGGCGGACCCGCCCCTGTCGTTCGTGCCTCCCGGCCGCCGGTGGAGGCATCGACAGGGGAATGCCTATGAGAATCCTGCACCTTGCCCCCCATTGCGACGAGGTCGGAAATGGCGTCGTGAACGTTGCAGTGGATCTCGCGGTCAAGCAGCGGGAAGCAGGGCACGTCGTCGCGATGGCCAGCCGCCACGGGTCGATGCAGCCCATGCTCGAGGCCGCGGGCGTGCGGCATTTCCAGTCCTTGATGGCCTGGGCGCCGCCATGGCGGATGATGATCGAATTGCGCGCGCTCGCGGCCGCTATCGCCGCCTTTGCGCCTCAGATCGTGCACGCACATATGGTGCCGGGCGTGATCTTCGCGCGCGCGCTCAAGGGCCGGTACGGGTTTCGTCTGATCTCCACGGTGCACAATGCGCCCCGCCCGCAGGCGACGTTGATGGGGCTTGCGGATCGCGTCATCGTCGTCAGCACAGCCAATCGGGACGCGATGGCGCGGCGCGGGATCCCGCAACGCAAGCTGCGCCTGGTCAAGAACGGCCCGCTCGGCTCGCCGCGCCGACGTCGCTCCGCGATCGGAGGGGATGCGCCCGCCATCCGGCGCCCCGCGATCGTGACGGTCGCCCGCATGTTCTCGCAGAAGGGCATCGACGACCTGATCGAGGCTTTCGCTCTGCTCGCCCCGACCTTCAGCGAATGGTCGCTGTATCTCGTGGGGGAGGGCCCGGAGCGCGGCAAGTTCGAGGAGCAGGCGGCGAAGACCGGGTACGCGGACCGCATCCGCTTCACCGGCTTCGTCAGGGATCCCGGACAATATCTCAGCCAGGCGGACGTGTTCGTCCTCGCGTCGCGCAGCGATCCGTTTCCGCTGGTCATCCCGGAAGCCCGCGAGGCCGGCTGCGCAATCGTGGGCACTGACGTCGACGGCATTTGCGAAGGCCTCGAGGACGGACGGGCCGGGCTGCTGGTTCCGCCCGGCAACCCGCGTGCGCTGGCGCAGGGATTGTGGCGGCTCCTCGCTGACGCCGGCGAGCTGGCGCTGTGGCGCGAACGCGCGCGCACGAACCTCGATTGGCTGCGCATCGAACGCGTGGTTCGCGAGACCCTCGCCGTCTACGAAGAAACCCTGAGCGAGGGGCCATCCGTTCCCGCTCGCCTGCGATTGGCCGCCGGTCAGGACGGTTCGGGATGATCGTGGAGCCGATCGGCGTGGTGACTCTTGTCACCGGCCTCTTGTGTCTGATCGCTGGACTTCCATTCGCCACGTACGCGCTGTTGATCTCGACCCTGTTCGGCGCGTCGGCGGCGCTCATCCTTCCTGCATTCGGCAGCGCCAATATCCAGCCGGCGCACCTCCTGCTGATCTTTTTCGTCGCGACGGCACTGACGCGGGGAATCGGGCCGAAGGCGCTCATCCGAGTGGTGCAGTATCCGCGGCCGGGCTTCTGGCTCGCATTGACCGTCCTCTACGGCGCAGTCTCCGCCTATTACTTTCCCCGCCTCTTCTGGGGAATGACCGAAGTCTTCGGACTGCGGACCGACAGCGGCGGAAACGTCGTCTTGACGCCGCTCGCGCCGACATCCGGCAACGTCACGCAAACCGTCTACCTCATCGGCGATCTGGCTTGTTTCCTCGCGCTTTGCGCCTACGCCTCCTCCGGGGCGGCGGCCAAGCGGGTGCTCGGGCAGGCAGTGCTGGCGTGCGGCGTCGCCAATTTGTGCTTCGCCGCCCTGGATCTCGCGACCTACGCGAGCCACACGACCGAGCTCATGAGTCCGATCCGCAATGCGACCTATCGGCTGCTCGACGACGTCGAGACCGTGGGCCTCAAGCGCATCGTTGGCTCATTTTCCGAGGCGTCTGCCTTCGGCTTCGCCACCCTCGGGCTGTTCGCATTTGCGATCCGGCTGTGGCTGGAAGGGGTCTACGAGCGGGCAGCCGCCCTGGTCGCGATTGCGTCGCTCATCGCTCTGACCTTCTCGACGTCAACGACCGCCTATGTGGGGGCGGCGATCTTCCTGGTGCTCACCGTGCTGTGGAGCCTGGGCAAGATGTTCGCCGGCCGCGCCAACCCGCAGACCGTGACCTTCGTCCTGACGATACCTGTCGCCATCGGCCTCATCACGTTGGTGGTCCTGCTCAACAACCCGTTGAGATTGTACCTGGAGGATGCGATCAACACGGTGTTCGTGACGAAGCTGTCGTCCAACTCAGGCATGGAGCGCGCGGCCTGGAATACGCAGGCCTTGACCAACTTCTTCGATACCTACGGGGTTGGCGGCGGCGTCGGCAGCCTCCGCGCATCGAGCTTTGTCATTGCGGTGCTGGGCAGCATCGGAATCGCCGGGCTGATTCTGTATGCCGCATTCCTCCTCGGGGTGTTGGTGCCCCTCGGTCCGGGGCCGGCGAAGCAGACACGTGTAAGCGTAGCCCTTCAACGCGCGGCCCGGTCCGCCTGCCTGGCATTGCTGATCACAGCCTCTCTCACCGGCGCATTGGTGGATCTGGGCCTGCAATTTTTCGCTCTGGCGGCCCTGGCGTGTGCGCAACCCGACCGGAAGGCGTTTGCTCAGAGATGGTTCGGCGCGCCTGCGGATGATCTTGGGCAGATCTGGTCGGGACTCAGCCCCGGCCCGGCGACGCAGAGGGGCACCCGCGCCGGCGAGACAGTCGCGCGGTCTTCGGCCGCAATGCCATCGACCTCCGCGAGAGCGTGCAAGTAGATTTCCGCGGACCTCGTCCAGCTGAAGCGTTCAGCTCTGGCGCGCCCTTTCGCAATCATGGTCTGACGCAGCCGCGGATCGTCGTGCAACGCGACGAGACGGTTCAACCACTCTTCCGGATCGGTCGGCGATGCGTAGAGCGCCGCATCGCCGCACACCTCCGGGAGGCTCGCGCAGTTCGACGCCACAACCGGGCATCCCAGTGCCATGGCTTCGAGGGGCGGCAGGCCAAATCCCTCCATCAGCGACGGGAATGCGAGGCAGAGCGACGTCTGCATGAGACCCGCGAGCTCGTCGTCGGACACGCCGCCAAGCCAGCGTATCCCGGTTTGCTGCTCCGGCGGCAACGCGAATTGGCCGAACACCCGAGGCGTCCGGCCGCCGACGACCGCAACATCGATGCCGCGCGCGGCGAGGCGTGGGACCAGCCCCAAGACGATCGATATGTTCTTGTGGCGCGCCTGACTTCCCAGGAGCAGCACGGTGCTTGCATGCGGGCGGGCGGAAGCACCGGCCGGAGGAGACCAGCGCTTCACATGCTCATGGCCGTTGACGGCGATCGTCGGGGTTCGGCCACGCGCGATCCGGTGCTCGAGGAGCAATTGCGCGGAAAAGTGCGAGACCGTGGCCAGGCCCGCAGCCGTTCGGCCGACGGCCGGCACCACCGTTCCATAGCCGGCGCGAAACAGCGGGGAATAGCTGCTCGGAAACAGGAACGGGTTGAGATCATGGATGCAGACGATCTGCTTGCGCCGGAGCAACGGACCCGTGTTGCACAGGCTGAGGATGCCGCCGCGCGCATGGACCGGGAGTTCGATCTGCTCCCAGGCATGCCCTTTCAACCGGCCCACTCTCCTGATGCGGATAGTCTCATAGGCCGGCAGGGGCCCCTCGTAGCCCCCGGGAACCAGAAGGGTCAGATCCAGCTCGCGCGCGAGCGGATGTCCCTCGGTGGCGAGCGTGTCCATCGCCGACACGATTTCGCGCGCATAGCGTTGGACGCCGGTGATCTTCTGGGTGAGAAAACGGCCGTTGATGCTCCAGCGCCGTCGCGTGCGGGCCGGCGTCAGGGCAACGCCTCGTGAGGCGCGGCGGCCGCGCGCTCGGTGCGAGCTTCCGGTCGTGAACTCGGATTGATGCCGCCCGGGCGCCACCGTGCGCCACCAGGCGACCGCATACCGCTGCCCTCGCCGGAAAGCGCGACTGCACGAAAGAACTGCTGGAAGTCGGATTCGCTCAACGTGCAATCGAATGCGGTCGCGGCATTCACGAAGCTTCGTAATCTCCGCGCGGCGGCTGACTCGCGGCCGGGGCTTGCGGGCTGGGAGCAGAGCCGGGTGGGCTCGGTCGGGGTTTTCTCCATGGCGATTTCTCCGCGGACTTGAACGAACTCAAACTCTCAAAGATCTGCGCCGGCTCGCGCGCAGTGGTAGCGCGGCGAATACGCGCCAGGATGAAGTCGGCTGTGCGGGGACTGACTTCGAGAATTCTCCCGAGGTCTTTCGCTTCGATCGCCCGTCGACTAAGCCCGATCAGGAAGATCGCCTTGAGCCAATCGTGCATGAGGACATGGCTCGCCTCGAAGATCGTGCTGATCTTCACCGTAAAGGGCTTACGGCATCGATAGCATTTGTAGGTGCCGATGCGCGTGCTCGAGCCCTTCAGGCGGCCGACCCTTTTGACCTCGCCGCAGCGCGGACACGTTGGGCCCTTCGGCCACATACAAGCTTCGACGTATCGGTATGCCTCTTCCTCACTCTGAAAACGCAAATCGCAGTCCAACTGCATGACCAGTACCGAAATGCTCGACTGCCCCCCGTAATCGGGATTTTTCCACAGGATTTGTGCGCTGCATTAAAGTAAGTTAACGATGTCATGCGTATGACGAAATGCTTGCCCGAAAGACCGGCGGAACGGTCATGTCTGTACCCCTTGAGACTCCTCGCGAAAACGGCCGGGCCGGGCGATTAGAAAAAGCCTTTCCGATTCGGAACTGATCCTGGTTTTGGATGTTGTCTTGGGTCGCGCGCGCGACCGAATCCCTATTCCGATCGCGGAGCGGGTTCTGAGCCCGTGCTGCTATATGCGCTCGCCTTTGTCCGAGCTTCCGCCGAGATTCGAGCGCCGGTCCTTTAGGAGCAGGCGGCCCAAGATTGCCAGCGCATATCCGACTTGGAGCGCCAAAAGGCCAATCAATAGGTCGAAACCGAGTCCCGCGAGCGACTGATTCCACGCGATGAAGGCGTAGCATGCGAGCACGAAGACCGCCGCTGCCATGAACCCAGGCAGGCGCAGAAAAGCGCCGAGGACGGCGCCGATCACCAAAAGCGATAATCCCGCAAGCATGGCCTCCCCCCGCTCCGCCCCCCTCAGCGGCAGCCCAAGCCCGCTCGTGGCGTATCCTGCCACATCCTGGGGCTGACAGCACCTCCCTGCGACAACTCTAACTTTGCCGAAGCCGTGCGGCCCGATGATGCGCGGAACCCCACCGCCTCAAGCCGGCCCACGACTCACACGCGACTCACGCAAATGACAGGTAACCGCAGTGCTCCGGCCCTCGGCAAGTGGGTACACCAAATTCGCTTCGCCCCGCCGAACTGTCTTGCGACAATGGGCATTGGCCGAGGGGAGTGGAGATTAGCCGGGCGTCTTCCATGTATTGGCACTTGCGTGCCGGTCGGGACGATATGGCGGCCGTTGCTGAGTGCGGATTATCGCCGATGTCCTTGGCCGAACAGCAGCATCAACAGCAGCATCAACACCCGTACGAGTCTCCCGTCGGAGGAGCATTGAAGCGGTTCGTGGACGTGACCGTAGCGTTGCTCGCGCTGATTCTGTTTCTTCCGCTCTTCGCGTTCTTCGCGGCGCTGATCAAGTGGTCGGACGGCGGCCCCGTCTTCTACGTTCATCGCCGCATAGGATACGCCGCGCGGCCATTCGGATGCTTGAAATTCCGCACCATGGTCCCGAATGGCGACGAGGTTTTGCGCGATCACCTGCACTCGAATCCCCCCGCCGCACGCGAATGGGCGGAGACGAGAAAGCTCAAACGCGACCCTCGCGTGACCGAGCTCGGGATTCTCCTGCGCAAGTTGAGCATCGATGAGCTGCCCCAGCTCATCAACGTCATCCGCGGAGACATGAGCCTCGTCGGGCCGCGTCCGATCGTGCCCGAGGAAGCGCGGATGTACGGCGAGGAGCTGCAGGCCTATTTGCGTTCGCGGCCCGGGCTGACCGGCGCATGGCAGGTCAGTGGACGAAGCGACCAGAGCTACGCCAGACGCGTTTGGATGGACCGGCAATATGTCGAGCATTGGTCGTTGTGGCGAGACGTCGTGATCATCGTGAAGACCGTTCCGGTCCTGCTGACCACGCGAGGAAGCTATTGAATGCGCCGCAACGCTTTCATGCCGAGAAGATTTCCGTGATGCATTGTCAGATCCGTCTACGCGTGCCTGCAAGGCTCAGGCGGCCGTCCGGCCGCGACACGTTCAGTTTCGGGGGTGCCTGGTGAGGACCGCCATCGTTCATTATTGGCTGGTCGGGATGCGGGGCGGAGAGAAGGTTCTTCAGGCTCTTTGTGAGCTGTACCCGGACGCCGACATCTTTACGCACGTGGTCGTGCCGGAGCGGATTTCGCCCGTCATTCTCGGGCATCGGATTCAGACGTCGTTCATAGCCCGCCTGCCGCGCGCGAGCAGGTGGTACAAGCGCTATCTCCCCTTGATGCCGCTTGCGCTCGAGCAGCTCGATCTGAGCGAGTACGATCTCGTCATCAGCAGCGAGTCAGGTCCGGCGAAGGGCGTCATTCCGGCGCCGGGCGCGGTGCACGTCTGCTACTGCCATTCGCCCATGCGCTACGTCTGGAACATGTACCACGCGTATCGAAGCTCGGCCGGGCGTATCTCAAAGGTGCTCATACCGTATGTGGCGCACTATCTGCGCAGCTGGGATCAGATGGCCGCCACGCGGGTGGATTCGTTCGCGGCCAATTCCCGCAACGTAGCCGCCCGGATCAAACGCTACTACGGGCGCTCTTCCGCCGTGGTTTACCCTCCGGTCGAGGTCGACAGCTTCTCGCCCGTGCCACGTTCCGAGCTTTCCGACTTTTACCTCATGGTGGGGGAGCTCGTGTCCTACAAGCGGCCGGATCTCGCCATCGAGGCGTTCAATCGCTCAGGCAGGAAGCTGATCGTGATCGGCGGGGGCGAGATGTTGTCCACGCTCCGGCGCACCGCGCGCCACAACATCACGTTTCTCGGCCCGCAGCCATTCGACGTCCTGAAAAGCCATTATGCGCGTTGCCGCGCATTGATCTTTCCCGGCGAAGAGGATTTCGGGATCGTTCCGGTGGAGGCGATGGCGAGCGGCAGGCCGGTCATCGCATATGGCCGCGGCGGCGTCGTCGAGACCGTGCTGCACGAACGCACCGGTTATCTCTTCCACGAGCAGACCGCCGATGCGCTTGCCGACGCGGTCGAACGCATGAGCGACTGCAACATGGACCGGGCCGAGATCGTGGCGCACGCGCGCACCTTCTCTCCCGGACGCTTCAAGCGCGAGATGACGCGGGTTGTTGACGAGGCTATCGCGGGCAACGGCGTCGGAATGCCGCACGCGCGGCCCGAGGCGCGACCGCAGGAATGGGTGGCGGAGCCCGCTCGCTGGATGGCAACGCCGCGCCGTGCTCTGGACGTGGCATCGACGCACGTGAACCATTGAACGACGAGGCGCGCTGCATGCACGACTACGCGAGAGCCAGCCTGTTCCATGCACCCGAGCGCGACGCCGACGAAGATCGGCACATTTCGCTCATGGACGTGGTGCAGTTCATGGGTCGCTGGCGGCGCACGATCACGGTCGTGACCGGCGTCTTCGTTTTGGCCGCCGCAGCGTACGCGTACATGGCCGAACCGCTCTTCACGGCATACGCCCAGGTGATGCTCGACTCGAGCCAAGCCCGGGACATGCTCGACGATCCCAACCGGGTCGTACTTCCGGCCGATCAGGCGCGCGTCGAAAGCCATATCGAGATCATCAGATCCGACCAGCTGGCGCTTGACGTCATTCGCAAGCTTCACCTGACCAAGCTTCCCGAATTCAATGCGCCAGCAGGCGTGAAGGACCGGGAGGGTTACGCCGTCGTGATGTTCGCGCGCGGCCTTTCGGCGCGCCGGATTGGACAATCGCTCGTGATCGAGGTCTCCTTCCGCTTCGGCGATCCGGCTCTGGCAGCTTCCATCGTCAACACGCTGATCGATGCGTACGTCGCGCGCGAGATGCAGGTGAAGTCCGATTCGATCGAGCAGGCCGACCGATGGCTTTTCGACAAGCAAGCATCCCTCGATCGGCAGAGTCAGGCCGCGTTGGCCGAGCTCGAGCGATACAAGGCCCAGTCTGACGGCGCTCCCGACCGCGCAGCCAAGATCGAGGATCTGCAAAACCGGGCGCAGATCTATCAGCGCATGCATGATGCCTTTTTGCAGAAATTCAACGAGGCGATTCAAAAGGTCGCGTTCCCGGAACCCGACGTGAGGGTGATCGCGCCCGCCGGCGTGCCGCTGCAGAAGAGCTACCCGAAACGCGGCTTGATCATCGGGCTCGCCGCCCTGTTCGGTATCGGAGTCGGCCTGCTCATCGCAGTGGTGCGGCAGAACCTGGATCGTACGCTTCGCAACCCGTCTCAGCTCAAGGGAGTGGTCGACTGTTTCGGCGTGGTGTCGCAGGTTCCGGGATTGGCGGCTGCCGCCGGCGCTGCGGCAAAGCGAGCGAAAGGCGGCTTGCGTTTCCTGCGCCGGTCATCCCCGGCCGGGGGGCCCGCCCTGCATTTCGCTGCGGACCATCCGCATTCGACGCTGAACAAGGATCTGCGCAGCATCAAAGTCGCCGTCGATTGCGCGACCAACGCGGAGAAATGCCGGTTTGTCGGCGTGGTCGCCGCACGGCAGGGGGAGGGCGCGACGACCATCGCGGCCAACTTGGCCTCCATCTACGCCGCTTCCGGCCTGCGGACCCTGATCGCCGATGCGTGTCCCGATAACCCGACGCTCACGCGTGAGCTCGTCGAGCGGCCGCAGGACGCGGGGGGGAAGCGCGCCCATATGGGCGAGCGGGCCCTTGCAGCCCGGCCGAACGTCATGCGCGCCGGCCATCTGCCGCGCCTCGAGCGCTTCGGCAGTCAGGAGGGCGGCAGGCACGGCGGCGACCTCGACGCTCTCGCCCAGGAATACGAGATCGTGATCTTCGATTTGCCGGCGCTTGCGTCGTCACCGGATGCGCGTGCGATCGCGCGGTTTCTCGACGCGGTGATCCTGGTGGCGCAGGTCGATGCGACCTCGCTCGATACGGTGTACGCGGCCGTCGACGCGCTGCGGCACGCGCGCGCCGGCGTCATCGGATTGGTTCTCAACAAGGCGAACGTGGCAGGACGTCCAGCGCAAGCGCGCGCTGGATGGCTCGCCGCGTTCCGCGGCGCGTGATCCGATGCGGTTCGTTCGCAATTCGATGTACGGCGCGCTGGCGGGTGGATCGCTGGCGCTTGGAAATTTGATCAGCGCGATCATCGTGGCGCGGCTGCTCGGTGCATCGGGCATGGGCGCCGTCTCATACGCGGTGTGGCTGGTGCTTTCGATCACGCCGATCATCGAGTGCGGGATCCCGGCGGCAGTGGGCCGGTATGTCCCGGAGATGCGCGGCGCCGGCGAGGCCGCAGCCGCCGAGGTCCTTGCGGCCCGCCTGATGCGGGCGCTGACACTTGTCGCTGCCGTCTCCGCCACGGCGCTCTTGCTTGTGATCCTCCTTATCCGCGCGGCAGCGCCTGCGGACGGTACCGCCGCGCAAATCGCCAATGGCCTGTTCGGCTCCGTCTTCTACGCGCAGCCGGTGCTGCTCGCCGGTTATGCCGCCGTGCAGGTCGTGGGCGCCTTCGGCTACGCTTACCTCCGCGGGAGGCAGCAGTTCGATCTGGCCGCTCATCTCGCCTGGATCGCGCTGGCTCTGCAGCTCGTCGGGGTTGGGATCGGCAGCTTGCTGTACGGAGCAGCGGGCGCGGTCGTCGGCTATGCCGCCGGCCAACTCGTGCCGGCTGTCGTGGTCCTCGTCCGCCTGTCGCGCTCGGGCGCCCCGAAAGGCGCCATTCCGGCGCGCATCCGCCGATATTCCGCCTTCGCTTGGGCCGCAAACATCGCCAACACGTTCGTGTGGGCGCGCATCGAGATGTTCTTTCTCGCCTATTTCTGGGGTGACGCCTCGGTCGGCTTGCTCGCGGTGACGCTGTCCTTGGCGAACCTCGCCACCCAGCCGCCGCTGCTGATGACGTCGGGCGTCTTGACGCTGCTGTCCGAGCAGAGCGGACGTCGTGATCGCGCCGGAATTCAGACCGCGTATGCCGGGGGTACCACCATGCTCGCCGCGCTGGTCTTGCCTGCGGCGTTCTGCATGGCGGCGATCACCCCCGTGCTCCTGCCGATGCTGTATGGCCAAGAGTTTGCCCCGGCGGTGCCAGCCGCCGCGATCCTGGTGTGCGTGGCCGGGATCGGGGTCGCAAACAGCATGGCGACCAACCTGGTCTACGCGCTCGAGCGCAGCGACTTCGTGTTCTATACGTCGGCCGTCGGCGGCGTCCTTGCCATTTCGGCTGCCCTTGTCCTGGTGCCGCGCTGGGGCCTGATGGGCGCTGTCGTCGGACGGGCGGCGGTTCAACTCGCGATGGTCGCAGCCGGCGTTTCGTTCGTGTGGTATCGGCTGGGCTTTCACGCCTCGATCCGCTCGCTCACACGGATCGTGATCGCATCGTCGCTTTCGGCGGCGGTCGCCTGGCTTGCGATCGCGTGCGTTCCGGCGCCGCTGTCCCTCGCTTTGGCACTCGTCGGCGGCGGGCTCACCTACCTCGTCCTGCTGGTGGTGCTGCAAGCGTTCTCGCGCGACGAGCTTGATTTGATGGCGCATGTGGTGCGGACGCTGCCGCCGTCCATCGGCGGCGCCGCCGCACGGATATTGTCTCTGTTCAGCATCGCTGCAGGCGGGCTGCCGCCGGCCGCCTGGCGCCGCGGCGACTGACCACTGCGATGGAATGAAAGGGTGCAGTCATGCTCATGTACAGACCAGCACAGTGCCGCCATGATGCGGATCCCCGTCGAAGCTCAATCGGATTGCGCCTCCTGTCCTTGGCGCTGCTGCTTGGAATGGCGGCGCCTCCCGGATTGACGTCCCGCGCACATGCGGATGGCTATCGACTCGGCGTACAGGACAGAGTGCGCGTTAAGGTGATCGACTGGCGGGCGTCGAAAGGCGAATACCAGGAGTGGGACGCGCTGGCGGACGAGTACACCGTCAATCCCTCCGGAGCAGTGTCGCTGCCGCTGATCGGCGAAATTCCCGCTGAGGGGCGCACGAGCGAGGAGCTGGCCGGCGCCATATCGGAAGCGATCCAGAAGCGGTCGGGCCTTCTCAACCGCCCGGGCGCTTCGGTCGAAGTGATCAAGTTCCGGCCGGTCTATGTCGTGGGCGAGGTGGAGAAGCCCGGCGAGTACGAATTCAGGCCCAATCTCACGGTCCTGCAGTCGATCGGGATCGCCGGCGGGCTGCGCCGCGTCACGGAAGCCGGACTGTTGCGGCTCGAACGGGATCGCATCGTCGCGGCCGGCACCCACGAGTCGGCGCGGCTGGAGCTGCGGCGCGGGCTAGCGCGGCGCGCACGGCTCATGGCGGAGCGCGATGGCGCAAGCGACATCCCGATGCCGCCGGAGCTCAAATCGGAGCCCGACGGGCAGCGGCTGATCGCCGAGGAGCGCGCGGTCATGAAGTCGCGGGCCGACCTGCTCCGCTCGCAGCTCAATGGGCTCAAGGACGTGAAGAACTTGTATGAGCAGGAGGTGAAGTCGCTGGCCGACAAGGCGACCTCGCTCGATCGCCAGATCGCGCTGGCCAAGCGCGAGCTCGCCAATATCAGCACGCTGGTCCAGAAGGGCCTGTCGGTGAGCGGACGCGAATTTGCGCTGCAGCAGACAGTTGCTGAGCTGGAAAGCAAGGGGCTGGACGTGCAGGTCGCATCCGTTCGCGCCCAGGAGGAAGCGCGCAAGGCGGACCGCGACGCGGCCGATCTCCAGAGCAAGCGCATGGAAACGATCAACGACGACCTGCAAAAGACCCGCGGCGAGGTCGATCAGGCCACGGCCAAGCTTCGCACCGCGAATGATCTTGTCGACGAGGCCACGGTGCTGGCGCCGAAGCTCGCCCTCGAGCGCGACGACACGAGCTTGCGCAAGCCGGTCTATTCCATCATCCGGAAAGTCAACGGAAAGAGCGTCCAAACGACGGCGGATCAAAATGCCCAGGTCGAGCCCGGCGACGTGGTGCGTGTCGACATCGTGTCGAATCGGCCGAATAGCGAGTTGGACGTTCGCCGCAATTCGGGGCCCGGCGCCCTGAGCCAGTGAGCGATCCGCTCGCCGCCCGTCGCAGATGACGCGAGGGCGGTCCCACGGGACGATGCTCGGCAACAGGTTGGGGCCGCCGCTGCGGCTCCAACGGCGGATGCGCTGTCGCCGATGCGGCCCAAAGCCTTCATCCGTCCAATGATTTGTGGTTTTCCATAGGCCTTCCTGCGGCTTGCTTGCCTTCGCACCGCGAGATGCCATACCTTCGGATGGGGCTCGGGCCGTCGCTGCACATGATTCGCGCGCGGGCGCGGGGCCGCGGGTGCCGCGACAGGGGGTGAGGGAATGAGCCAGGCGGCAAAAGCACAAGAGCCGTCAATGGAGGAGATCCTCGCCTCCATCCGCCGCATCATTGCCGACGACGATGCCTCCAAGGCCAAGGCCGTGGAGCCTGCGCCCAAGCCGGCCGCACCGCCAGCCGCCCGCCCGGCAGCGGCCGCGCCGCGTCCCGTGCCGGCTCCGCCGAAGCCGGAAGCTCCACCTGCGCCGACCAACGCGCAGGATGACATCGATGCGATGTTCGCCACGCCCGAACCGGAACCCGAGCCTGAGCCTGAGCCCAAGAACGGCGCGGCGCAACCGGACGTGCTGGAATTGACGGAAGCGATGGAAGCGCCACCCGAGCCGCCGCCGGCGCTGCGGCGGATCGACGGTACGTCGGACGTGATCTACGAGGAAACCGAGCCGGAACCGCGCGAATCCCCGACTGTCGGAGAGGCTCGCCGGCAGTTTCGTGAGCACACGGATGTCGACCGCGGCCTGTTGTCGCCGACGACGACGGCGGCCGTCGATTCCGCATTCAACTCGCTCGCCCACACCGTCCTGGTGCAGAACTCACGCACCCTCGACGAACTGGTGCGCGAGATGCTCCGGCCCATGCTCAAGGCGTGGCTCGACGACAACCTGCCCAACATGGTGGAGCGCCTCGTGCGCGCCGAGATCGAGCGGGTTTCGCGCGGCCGCAATTAGGGTCAGCGGCGCTTGAGGCGCCGCCCGATCCAGAATGCCAGCGCCGGCATGAGCAGCGCCACGATCAGGAACACGCGCGGCGCGCCGAAGCGATCCACCACGACCGCGAAGGTCGCGACCCCGGCAGTCTGGCCGAGATAGAGCGCCGCCGAGAAGAGGCCGACCGCCGTCCCGCGCGCCTGCGGCGTCATCTGGGTCGCGACGGTCTGCAGCGTGTTGTGCAGCATGTAGAAGCCGAGCCCGATCACCGTGACGGCCACCGGCGCAAGCCACCAAGCGGGGGCGAAAGCCAGCAGCAGATAGGCGGCGCACAGGAGCAGCCCGCCGTTGAACGCCAGACCGGACTGCCCGAGCCGGCGCACCAGCTGCTTCACGGTTCCCGCATAGATCAGCCCGCCCAGCCCGAAGAAGCCCACCATCAGCCCGACTAGCGTGAAGCTCAGCCCGAAGCGCAGGTGAAGATCCGCGCCCACATAGGCGAAGCCGCCGAACATGAAGGCAAACTCGAGGAAAGCCACGACGATCACGAACCGGGCGAACGGATCGGCCAGGACCATGCGGTAGTCGCGCGCAAACCCGCCCTTTGCCCCGCCCTGGGTCGGCGCGGGCCGAGTTGCCGCATTGACGGCGAGCTCGCGAAACAGCGCCAGCGCGGCGAGCGCGAAGATCGACGCATAGATGAAGAAGGCGGCCCGCCAGCCGAGCCAATCTCCGATGATGCCGCCCGCAGCCTGGCCGAACAGCTGGCCGCTGATCTGGCCGGTGAGATAGCGTCCGAGCACGGCCTGTCGCCGCTCGTACGGAACCACGTCGCCGATATAGGCCATGCCGAGCGGAATGATCCACGATGCGGTGGCGCCGGCCGATATGCGCGCCAAGGTGAGCGTCGTCAGGCTGTTCGCCAAGCCGCAGGCCGCCACCGTCCCGGCCGAGAGCGCGCACATCACCGCGATGGTCGGATATTTGCCGAAACGGTCGCCGATCGGCCCGATGACGAGCTGCATGGTGCCGTGCATGAGGCTGTAGGCCGAGACCACGATCGAGGCGGCGCCGATCGTCACGGCCAGATCGGCGGCGATCTGCGGCAGCAGGGAGTCGGCCGAGCGCACCATGGACTGGCCGGCGAATCCGGCGACCGCCAGCAGCACGATGGCGCGGGTCTGCGAGGTGGAGGAGGAGGAGGATACGAGCACGGGCGGTCTGTAATGAGGGAGGGGCGACCTATATAGACGAGACCGACGCCGCGCACCCGGTTTCGTCCATGCCCTGGCATCGCTGGTCCATGCCGGTCGCGCATAGGGGACCCGGGTCGCCCCCGACATTGACAGCGAAACCCCCGCCGGGCTTTGTACCGCGCCAACGAAAGCGATCGA
>DASTZX010000267.1:0-9725 GCA_035764045.1 Xanthobacteraceae bacterium | reverse complement strand
AGGCCGAACAGCTCGGCGGTCTCCTCGATGCTCATGCCCTCGACTGCGCGCGCCATCAGAACCGTGCGAAAGGAGTCCGGCAGTTCGTCGATCGCGCTCTCCAGCAGCGCCTTTATCTGGCGTTGCGCGATGGCCCGCTCGGGGTCGGGCTCTCTCGAGGTCAGCGGAAATGGAATGACATCGCCTTGCTGTGGCTGCCGGTCCGCGAGCGCGTCGACGTCCACCGTCGGACGGCGGCGTCGCAGCCGGCCCATCGCCTCGTTGAGCACGATGCGCGAGAGCCAGGTCGTGAGACTCGACTCGCCGCGGAAGCTGGCAAGCGCCGTCAGGCCGCGAACATAGCTCTCCTGCACGACGTCCTCCGCTTCGCTGTCGTCGTTCATCACCGCGCGGGCGATGCGGTAGAGCCGTCGGTTGCTCCGCTGCATGATGGCGCGGAAGGCGCCGGCCTCGCCCTGGCGGGCGAGCTGCACGAGCTCGGCCTCGTCCAGGGTGTCAACATTGAACTCGCGTTTGCCTTGCTGCATGGCCTCGCTCCTTCTTCGTGACGCCGCTACACGTGGCGTATGGCGGACCGGCCTGCCGCGCGCAGATCGATGGCGGCGAGGAACTCTTGCCGCGTCGCCGGGTTGTCGCGAAACACGCCCAGCATGCGGCTCGTCACCATGGTGGCCTCGCTCTGACGGACGCCGCGGCTCGTCATGCAGCCGTGCGTCCCCTCGATCACCACCGCGACGCCCTGCGGCTGCAGGACGCGCTCCAGCGTATTGGCGATCTCCGCCGTGATGCGCTCCTGGATCTGCAGCCGTTTGGCGAAGACCTCCACGACCCGCGCCAGCTTGGAGATGCCGACCACGCGCTGAAGCGGCAGATAGGCGATATGGGCACGGCCGGTAATCGGCGCCATGTGGTGCTCGCAATGGGAGACGAAGCCGATGTCGCGCATCAACACCATCTCATCATAGCCGGCCACCTCGGTGAACGTGCGCTGCAGCAGCTCCTCCGGATCCTCGCCGTAGCCGGCGAACCATTCCTGATACGCGCGCGCGACCCGGGCAGGCGTGTCGGCGAGCCCCTCGCGGTCGGGGTCATCCCCCGCCCAGCGAATGAGCGTGCTCACGGCCGCTTCCACCTCGGCGCGCGATGGGCGCGGCCGCGAGCGGACGGAAGCGGCAGTCGCCGATTGGCCGGGAAGCCCGCTCTCGAGCTGCGCTAGCTTGATCATGCCTTGTCTCCAATGGACCCCGATGAAACTTTCGAGGCACCCATTGGATGCCCCCGAGCGCAAAAGGTTCCTGTCGGAACCTTCTCGCCCCTGCGGCATCTAATCTGCGTAGTATGCAAAGCGTTAACGCGCCGGTTTTGCCGGCGGCAATGCGGGAGGACCGCAATGGCTTCGGAACAAGGAAAGCCCGGTGGCCCCGACCTCGCGCAGGGCATCCCGGACGGCGACCTGCGGGATGGTCAGATGCTGGCGGGCCATGTCGGCGATGACGCCGTGCTGGTCGCCCGCCGCGGCGAGGAGATCTTCGCCATCGGGGCGAGCTGCACCCACTATGGCGGGCCGCTCGCCGAGGGCTTGATGGCGGACGATACCGTACGCTGTCCCTGGCACCATGCCTGCTTCAGCCTGCGCAGCGGCGAGGCGGTGCGCGCGCCGGCATTGAGTCCCGTCGCGTGCTGGTCGGTTGCGCGGCGCAATGGCAAGATCGTGGTGACCGGGAAGAAGGAGGCGCCCGCCCGGCGTGATGCGGGCGTTGCCGCCAGCCGCGACACGCCGTCACGGATCGTCATTCTCGGTGGTGGCGCGGCCGGCTTTGCGGCTGCCGAGATGTTGCGCCGCCACGGTTACCAGGGCGGCCTGACCATGCTGAGCGACGACGCGGCGCCGCCGGTCGACCGGCCGAATCTGTCAAAGGATTATCTGGCCGGGAACGCGCCCGAGGACTGGATCCCGCTGCGCCCGGAGAGCTTTTATGCCGAGAACAACATCGATCTGCGGCTGGGTGCCGCCGTGGGTGCGATCGATCCGCGGGCGCGCGAGGTCGCGCTCGCCGACGGAAAGCGGCTCGGCTACGACCGGCTGTTGCTCGCGACTGGCGCCGAGCCGGTCCGCCTGCCGTTGCCCGGAGCGGATCTCCCCCACGTCCATACGCTGCGTACGCTTGCCGACTCTCGTGCCATCATTGCGGGGACCCAGGGCGCGCGGCGCGCGGTGGTGATCGGAGCGAGCTTCATCGGTCTCGAGGTCGCGGCCTCGCTGCGCGCGCGCGAGATCGAGGTGCATGTCGTCGCGCCGGAGACTCGGCCGATGGAGCGCGTGCTCGGACCGCAGCTCGGCGACTTCGTCCGCGCGCTGCACGAAGAGCACGGCGTGATCTTCCATCTCGGGCGCAAGCCCGGCGCGATCGAACGCGGCCATGTGGCTCTCGACAATGGCGAGAGGCTCGAGGCCGATCTCGTGGTCGTCGGCGTCGGGGTGCGGCCGCGCACGCAGCTTGCCGAAGCCGCGGGTCTCACGCTCGATCGCGGCGTGACCGTCGATGCCTACCTGCAGACGAGCGCACCCGGCGTGTTCGCGGCGGGCGACATCGCCCGGTGGCCCGATCCGCACAGCGGCAAGAACATTCGCGTCGAGCACTGGGTGGTGGCCGAACGCCAGGGTCAGACCGCAGCGCTCAACATGCTCGGCCAGCGCCAGCCGTTCGATGCCGTGCCGTTCTTCTGGAGCCAGCACTATGACGTGCCGATCAATTACGTCGGCCACGCCGAGGGATGGGACGAGATCGCAGTCGACGGCGACGTCGCCGCAAAGGACTGCCTGCTCCGATACAAGCAGGGCGGGCGGATTCTCGCGGCCGCCTCGATCTATCGCGACGTCGAGAGCCTGAAGATGGAAGTCGCGATGGAGCGCGAGGCGGCCTAGCGACGAGCTTGACACCACGCATTGCGCCCGCGCTCCCTCTCCCCGCTCTTGCGGGGAGAGGGCAGGGGGGAGGGGCGCTGAGCATCGGCGCGGCAAGGACTCGCGGAGGCGCCCCCTCACCCGGAATTCCTCGCTGCGCTCGGAATTCCGACCTCTCCCCGCGAGCGGGGAGGTGAAGCTCACGGCATAGGGATTTCCTGCACCTTCTTCGGGACGTGGTACCCCTTCTGCACCGCCGGCCGGTTGGCGATCGCGACGTACCAGCGCTTCGCGTTGGGGTACTGATTGAGATCGATGGTCTGCCAGTCATAGCGCGAGATCCACGGCCAGGTCGCGATATCGGCGACCGAATATTCGTCCGCCAGGTATTCGTGCTCCTTGAGCCGGCGGTCGAGCACGCCATAGAGGCGATGCGCCTCCTTGAGGTAGCGCTCCTCCGCGTACGGCGCCTTGCCCTTGTTGTATTTCACGAAATGGTGCACCTGGCCCAGCATCGGCCCGATGCCCCCCATCTGCCACATCAGCCATTCGGTCACGCGGAAGCGCTTGAGCTTGTCGGTCGGCAGGAGCTTGCCGGTCTTCTCGGCGAGATAAAGCAGGATCGCGCCCGACTCCATCAGGCTGAAGCCATTGTCGCGGTCGACGATCGCCGGGATACGGTTGTTTGGGCTGATCTTGAGGAATTCAGGCTTGAACTGCTCGTCCTTGCCGATATCGACGGCATGCGTCTCGTAAGGGATGCCGACCTCCTCGAGCATGATCGATGCCTTGCGGCCGTTGGGGGTCGTCCAGGTGTAAAGATCAATCACAGTAAATCCTCTTTGCGTGTCGTTTAAGCCCCGAGGGCGTTAAGGTAGGGGAGGGCAGGCATGTCGGAAAGGGCCGTGGAGGGCGCAATGGCTGCGGGCGACAAGGTTGTCAGAACGCTGCACCTTCGGTTCACCATGCCGGCCGCCGACCCGGCCCAGCTCAGCGCGCTGATCAAGTCGGCCAAGCCGTTCTACCAGTTCTTCGGCACGATGCGGGTCCGGCTCTTGCAGAACGTCGACGACCCAGCCCGCTTCGTGCAGGTGATCGACTACGAAACCGACGAGGCGGTCGAGATCAACCGCCAGCGCTTGGCGAGCGACCCGCGGCTGCAGGGCTTCATCCAGGCCTGGCGCAGCATGTTGCCGGGCGCCGTCGAACTCGATGTCTATGAGGAGGTGTGAGTCCGCGGTCACTTCACCTGGTCGTCCAGTCTTGGCAGCCGGTGCACGGTAGCGCGCCGGCAAGGGGGCGAGAGGAGCATGACCATGCGAAACGCTGTTGTCGTCGCGACCGTCGTCGCAACCTTCGGGGCGCTTGCCTCGACCGAGAGCCTGGCGCAAAGCCCGCAATCGTATCCCTATTGCGCGCTCGATTCGTCGAGCGGGGCCACATCCTGTTACTACAGCTCGCGTGCCCAGTGCGGGGCCAAATGCATCCCGAACCCGTCCTTTGGCGGCGCGCCTGGCGGAATGGCGATTCCGCGCCGCGGCCGATCCGGCCCACCGCGCTACTGAACAGGTCGGTTGATCAGATCGTCTGGTTGTACTCGCCAACCTCGGGGTGCGTGCGCAGCACGCCGTCGAGCGCCTTGAACATGTCGTGCATGCGGGCCTCGGATACGGGGCTCTCGACCACCACGACCAGCTCCGGCTTGTTGGAGGAGGCGCGCACCAGGCCCCACGTGCCGTCCGCGACCGTGACGCGCACGCCGTTGACGGTGACGAGATCGCGGATCGGCTGGCCCGCCACCGCTTCGCCTTTCTTCTGTGCGGCCTGGAAATGCTGCACCACCTCGTCGACGATCCGGTATTTGACCTCGTCGGCGCAGTGCGGCGCCATCGTCGGCGAGGACCAGGTCTTGGGGAGCGCCTTCTTCAGGTCGGACATCTTCTGTCCGGGATTGCGCTCGAGCATGTCGCAGACGGCGAGCGCGAAGATCAGCCCGTCGTCGTAGCCGCGGCCGATCGGCTTGTTGAAGAAGAAGTGGCCGGATTTCTCGAAGCCCGCCAGCGCGCCGATCTCGTTGACGCGGTGCTTCATGTAGGAATGGCCGGTCTTCCAGTAGTCCGCCTTCGCCCCATTCTTCTGCAGCACCGGATCGGTCATGAACAGGCCGGTCGACTTGACGTCGGCCACGAAGGTCGCGCCCTTGTGCAGCGCCGACATGTCGCGCGCCAGCATCACCCCGACCTTGTCGGCGAAGATCTCCTCGCCCTCGTCATCGACCACGCCGCAGCGGTCGCCGTCGCCGTCGAAGCCGAGCGCCACGTCCGCCTTGGTGCGCAACACCTCGTCGCGCATGGCGTGCAGCATCTTCAAGTCCTCGGTGTTCGGATTGTAGTGCGGGAACGTGTGGTCGAGCTCGCAGTCGAGCGGGATCACCTCGCAGCCGATCGCTTCGAGCACGCGCGGCGCGAACGCGCCGGCGGTGCCGTTGCCGCAGGCGCACACCACCTTGAGCTTGCGCTTGAGCTTCGGCCGGTTCGTCAGGTCCAGGATGTAGCGGTCGGGAAAATTCGGCACGAACTGATAGGACCCGCCGCCCCGCAGATCGAAGCGCGCGCCAAGCACGATCTCCTTGAGCTTGGTCATCTCGTCCGGCCCGAAGGTGAGCGGGCGATTCGCGCCCATCTTCACCCCGGTCCAGCCATTGTCGTTGTGCGAAGCCGTCACCATGGCGACGCAGGGCACGTCGAGCTCGAACTGGGCGAAATAGGCCATCGGCGTCACTGCGAGCCCGATGTCGTGCACCTTGCAGCCGGCCGCGAGCAGGCCGGACACGAGGGCATACTTGATGCTGGCCGAGTAGCTGCGGAAGTCGTGGCCGATGACGATCTCGGGTCGCGCCCCGAGCTGGCGGATCAGCGTGCCGAGCCCCATCCCGAGCGCCTGCACGCCCATGAGGTTGATCTCCCGGCCGAACAGCCAGCGCGCGTCATACTCGCGGAAGCCGGTCGGCTTGACCATCGGCTCGGATTCGTAGGCGTACGTGTTGGGCGAGAGTTCAGGCTTGGGGGTTGGGAACATCGCGGGTCTCGGCTGGGACATCGCGCGCGAGCACATAGCCCAAACGCGAGACGGGGAAAAGCGGGCTGCGCGAGCGGCTGCGTCCGCATGCGGCCGTGTTGCGACAATCAATGCTGCCGATAAAAGTTCCGCCTGCCGGAGACCGGCAGGCGGTCGAACTGCGACGCCGAGATCGGACGCCGATCTCAGTAGTAGGCCGCCGCATAGGGCCCGTAGCAGACGTTCACCTGCCGCCAGCGCCAGCCGTACGGCCTCCAGACGCGGCGCCATTGCCAGCATCCGTAGTCGTACGAGGCGAAGGCGTATGGAAAGAAGCCGAACCCAAAGAAGTTGCGGCGGAAGAAGCGCCGGTGGTGGAAGAATGCCTGGCGACGGAAGAACGCCCGGTCATGGAAGAAGGCTTGGCGCCGGAAGAACCCGTTGCGAGCGAAGCGTCCGCCATCGAAGCGAGCGAAGCGTCTGCCCCCGATGAAGGCGTTGTTGCCGACGAAGCGTCTGCTCCCGATGAAGCGGTTGCTGCCGACGAAGCGATTGCCCCCGACGAAGCGGGGACCGCCGCCCATGAAGCGGGGACCGCTCGTGAAGCGGGCGCCGCCCATCATGGGGCCGCGTCCCAACCCTCCTCCCATGAAGTGGCCGCCCCCCATCGGCGATCCTCCACCGAAGTGAGCGGCTCCCATCGGCGCGCCTCCGCCGAAGTGGCCACCCCCACCGCCAAAGTGACCGCCGCCGCCACCCCCCATGCCTCCACCTCCACGTGCTGAGGCGTCGGTCGCGATCGAGATGCTGCCCAGGGCCAGCGCGGCCGCGAGGGCAATTGATGACATGCGTGACATGGTCCGTCCCTTCGTGTTCGAAGCAGGATCACGTCCCCGATGGCAATCGATTTATGACTCGCGCGATGAACCGCGACTGAACCGCCAATCACGAATGCGTGCGCGCGGCGGCGTAGCGCAGGCGCGCGCGTCGTGTGGCGGAGCGGATTGGATTGTGCGCGCGCGATCCCGCGCGGTCACTGCTCGAGCACGAGCTTGCCGTTGCGGTGTTCCCAGCGCACCCTGGCGAGGAACGACATGCCGAGCAGGTTCTGACCCAGCGCCTCGTCAGGGAGTATGAGAGCGCGCACGTTGCGCACCGTGAGCGGCCCGACGTCCATCCGATTGAGCTCCACCGGCGCGCCGTGCACTTTGCCGTTGGCGGTCGAGACATCGACGGTGTAGTCGCGCGCTGCCGGATGAATGCCGAGGCGGGCCGCCTCGCGCTCACGCAGGACGACGACCGAGGCGCCCGTATCGATCAGGAAGTCCATCCGGCGGCCGTCGACCTCGCCGGCGACGCCGAAATGGCCGTCATCGCCGCGTGTGATGGTCATGCTGCGATAGGCAGCGCCGTCCACGACCGGAGCAACCGGTACGACGGCCACATGGGCGGCATCCGGCCGAGACAGGTCGAGATAGCGCGGCACGAGCGTGCCGACGATCAGCGCGAGAATGGCGAAGACGATCACGCCGCGCATGACTCACAACTCCGCTGGGCTTCGCCGCACATTCCAGCAGCCAAGCGCTGACCGGGTGATAACGCCCGTCGGATTACCGTTGCTTTTGGGTTGGATCGTCAACGATCGGCTACCCCGATCGTTAAGATTGTCCAGGTCTGCGCTTGGTCGGCCCGCGCCGCGCTTCAGCGAGCACGGGCGTCGAGCACCCACAGCTCGAACAGCTTGAGCAGCACGCGGATCAGCGTCGCGGCTGCCGCGGTCGAGACCCGCATGGCGTGCTCGCGGCTCGGCATCTCCGCGCTCAGCCCGGCCGCATAATTCGTCACCGTCGCGAGCGCCAGCACGCGCAGCCCGATATGCCGGGCGATCAGCGTATCGGGCACGATCGACATGCCGACCATGTCGGCGCCCAGGGTGCGCGCAGCCTGGATTTCCGCTGGCGTCTCGAAGCTCGGTCCCGGGAACCACATCAAGGTCGCTTCGTGGCTCTTGCGGCCGCCTTCGCTCGCGGCCTTCGCGAAGCGTTCGCGCAAATGCGGGTCGTAGGCGGTCGTGAGGTCGACGGCGCGGTCGGGCGCGTCGATGCCGACCAGCGGGTTGATGCCGGTGAGGTTGATGTGGTCCCGGATGGCGGTCAGCCCGCCCGGCGCGAGCTCGCGCCGGACCGATCCGGCCGCCCCGGTGAGCACCACCGCGCCGGCGCCGAGCAGCTTGAGCGTCTCGAGCGGCACCCGCATGGGTCCGGGGTCGCCCGCCTCGTGATAGTAGGCGCGCCCTTTGAACAGAGCGATGCGCGCGCTGCCGAGGGTCCCGATGACGCATTCGGCGGCATCGCCACCGACGCGCGGGAGTGCGAAGCCCGGCAAGTCCGCATAGCGGAAGGAGACCGGCGAGGTGATGTGCTCAGCGATGGCGGCGAGATTGCCGCCGACCACCAGGCCGACGTCGACCGGCGCCGCGCCGATCTGCGCCCGGATGAGCGCCGCCGATTGTTTGCTCTCGTCGCGCATGGAAAATCGATGGCGAGAGTACCAACGACCCGTAAAGAAATTGCATCATAATACCGGTCACTTCCGGCGAAAGGTAACGCGTTCGCAAGGATATGGGCCGGATCCGCTATTGCCCGCGCGGCTTGGCGCGCCGGGTTGGCGGTGCCGACAGCGGGTCGTCGGGCCACGGATGACGCGGATAACGGCCGCGCATCTCGCTGCGCACGGCTGCGTAGCTCCCGCGCCAGAAGCCGGGCAGATCGCGCGTGACCTGCACCGGACGGTGGGCCGGCGAGAGCAGCTCGATCACCAGGGGAACGCGCCCCCCGGCGACCTTCGGATGCCGCCCCAGGCCGAACAGCTCCTGCACCCGGATCGCGAGCTTGGGGCCTTCCTCGGCCGTGTAATCGATCGCAATCCGCGAGCCCGACGGCGCCTCGAAATGGGTCGGCGCCTCGCTCTCGAGCCGGCGCCGCAGCGCGTGCGGCATGAGCGTCGCGAGGGCCGTGCCGAGCTCGTTCGCACCGAGCTGCGCGACCGCCGTCTTGCCCATCAGGGCGGGCACCAGCCACGCGTCGATGGCGGCGGCGAGCCCGGCATCGGACAGGTCGGGCCATTCCGCGCCTTCCGCCCGGCGCAGAAACAGCACGCGGTCGCGCCACTGCGTCAGGGGCTTGGTCCATGGCAGGCGATCGAGCCCGATTTTTGCGATGCCTGCCGCGAGCGCCCGCGCGGCCGCCTCGTCGGCCGGCACGGCGATGGGCTGCTCGGCCAGCGCCAGCGCGCCGAGACGGCGCAGGCGCCGCCCGCGCAGGCTTAACGACCGCTCGTCGAACGCGATCTCCTCCTTGGCCTCGATCCGGCTCGCGAAGCCCGCCTCGATCTCGGTCGGCGTGATCGGTGCGGCGAGCACGATCCGGCCTTGCGCGGCGCTGCCGATGATCTCGGCGACCGCAAGATATGCCTCGCGGGCGAGCGGAGAGGCGGGGTCGACGTTGGCGCCGCGGCCGTTGGCGAGCAGGAAGGCGCCGCTCCCGCCGCCACGATTCTTGGCGATGCGGTCCGGATAGGCCAGAGCAAGGATCGCCCCGGCGGATGGCGTTGTGGCTGACGGGGCCTCATCCACCGCGGCGAGATCCGCCCATCGCCGCGCCATGGCGCGGGCATCCTCGGCCCGGCGCGAGCGCTCGCGGCGCAGGATCTCGAGCCGATGGCCGAGATCGATATCGTTGCCGCCGAGCCCGCGCTCCGTGAC
>DASTZX010000266.1:0-16605 GCA_035764045.1 Xanthobacteraceae bacterium | reverse complement strand
GCCGCGGTGCGGCCGCGGCGGGCCGTGAACGAGGAGAGCGTCGCGCCGGGATGGATGATGGACGCGACGATGTTGTGCTTGCGGCCGTCCATCGTGAGCTGATGCGTCATGCCTTGCAGCCCGAACTTGCTCACCGTGTAGGGCAGTGAATCCGGCCGCGGCGTCTTCGCCGACACGCTGCCGATGTTGATGATGCGTCCGCCCTGCGGCGACTGTGCCTTCATGATGCGGATCGCCTCGCGACTGCACAGGAACGGCGCGGTGATGTTGATGTCGAGCGCCGCGCGCCAGTAGTCGAGGCTGATGTCCTCGGTGTCGCGGTGCGTGGCGATGCCGGCATTGTTGACCAGCACATCGAGCCGCCCGAAGGTCTTCTGCACCGTGGCGAACAGCGCCATGATGTCGTCCTCGCGGGTGAGGTCCGCAGGACAGGCAAGCGCCTCGCCGCCCTTCCGTCCGATGCCGGCCGCGACCTCGTCGAGCAGCGCCGCGCGGCGCGCCACCAGCACGGTCTTTGCGCCTTCGGCCGCGAAGGTCTCGGCGATCCCGCGGCCGATCCCGTTGCTCGCGCCGGTGACGATCGCGATCTTGCCGTCAAGCTGCCTTGCCATGCGTTTCCCCCACGCGGGTGTCGCGATCACCCCGCGACGATCAATGCATCGAGCGCGGTGGCGCCCTGTCCCTTGGCGTGCACCATCAGCGGGTTGACGTCGATCTCGGTCAATTCGGGGACGGTCTGCATCACGCGGTCGATCGCGCGCACGGCCGCAACGACCGCGTCAACGTCGGCCGGCGGCGCGCTGCGCACGCCTGCAAGCAGCTTGGCGGAACGGAGCCTGGCGAGCGCTTCGCGGATCTGCGCATCGTCGGCGTTGCCCGGCAAGAGCTGCACGTCGCCCAGCGCCTCGACCCAGATGCCGCCGAGCCCGAGGAGCAGCACGGTTCCCCAGCCCGGGTCGCGCTTGGCGCCCACCATCAGCTCGATGCCGCGCGGGCACATGGTCTCGACCAGCACGCCGTCGAGAGTGACGTCGGGCGCCGCCCGTTTGACGTTCGCCATCATTCTGTCCCACGCGGCGCGCAGCGCGGCCTCGTCCTCGAGGTTCAGGGCGACGCCGCCGGCCTCGGTCTTGTGCGACAGCGCCGCGGCCTGCGCCTTGAGCACCACGGGGTAGCCGATCTTCTTCGCCACGGCGACGGCTTCATCGGGCGTGCGCGCGAGCGCGCCGTCCGGCACGCGAAGACCCGCCGCGCCGAGCACCTTCTTGCCGAGCCACTCCGGCTGGGCGCCCTGGCCGAGCTTCGGCAAGCCGGAGATCGGCTCGGGCGCGGCGCTCGGGCGGTTGCGCGCGAGCAGGCGCCCGTAGCGCGTATAGAGCCCGACCGCACGCAGCATCCGGTCGGACGAGCGGGAAAACACCGCCGGGCTCTCCTTCGCCGCCTCCAGGACGTCGGGGCCGAGTTGCCACGTGTCTCCGAGCGCGCACATCACCTTCGGCTTGTCCGAATGGGCCATGCCCTGGTTGAAGCCCTTCACCGGAATCGGCGTGTTGATCGGAAAGGAGATGAACAGCATGCCCACATTGGGATCGTCGATCAGCGCCTTGGTGATGACGGGAAGCATCGTCGGCACGAACCCGGCCGTCGTGTCGAGCGGATTGCCGTAGTTGCCGTAGGACGGCAGCGTTTCCCGGATGGTCTTCAAGGTCGCGGGTGCGAGCTCGGGCAGCTCGAGCCCGATGTCCTCGGCGAAATCGTTGACCAGCCCGACATAGGCGCCGGACGCCGTGATGATTCCCGGTCCCTTGGCCGGCGGCGTCGGAAAGCGCTGCAGGATCTGCACGAGGTCCATCGCTTCGTCCATGGTGCCGACCACGATGGCGCCGGCATCTTCCACCTGCGTCCGCATGGTCGCCCAGTCCCCGATCAGGGCGCCGGTGTGGGATTGCGCCGCCTTGCGCGCGCGGGCGCTGCGGCCGGCCAGCATCAGCACGACCGGCTTTCCGGCGCCGCGGGCGCGGCGCAGCGCAGCGAGGAACGCCTGCGGGCGGCGAATCTCCTCGCAATAAGCCATGATCACGCGGGTCGCGCGATCGTCGACCAGGAATTCGAGAAAGTCGGTGGTCTCGAGGCCGGATTCATTGCCGGTCGAGATGACATAGGAGAGGGGGATGCCGCGGCCGTCGGTCGCCCGCTGGAAGTGGCCGAGCAGGCCGCCGCTCTGGCCCACGAAGGCGACGCCGTTCTCGACTCCGCGCAGGGCTTGCCGCGCATAGAGCATGTGCAGCCACAGACCCTCGACATTGTTGGTCACGCCAAGACAGTTGGGACCGACGATGGCGAGCCCGGCCGCGCGGGCGGTCGCGGCGACCGCATCCTGGGTGGCGTAGTCGCCGGTCTCCGCGAAGCCGGCGGCGAACACCAGGGCTGCTCCGACCTTGCGCCGCGCACAAGCCTCCATCGCCTCGCGCACCGAGGCGGCCGGCAGCGTGAACACCGCGAGGTCGACGCCTTCGGGGAGCTCATCGGCGCTCTTGAGCACCTGCCTGCCGTCGATCGGCTCGTCGGTCCGGCCGACCAGGTGAATGTCGCCGGCGAACGCGTTCACCTTGAGACATTGCAGGATGATCTGGCCGGCACTGCCAGCCCGGGTCGAGATGCCGATGATCGCGATGGAGCACGGGTTGAGGAAGCGCGCGACCGCCTTCGCGCCGCGCGCGGATTGCCTGTCGCTCATGCGGCACCCCGGTCGGGCTGCCAAAAGAGCAGATGCTCGCCGTTCTCGAGCGGATGCCAGTAGGGCTTCATCGCCATGCCGACCTTGAGCTCATCCGCCGTGCAGTTGACGACCCCGGCGATGAGGTTGACGCCGACGTCGAGCGTCACGCTCGCCACCGCATACGGCTCGTTGCCGCGAAAACTCGGCGGCCCGCGATGCGCGATGGTGAAGGAGAACAGCTTGCCGTTGCCCGAGACCTCGCGCCATTCGATGTCGCGGCGGCGGCCGGTGAAGATGCTCACCGGGCGCGGGAAGTGCTGGTACTTCTTCGTCGCCTTGCAGAACTGGATCACCAGCTTCTTCTGCCGCGTCGCCTCCCAGAACGGCAGGCCGAAATCGTAATGCTTGATGTCGCGTTTGACGTCGAGGGTATCGTGGAGTGTGACGGCCATGGTGCCCTCTATTGGTTCGGCACCAGCGCCATCGCGGCGCTCGTGCCCCAGTTGCGCCCGTAGTTGATCCAGCCGATGCCGGTCACCAGCGCGTTGGTCGTGTCCTTGACCTGGCGCTCGCCCGCTTCGCCCATGAGCTGGCGCACCGCCTCGATCAGGTTGTGCGACGAAGAGGCCGCCTGGCCCGCCGAGATCTGGCCCCCGCCGGTGTTCATCGGCAGCGTGCCCTTGTAGGAGAGATCCGTGTCGCGCACGAAGGCCATGCCCTGGCCCGGCTTGCAGAAGCCGAAAGCCTCGAACTGGATCACCAGCGCGATCAGGAAATCGTCATAGGGGTGGAACGAGCGGACATCCTTGATGTCGAGCCCGGCGGTCTTGAGGGCCTTCGTGCCGGCGATCTCGTGGCCGCTGCGGGTGACGTCGACGAGATTCTCTCCGCCGAGGAAATTCGTCCGTTCCGCATAGCCGGTCGGGATCACGTACTTGCCGAGGCCCTTCTCCTTCGCGCGTTTCCGGCTGGTCACGACCAGGCCGGCGGCGCCGTCCGCCAGCATGACGCAGTCGAGCAGCCGGATGGGATCGGCGATCATGCGCGAGTTGAGATAGTCCTCGATGGTGATGGGCACGCGCAGCTCTTCGCAGGCGTTCTCGTTCAGCAGCGCGTGGTTGCGCTGGGTCACGGCGAGCTTGCCGAGCGCGCGCAGGTCGACGCCGTATTTCGCGTCATAGGCGCGCTGCAGCAGCCCGAAGGCGCCGGGCGGGCCCAAGAGGCCATAGGGCTCGGTCCAGTCGCGGCGGTAGCTGCGTTCGTTGCGGCCGTTGTGCTCGAGCACGTGCGTATCCGCATAGAGGCAGAGCGCCACCTCGCACATGCCGGCGTCGATCGCCGCCGCGGCGCGCGCCACCGCGCCCACGGCCGAGCAGCCGCCGGTGTGCACCTGCTCGCAGAAGCCGACCTCGAGCCCGAGCATGTCGCACATGCTTTGCGCCCAGAACTGGCTGGAGCCGCCGGTGCCGGTGAGGCCGGACATCACCAGGCCGTCGATCTCGGCCTTGTCGAAGCCGGTCTTGTCGAGCAGCGACTCCAGGATCTCACCGGCGAGGACCCAGACGTCGCGGTCGCTCTTCTTCATCACTTTGGTCTCGGCGTAGGCGACGATGGCGCTGTCACGCAGGCTCATTGGCGTTTCCCTCTTTCCGTGCGGTGTCCGTGTCTCAGGTCCGATCGGGCCGTACGCGCGGCGCGGTCTTGTCGAGGAACTGATGCAGCCGTTCGATCGATTCCGGGCTGCGCGTGTATTCGGCGACCATGCGCTCGAAATAGAGCCCGTCGTCGTAGCCCATGTCCTGCAACCGCGGCAGGCTGTTGGTGATGGCGAAGTTGGAGAGCGGCGCGTTCTTGCAGATCTTCTGCGCCAGCTCCTTGGCCTTGGCGAGGTGCTGTCCCTTGGGGACGATGTACTGCACGATGCCGTAGCGCTCGGCCTCGTCGCACTTGAGCACGCGGCCGGTGAGCATCATGTCCTGCATGCGGGCGAACCCGATCAGCCGCGCCACCCGGACCGATCCGCCGCCGCCGATGAAGATGCCGCGCGTGCCTTCGGGCAGGCCGAAATAGGTGGTCTCATCGGCGACGCGGATGTGCGCCGAGGCCGCCGTCTCCAGTCCGCCGCCCAGCGTCGCGCCGTGCAGCGCGGCGATGAAGGGAATGTTGCCGCGCGCCATCTCCTCGAAATAGGTCTTGCGCGGGAACGGGAAAGGCAGCCGCTGCGAGCGGCCCTGCTTCCAGTTCTCCGCCGCCCAGCGCAGGTCGAGTCCGGCGCAGAAATTGTCGCCGTGGCCGAAGATGACGCCGCACTTGGCCTCCTCGCCGGCGCGCTCGATCGCCTCGCGCAACTGCTTCATCACGGTGGGGTTGAAGCAATTGCGCTTGTCCGGGCGGTTCAGCCCGACGAGCGCAATCTCGCCGTCGAGCTCATAGGTGACCGTCTGTTCTTCGCTCATGACTTCTCCTGGTTCGACCAATCCCGTCGTCATGCCTTGGGCATGGCCGTTCGAAGAACGGCTATGCCGGCCATGACAGGCCATATGTTCCAACAAGCCTACATCGTCAGCTCGGCGATGTCGGCGTAGCGGCGCCGCTGCGCCGCCGCGTTGCCGAGCAGGGACGACAGCAGCATGGCGCGCTTGAGATAGAGGCCGATGTCGTGCTCGTCGGTGAAGCCGATGGCGCCGTGCAGCTGGATGCAGGCCTGGGTGACGGCGAGCGCATCCTCGGAAGCCTTGGCCTTCACCGCCACGGCGAGCGCCGGGTCGATGCGATAGGGATCGTTGGCGGCCGCGATCTGGTAGAGCAGGGAGCGCGTCGTCTCGGTCTTGATGTAGATGTCGACCGCCTTGTGCTGCAGCGCCTGGAAGCTGCCGATCGGCTTGCCGAACTGCTTGCGCACGCGCAGATACTCGAAGGTCAGCGCCTGCGCGCCTTCCATCACCCCGAGCAGCTCGGCCGAGAGTGCGATCAGCGCCAGATCGGTCAGCGCCTCCGGCGCGCTGCGCGAGGACTGGCGCGCCGGCACGAGATCGGCCGGCGCGTCCGCGAGCGCGAGCGTCGCGAGCCGGCGGCCCTCCACGGTCTGCGCCGGCGCGAGGCTCACCCCGGGCGCATCGCGCGAGACGTAATAGAGCGCCGGTCCGTCGGGGCCGCCGGCGCCGACCAGGAAACCGTCGGCTCCGTCGGCGCAGACGGACACCTTCGTCCCGGTGAGGCGCGGCGCGGTGCCGCCCTTGGCCTCGATGCGCGACGACCGCGGGTCGCCGCCATGCGCCCCCTCCTGCAGCGCCGGGACGACCAGCGCCTCGCCGCACATGAGTCGCGCCAGCATCGGATGCGGCGTGCGGCCTTGCGCCAGCGCGGCCGCCGCCACCGCCGCAAGGCCGATCGGCTCGCACACGAGCCCGCGCCCGGCCTGCTCGAGGACGAGCGCGAGCTCGGTGAGGCCGAGGCCCAGCCCATCGGCCGAGGTCGGCACCAGCATGCCGAGCCAGCCGAGCGCGCCGATTTCGCGCAGACGCGCGGGGGCAAAGGGTGGCGACTGGCCGCGCAGCCCGCGCGCGATCTTCGGCCCCGCGCCGGCCACGAACTTCGCGGCGCTGTCGCGCAGCAAGGTCTGCTCCGAGGTGAGGTGAAGGTCCATGCCGGATTATCGCGCGTTAGGCTGGCACGGCGCGCGCGCTCCCTCTCCCCGCGGGCGGGGAGAGGGTCGGGGTGAGGGGGCGTCGCCGCCGGGGGAGAGGGAGTGCGGGCGCCGTGCCAATTCGTTTCAGGCTCTGTATCGACATGGTCACTGCGGGAGGTTGAGGACGCGGCGGGCGACGATGTTGCGCTGGATTTCCGACGAGCCGCCGTAGATCGTGGCGCGCCGCACCTGGAGGAAGGGCGTCGAGACCTCGACTGCGCCCGACTCGGTCACGACCGGGTTTTCCATGGCGGCCTCGCTCCCCGCCGCCTCGATCAGCAGATCGTTGAGCGACTGCAGCAGCTCGGAGCCGAAGATCTTGATGATCGAGGCGTCCGGCCCGAGGCTGCGCTGGCGATTGGTGAGCTCCACCGCATGGCTGAACAGGGCTGCCAGGGCGGTGACGTTGATGCTCGCCGCCGCCAGCCGGTCGCGGAACGCGGGATCTCCCATCACGCCGGTCGCGCGCGCGATGGTCTTGATGCGGTCGAGCGCCATGGCGGCGAATTGCGGGTTCGAGGTGCCGAGGCGCTCATGACCGAGCAGCGCATTGGCGATGCGCCAGCCGTCGTTGAGCTTGCCCACGAGGTTCTCCGCCGGCACCCGCACGTCGTCGAAGAAGACTTCGCTGAATTCGTCGTCGCCCGCGATGGTGCGGATCGGGCGCACGCGAATGCCGGGGCTGTGCAGGTCGAGCAGCAGGAAGCTGATGCCGGCATGGCGCGGCTGCGCCTGCGGATCGGTGCGCACCAGGGCGAACATCCAGTCCGAATGATGGCCCCAGGTGGTCCAGATCTTCTGTCCATTCACGACGAAATGGTCGCCCTCGAGCCTGGCGCGCGTCGCCAGGCTCGCGAGGTCGGAGCCGGCGCCGGGCTCCGAATAGCCTTGCGCCCAGATCACCGAGCCGTCGATGATCGGCGGCAGATGCTTCGCTTTTTGCGCCTCGGTGCCGAACTCGATGAGGATGGGACCGATGTGATTGAGCCCCTGCGCCGGCAGGTACGGCGCGCCGACGCGCGCCAGCTCCTCGGCCATGATGATCTGCTCGTTCAGCGTTGCGCCCATGCCGCCGTACTGCTTGGGCCAATGCGGCGCCACCCATCCTTTGCGCGAGAGCATGCGGTACCACGGCATCAGCTCTGCGGGCGGCGGACGGTTGGTGCGTCCGCGCAGCGAAGCGGGCAAATTGGCCTCGAGCCAGGTCCGCACCTCGGCGCGGAACGCGGCCTCTTCCGGTGAATCGTGACGGAACATGGCGGGTGACTTCGACTGAGCGGACGCGAATGGCTCGAGCGTGTGGGTGCGGATGTCACTCCATTTTGATATGCGCTGCGTTGACCACCGCGGTCCATTGGGCGCGCTCGTCGCTCAGCATCTTGCCGAGCTCCTCCGGCGTTCCGATCTTGACGTCGGCACCCAGCTTGTCGAGCCGCGCGCGCGTTTCCGGCACCGAGAGCGCCTGGCGGAACGCGGCATTGAGCTTGTCGATGATCGGCCGCGGCGTTGCAGCCGGCGCGACGACGGCGAGCCAGAACGGCGACTGCAGTTTCGGGAAGCCGGCTTCGACGGCGGTCGGGACGTCCGGCAGTTTGGGATGGCGCACCTTTCCGGCGATTGCGATCGGCCGCAGCTTGCCGTCCTGGATGAAGGGCAGGCTCGTGGTGCTCGGATCGGCGATCATCTGGATCTCGCCGCCGAGGATCGCGTTGAGCATCGGCGCGCTGCCGCGATAAGGCACGTGGATGATATTGACGCCGGTCTCGAGCTTGAACAGCTCGGCGAGCAGATGCGGCGCGGTGCCGAATCCCTGCGAGCCCCATTTGAGCTTGCCCGGATTCGCCTTGGCGTAGCTCACGACATCGGCGAGCGACTTGATCGGCGTGCTCGGGCTGACCGAGAAGATGTTGGGCGTCTCGATGAGCTGCGCGACCGGCGCGAAGACCTTGGCGGGGTCGTAGCCGATATTGGGATTCACCGCCGGCCCGGTCGTGAGCGAGCCGCCTGGGGTCATCAGGATTGTGTAGCCGTCGGGCTCGGCCTCGGACACGAACTTGCCGCCGATGCCGCCGCCGGCGCCGCCGCGGTTCTCCACCACGATCGGCTGACCGAGCACGGCGCCGAGCCGCTCGGAGATGATGCGCGCCATGCCGTCGGTCGGGCCGCCGGGCGGGAAGGGCACGACGACCTTGACGGGCCGGGTTGGATAGGATTGCGCGTTTGCCGGCGTGACTTCATGCAGCGCCCAAACAAGACACAGCGCGGCGGCGAGCAGGCTCCTCGTCATCATCTTGGCGTCTCCCATCTCGGTCCGTCTATCCGCGGACCTTTGCGACATTCTAGTCGGGAATGTCGCCGTGCAACCATCGAAAAAATACGCCCGCCTCGACATGGGTGCTGTTCTTTTGCCGCATGATCGGCAGGCGCGAAGGTGGCGCAACCGCACGCTCCGGCGTTGTTCGATCACGCGAACTCTTGGCGCTCCCGATCGACGCACTCCTCTCGCGCCGCTGTGACCAGGCCGGTCATCAATCCGTGAGCTCAAGGTCTACAAGGCGCGCCGCATGGGATGTGCACCACGCACAAGGACCAGGTGAACGCCGATCTGCTTGCCTTCATCCAGCGAACGGAGAAGCGCAGGGCGGCCTGATTGGCCGGCGCCCGCCTCGGCCACGATCCGAGGCGGGCGGGACTTGTCGATTCCGTCAGTACCCGACGATCGGCGCCGGCGGACGCGGATAGGGGTCGTAGCGCGACGGCGCAAAATAGCGCGGCGGCGGATCGTCATAATCGTCCGGTGGCGGCGGCGCGAAACCCGGCACCGGATAGGCGGGACCTTCGTCGCACATGCGGATGCGGTGCACGGCTACGCGGCCATACGGGTCGAGCCGCCGTGTGAGCACGATGCGGCAGGGTCCGTCGCGATCGGGCAGGACGCCGTAAGGTGGGGGTTCGTACGGAGCCGGGCCGTAGACGGGCGGTGCGAGGTCACCCGCCACGGCAGCGGGAATCGACGTCATCGCCGCACCCGCAAGGGCCAACCCAAACACGGCGCAGTGCGCCGTCCCGCGCAGCACTCGCGACATGGAACTCTCCCTGTGATGACCGGCCTGATGTTGGGCCGGCGCGTCATCGTCCGCGTCCAGTGCGGCACTTTGGTGTCCGGGCCGTCAGCGCAAGGTCTCAAACGTCGCTGCGATGCGCCGACGACGGCGAGCCGCAGCGCGTTGGACTGGAAAATGTTCGCACCCTGTGAGCTGTGCCACGATCGAGCGTCGGCTTTTCGGCGATAACGGTCGCATGCGAGGCGCGCCTTTCCCCGTTGCGCCGGTACAGGCGAAGAAGTCCTGGACGGAGATCGAAGATGATCCGCGAGCAAATGATCAACTTCCTGCAGACGGTCGTCGTCTTCCTGCTGCTGACCAACGCGCTCAGCGTCGTGGCGGCAACGTGGGCGATCCGCGTCGCCACAGGCTCGGCCCGGAACAAGGGCGCGATCACCGCCGTCGCCGAGCGCATGATCGGCGCGCTGCTCGGGCGCGCCTGAGCCTTCCGCGTCGTTGGGAGGGGCGCGAGGTTATCCGGCGCTGGCCGGCGGCTGAAGCAGGGCGTGGGCGGAGTCGCGGCCCCTACGCCGGCGCGAATTCATATCCTGTGCCCTTGCGCGAGAGATAGCCGAAGCCGGGCGCGGCCACATGGGCGCCCGCGATCGCCAGCCGCTCGTTCGCCACCATGTCGAGGAACTTGAGCCGCGACTGGCGGGCAAGATCGGCGTCGAGGTCGTAGGTCACCGCGGCGTTCGGATGCGAGATCTGGATGGCGGAGAAATGCACCAGATCGCCCCAGGCGAGGAACGCGTCCGTGCCGGTGCCGATGCGCCAGCAGGTGTGGCCGGGCGAATGACCGGGGGCCAGCATGGGCGAGCAGCCCAGCACCTCGTCGCCGTCCCGCAGGCGGCGCACGCGATCGAGATACGGCTTCATGTTGATCTTGTTGCGCGCGCGCTGGCGCTTGACGATGTCGTTCTCCGAACCGTCGTTCTCGGCCATCCAGAAGTCGAGCTCCTGGGCATGGACGAGGATTTCCGCGTTCGGATAAAGCGCCTCGCCGGCGTCGGTGACGAGCCCGTTCGCATGGTCGGGATGGATATGCGTGAGGATGATGTGGGTGATGTCGGATGGATCGATGCCGGCGGCCTTGAGATTGGCAGGCAGGCGGCCGAGCGTCGGCTGCATGGTGTTGCCGGCGCCCGCGTCGATCAGCACGCTCGCACCGTCCTTGCGGAAGAAGAAGTTGTTCACCGGAATGAACAGGGATCCGTCGGCCGTGCCGCCCACCAATTCTTCCGCCTGCGGGCGCTCCATCCCGCGCAGGAAGTCGAGGGAGGTCTTCAGGATGCCATCGGTGAAGGGCTTCAGCTCCAGACCGCCGACGGTGAAGGACTCTGCCATGCTTGTACGTCCGTGATGACGGGGCGGGGCCTCAGAAGCCCTCGCGCGCAAGGGTGATCATGCACCCGGCGGAGATCACCACGGCGAGCGCGAGCACCGCGAAGGCGCCGGTGAAGCCGCCGCTGATCTGCAGGATATAGCCGATCATGGCGGGGGACAGCGCGCCCACGATCTGCGTGACGAAGCCGCGGATCCCTTGCGTCTTGCCCATGTCGGACGCGCTCACGACGCTGTGCATCAGCATCTCGGCGCAGGAGATGCCGACCTGCTGGGCGCAGAGCGCGCAGATCATCAGGACCACGCTCATGACCGGGCTCGGCGCGAGCGCGGCCGCCATGAGGAAGCCGGCGGCGAGGATCCAGCCCACTCCCGCGAACGGCGCGCGGCGGAAGATCTTGTCGGACAGGTAGCCCACGATCAGGATCGTCGCGACCGCGAAGCCGAACACCACGAAGGTGAGATAGCCCGAGGTCGAAAACGAGAAGTGGCGCTCCGTGCGCAGATAGGTGGGCAGCCAGATCGACCAGCCCCAGAAGAAGAGCGCATTGGACGCGATGGCGACGGTCGCGAGCCAGAAGCGATAGCTCGTCCAGATGTTGCGCACGCTCTTCAGCGCCTGGCCGGGCGCATCCTCGTTGTTCTCCAAGGCGCCCTGTGCGGCGAGCTCGGCCTCCGCCGCGTTGGCCGAGCGATGCTCCTGCGGCTTGTCGGTCACCAGGAACCAGACCATGGGCAGCGGCAGGACGAGCGCGAGCAGGCCCATGGCGTGGAATTGCCAGCGCCAGCCCACGGTGACGATCAGCGTCGTGATGATGAGGCCGACCAGCATCGGGCCGATCATGGTGCCGATCCACCAGAAGGAGGTGGCGCGCCCGCGCTCCTTGAGCGCGAACCAGTTGGCGACGAGGGCCAGAGTGAGGGGGTAGAGCGCCGCCTCGCCGGCGCCAAGCACGACGCGCGAGAGGAGGAGCTGGTCGTAGCCCGAAGCCACGCCGGACCAGAAGCAGGTCGCCGCCCAGACGATGAGACTGATCGCGCAGGTCTTGCGGGCGCCGATGCGCTGCACCATCCAGCCCCAGAACGGCGCGCAGATGCCATAGGCGAGAAAGAGGCCGCTCGACAGCCAGCCGAGCTTCACCTGCTCGCCCTTCAGTCCGAGCTCGGTCAGGAAATTCTGGTCGTTCATCACGATCGCCATGTTGCTCTTGTCGAACATGGAGACGATCCAGATGACGAGCAGCGTGGGCGCGATATGGGTCCAGCGGATGTTGCTGGCGACTGCGCTGGAGACGGCGGCCGGCCGCGCGATGGTGGTCGAGCTCATGATGCGCCTCCCCTCGAGCGTGCGCGCTTGCGGCGCATTCGCCCCGCTTGATTTTTATGTCGCCGCGCATGTTGCATCGGCAAAATCGGACGGTCAACAATGGCGGTCTCGGCGATCGAAGGAACGGAGAGCAACGTATGGGCGAGCGCGCTTACGATTACGTCATCGTCGGCGGCGGATCGGCCGGATGCGTCCTGGCGCATCGCCTGACGGAGTCCGCAGATGTCCGCGTGCTGTTGCTCGAAGCAGGCGGCCGCGACACCAATCCGCTGATCTCGATCCCGCTCGGCATGGGCAAGATGCACGAGCATCGCATGCACGATTGGGGATACGAGACCGAGCCGGAGCCCAACCTGAACAACCGCCGCATCGAGGCGATGCGGGGCAAGGTGCTCGGCGGCTGTTCGTCCATCAATGTGATGGCCTATACGCGCGGCCATCCCGGCGATTACGACCGGTGGGCGCGCAACGGCGCGACAGGCTGGAGCTATCGCGACGTGCTTCCCTACTTTCGCCGTGGCGAGACCTGGGAAGGCGGGGAGAACCAATGGCGTGGCGCGCACGGGCCGCTCGGCACCCAGTCGGCCAAGACCAAAGACCCGATCTTCCATGACTGGATCGAAGCCGGCCGGCAGGCGGGTTTTCCCGCCACGCAGGACTACAACGCCGAGCAGCAGGAAGGTTTCGGCCGCGGCCAATATACGATCCGTGACGGTCGGCGCTCGTCGTCCGCCCGCGCCTACCTGCGACCCGCGCTGCGGCGTCGCAATCTCGACGTGGAGACGCAAGCGCATGCGCTGCGCGTCGTGCTCGAGGGCCGGCGCGCGATCGGGGTTGCGTACGAGCAGCATGGCCAGCCGCAGACGGTCCGCGCCGAGCGCGAGGTCATCCTATCGGCCGGCACGTTCAACACGCCCCAGCTCCTGATGCTGTCCGGCATCGGGCCCGCTGATCACCTGAAGTCGATCGGCATCACGCCGCGGCACAACCTGCCGGGCGTGGGCGAGAACCTGCAGGACCATCTCGGCATCTGGATCACCTGGCGCCGCAAGACGCCCGGGACCTTCCATCGCGAGATGCGGCTCGATCGCATGACGGTCAGCATGCTGCGCGCCTACTTTTTCGGGACCGGGCCCGGCACGGTCGTGCCGGGCGGGCTGCATGCGTTCGTGCGGGTCGATCCCCGGCTCGACGTGCCGGACATCGAGTTCATGTTCCACACCGTCCCGCCGCAGACGCGCCTCTGGCTTCCCGGTCTGCGGCCCGCCTACCAGGACGCCTATGCGATCCGCCCGACGCTGCTCCACCCGGTGAGCCGCGGCCACGTCCGCCTGCGCTCGGCCGATCCGCGCGACCCGCCACTCATCCGGTACAATTTCTTCAGTGCGCCCGAGGACCTGCCCCGCCTGCGCGCCGGGTTCCGGCGCGCGCGCGAGGTGGGCGAGCAGCCCGCGATGGAGCCCTATCGCGCGGACGAAGTCTCGCCCGGGCCGAAGGTCGTCGGCGACGCGGACATCGACGCCTTCATCCGCCGCACGGCGATCACCGCGCATCATCCGGCCGGCACCTGCCGCATGGGCGCGGACGCAGCCGCCGTGCTCGATCCGCAACTGCGGGTGCTGGGGCTCGACGGTCTGCGCGTGGTCGATGCCTCGGCGATGCCGGATCTGGTCTCGGCGCATATCAACGCCTGTGTGCTGATGATGGCGGAGAAGGCGGCGGACCTCATCCGGGCGCCGGAGCGCGTCGCGGTCGGGCAAGAACGCGCCCTGGCGACCTTTTCTTCGTAGCCCGCGCCCCCGGGGCGAACGGACCCAAGGCAAAAAAGCCAATAATTCGAGGCGGCAAGACCGGCTGCGCAACCGCTGCCCGAGGCCGGCCGAATGGTCTAAGCTGAGGGCGAGCCATCGCCCTCAATTCCGGCCGACGCCCCCATGACCAAGCACATGCCGCCTCCCCAGGCCGCCGCGACCCGGCCGCCCCTCGTCATCCAGCGGGTCGACGCCATCCCTGTCGCACTGCCCTTAAAGAAGCCGATGAAGATGGCGGGCGTGACCATTGCGACGGCTGACAATGTCCTGGTTCGCATCGAGGCGCAGAATGGCCTCGTGGGCTGGGGCGAGGCGGCGTCCGCCCCGACTATGACGGGCGATACCCAGGGCGGCCTGGTGGCTGCCGTGCGGCATCTTGCGCCGGCGCTCATCGGGGCCAATGCCTGGACGCGCCCGGTGATCATGCGCGATCTCGGCTACGCGCTTCTCGGCAACAGCGGCGCCCATTCGGCGATCGAGCTCGCCCTGCTCGACCTGTTGGGGCGTGCCGCCGGCCTGCCGGCGATCGATCTCCTCGGCGGCGCCATGCGCCACGCCGTCGCGCCGATGTGGCTTCTCGGCAATGCGACGCCCGAGGACGACGCCGCGGAGGCGAAGAAGAAGCTCGCCGAGGGCTTTCGCTTCTTCAAGGTCAAGGTCGGGGCGAAGTCGGTCGATGGCGACATCGCGGCGACCCGCGCGGTGCGCGCTGCGCTCGGACCGGAGATTCCGATCTGCGCCGACGCCAACTGCGGCTTCGCGCCCGCCGCCGCCCGTCGCTATCTGGACGGCGCGCGCGACACCGGGCTCCTGTTTCTCGAGCAGCCGTTCGGTCCCCATGATTTGAGCAGTCTCGCGGCGCTCGCTCGCACGACGCCGGTCGCGCTCGGCGCCGACGAGGGCATTCATTCGAGCGCCGACATCACGGCCCATGCCGGGGTCGGCGCGCGTGGGATCTCGCTCAAGCTGATCAAGCTCGGCGGTCCCTCCGCCGCGATCGAGGCGGCGCGGGCTTGCGAGCGCCTCGGTCTCGCGGTCAACGTGGCCGCCAAGATATCCGAGTCGAGCCTTGCCTCCGCGGCCGCCGTGCAGCTCGCCTGCGCGGCGCCGGCGGTCGAGTGGGGCGTGAGCCTCACGCATTTCTACCTGGCGCAGGACATCGTGACATCGCCGCTCGCGATCGCCGACGGTCTCGTGGCGCTTCCGGCCGCGCCCGGCCTCGGCGTCGAGATCGACGAGGATGCCGTTGCTCGTCTCACAGTCAAGGGTCTGTGACGTGGCGACCCAGGCCCTGTTCTTCGACGTGTTCGGCACGCTGGCGGACTGGCGCAGCTCGATTGCGCGCGAGGCGCAGGCGATCCTGTCGTCGCTCGGCCATGACGTCGACTGGCTCGCCTTCGCCGATGCTTGGCGCGGCGAATATCAGCCCGCCATGGAGGAGGTGAGGGCGGGGCGCACGCCCTTTGCCAAGCTCGACGTGCTGCATCGACACAACCTCGAGCGCATCCTGCCGCGCTTCGGAATCAAGGCGCTGCCCGAGGAGACCGCGCGACAGCTCAATCTCGCCTGGCACCGGCTCGACTGCTGGCCCGACGTGGCGCCGGGCCTGGCGCGCCTCAAGACGCGGTTTCGCCTCGCGCCGGTGTCGAACGGCAACATCTCGCTGATGGTCGACATCGCCCGCCGCAACAAGCTGCCATGGGACGCGATCCTCGGCGCCGAGATCGCCGGGGACTTCAAGCCGAAGCCGCGCGTCTATCTGGCGGCAGCGGAGGCGTTCGATCTCGCGCCCGCCGACTGCATGATGGTCGCCGCGCATTCGAACGATCTCAAGGCCGCCGCCGCGCTCGGGCTCGCCACCGCCCACATCGCCCGTCCGAGCGAATACGGTCCCGGTACCGGCGAGACCGCGCCGAAGGTGCCGGTCGATTTCGCCGCCGCGAGCCTCGAGCACCTCGCGACCGAGCTGGGGGTGTGAATGTGCGCGTCGCTTCCGATCTCGTCATGCGCGGGCTTGTCCCGCGCATCCACGCCTTTACAACGTGGCGCAAGACGTGGATGGCCGGGACGAGCCCGGCCATGACAATGGAGAGTCTGCGAAAGGTCTAACTTATGCGGATCGCGATGATCGGAACCGGCTATGTCGGCCTCGTCTCCGGGGCCTGCTTTGCCGACTTCGGCCATCACGTCACCTGCGTCGACAAGGACGCGGACAAGATCGCGGCGCTGCGCAAAGGCAAGCTGCCGATCTTCGAGCCCAATCTCGATCGCCTGGTCGCCGACAATATGAGCGGCGGCAGGCTCAATTTTGCAACCGACCTCAAGGGGCCGGTCCGGGAGGCGGAGGCCGTGTTCATTGCGGTCGGCACCCCATCGCGGCGCGGCGACGGACATGCCGACCTCACGTTCGTCTACGCCGCGGCGCGCGAGATCGCGATGGCGATCGACGGATTCACGGTGGTGGTCACCAAGTCGACGGTGCCGGTCGGCACCGGCGATGAGGTCGAGCGCATCATTCGCGAAACGCGGCCGGAAGCCGACGTGGCGGTCGTCTCAAATCCGGAGTTCTTGCGCGAGGGCGCCGCGATCCAGGACTTCAAGCATCCGGACCG
>DASTZX010000265.1:0-2013 GCA_035764045.1 Xanthobacteraceae bacterium | reverse complement strand
GCTCGTATTCGGCGACGCACCAGGGCAGCGAGACGGCGAGGTGTCCGATCTGGCCGAGCTCGGCCATGGCGATCTGCTTCGCCTTGAGGAAGGCCTTGTAGACGCTGACCGCGAGCCAGGGGTGCTTCTCGACCAGCGTGCGGCGGATGCCGATGGCGTGCATGATGGGAAAGATGCGGGTCTTCTTGAAATAGGCGGCCTCGACCGCCGGGTAGTCGGGAAACAGCCGCCCGACATTGGGAGCGCCGGCGAGGAAGCAGCTCGGCGCGCGGGCCGATACGAGGCCGTCGATCTCCCCATCGGCCAGCATCCGCGACAGCGTGCGGTCGTGCGGCACCTGGACCAGCTCGATCTCCGGCGGCAGCTTGATCGGAGCGCGCTCCTCGCGGCCGGCGTCTTCGAGACCGCCGCGGCGCCACTTGATGTCGGACGGCTTGACCCCGTACTCCTCCTGCAGGATCCCGCGCACCCAGACGTTCGCGGTCATCTGGTACTCCGGCAGCCCGATCGTCCTGCCTTTGAGGTTCTGCGGCGTCGCGATGCCGCGGTCGGTGCGGATATAGAGGCTGCTGTGGCGGAAGAGGCGGGACACGAAGGCCGGCACCGCGACATATTGAGCGTCGCCGCGCGCGGTCGTCATCGTGTAGCTGCTCATCGAGATTTCGCTGACGTCGAACTCGGCGAACTTGAAGGCGCGATGGAACGACTCCTCCGGCTCAAGGTTGACGGCCGTCACGTCGCAACCTTCGATGGGCGCGCGGCCGTCGAAGATCGCGCGGGTACGGTCGTAGTCGCAGACGGACAGGCTGAGGGGCAGGGCCATACGGGCACTCCGGGGCGCGACGTCTTGCAGGGCCTCGCGGGGAGGATTGCCGGGGCATGGGCGAGCGAAGCGCGCCGTTCTTCGAACGCCCAGGCCCGGCGAGGATGGTGTCCGGCGGAACGTGCAATAGAATTGACTAAACGGTCAACCCGATGTTACCAAAACATTCCCAGCCGCCGATAGAAGTTGACGTATGAAGCTCCCCGCCTTCGAATATGCATGCCCGGCGACGCTCGCCGAAGCAGTGAGCCTGCTCGCCGCGCGCGACGACGCCAAGGCGATCGCAGGCGGGCAGTCGCTGGTGCCGATGCTGGCGTTCCGCGTCGCGTCGCCCTCGCTCCTCGTCGATCTGCGCAAGCTGACCGGACTGAAGGAGATCAAGATCGACGACGGCGGCGTCCGGCTCGGCGCGCTCGTGCGCTGGCGCGACATCCTCGACGATGCCCGGCTCGCGCGCGCCCATCCGCTGCTGGTGGCGGCGGTGCATCACGTGGCGCACTATCAGATCCGCAATCGCGGGACGGTCGGCGGCAGCATCGCGCATGCCGATCCGGCGGCCGAGATGCCCGGGATCGTGGTCGCCTGCGACGCCGAGATCGCGGTGACCGGCAAGGCCGGCGCGCGGACGATCGCGGCCAAGGACTTCTTCCGCGGCGCGCTGACCACGGCGCTTGCGGCCGACGAGATCATCACCGAGATTCGTTTCCCGGCGTGGCCGGCCGGGCGCCGTTTCGGCTTCCAGGAGTTCGCGTTGCGGCGCGGCGATTTCGCCATCGCGGCGGCGGCTGTTTTCTACGACGTCGACGCAAAGGGCCGCGCCGCGAATGCCCATGTGGGCGTGATCGGGGTCGGCGATCTGCCGATGCGGCTGCCGTCGGTCGAGGCGGTGCTCAACGGGGCACGGGTCGACGGCGACGTCATCGCCCGCGCCGCCGCGGCGACCTCGACGGCGGTCGAGCCGCAGGACGACATCCACGCGAGCGCGGCCTATCGCCGGTCGCTCGTCGGCACAATGGTCGAGCGCGCGCTCAGCGCGGCGGCGGCCTGAATCGCGGAGTGCCCATGCCAACGAGGTTCGAGGTCAACGGCAAGGCGGTCGAGGTGAACGTGGAGCCGCGCATGACGCTGGCCGACTGCCTGCGCGAGGTGCTGCGCCTGACCGGGACGCATCTCGGTTGCGAGCACGGGGT
>DASTZX010000264.1:0-5355 GCA_035764045.1 Xanthobacteraceae bacterium | reverse complement strand
GCCGGTGCCGTCGCGTCCGCGCCAGTACGAGTTCGCCCGCCTCAACATGACCTATACGGTGCTGTCGAAGCGGGTGCTCACCGAGCTGGTGCGCGGCGCCCACGTGGCGGGCTGGGACGATCCACGCATGCCGACGATCGCGGGGCTGCGCCGGCGCGGCGTGCCGCCGGCGGCGGTCCGCGACTTCGTGCGGCGCATCGGCGTCGCCAAGGCGAACAGCGTGGTCGACGTCGCCATGTTCGAGCATGCGGTGCGCGAGGTGCTCAACAAGTCGGCGGCGCGGCGCATGGCGGTGCTGCGTCCCCTCAAGGTGACGATCGAGAACTATCCGGCCGGGCAGAGCGAGGAGCTCGAGGCCGTCAACCATCCGGACGACCCGGCGGCCGGCACGCGCAAGATCAAGTTCGGTCGCGAGCTCTTCATCGAGCAGGACGACTTCATGGAGAACCCGCCGAAGAAGTTCTTCCGGCTCTCCCCCCGCACGGAGGTGCGCCTGCGCTACGCCTATTTCATCACCTGCCGGGAGGTGAAGAAGAACGCCAAGGGCGAGGCGGTCGAGCTCGTCTGCACCTACGATCCGGCGACCAAGGGCGGCAACGCGCCCGACGGGCGCAAGGTGAAGGCGACCCTGCACTGGGTCTCGGCCGCGGACGCCCTCACCGCCGAGGTGCGGCTCTACAACCAGCTCTTCGCCAAGCCCGATCCGGATGCGGCGAATTTCGCCGCCGACCTCAACCCGAATTCCCTCGAGGTCCTGCCCGACGCCAAGCTCGAGCCGGCGCTCGCCGCCGGCAATGCGGCGGAGCCGGTGCAGTTCGAGCGGCAGGGCTATTTCGTGCGCGACGCGGATTCGACGCCGGGCAAGCCGGTGTTCAACCGCACGGTCGGCCTGCGCGACACCTGGGCCAAGGTGAGTGGCGGCTGAGCCGCTCAACCGGCGTGTGAGGAATCGCCGCTAAGTGCGATTTTTGCGTCCCTGTAATAACAGGGGAAATACAGGCGATTTACAGGGAAGCGCCGGATTCGCTTTTTCGGTTGGGGGGTCTGCTCCGACGCCGTCATTCCGGGGCGCGCCGAAGGCGCGAGCCCGGAATCCATTGCCGCCGTGTCTTGGACTGGATTCCGGGTTCGCCGCTGCGCGGCGCCCCGGAATGACGGTCGGATCGCACATGAAAAAACCGATCGCGGGCGGGCCTGCGATCGGCGCACAATCTTGATTGTTCCATTTCAGCCATACACGGTTTCGCTGACAGCGGAAGAGGCAATCTCGGGTTTTCCCCGCTATTCGCCCCCGACGCGTGACGGCCAACGGCACGCCCGGCCGATCCCGCTGGTCACGCCGCTCGCAGTGCGTGTAACCTGACGTTGCAGTCCGTGGCACGCGTGAGGGCGTCGCGTGGTCGATTGGGGCAGGGCGCACGGTCGCGCCGAGACTTGGGCCAAGACTTGGGCCGAGAATTGGCCGGAGCCAGGCCGCGCGTTGCCATGGGCGCCGCGCCTGCCGGACCTGTCGCACCTCATCGCGGGGCGGCTTCGCCCCTGGCTCGCCGCCGAGGTCGCGCCTGGCCGGCTGATGCCATGGCTGCCGGTCGCCTTCGGGGCCGGCGTCGCCGTCTATCTCTCGGCCGAGCGGGAGCCCGCCTGGTGGGCGGCGGTGGCGCTTGCCGCCGCGCTCGCGCTGGCGGCCGGCGCTTGCTGGCGGCGGCCGGTCGGCTTTCCGCTGCTGCTCGCCGCCGCCGCCATCGCGGCGGGTTTTGCGACCGCGACGCTGCGCACGCTGCGGCTCTCCCACCCGATCCTGCAGGCGCCCGCCTATAACGTCAGCATCAGCGGCTTCGTCGAAGCGCGCGAGGAACGCGAGAAGACCGACCGCATCGTGGTGCGGGTGCATTCGATCGAGGCGCAGCGCATCGACCAGCTGCTCGAGCGCGTGCGCCTGTCGGTCAAGAAGGGAACGGCGCCCGCGGTCGGCAGCTATGTGTCGCTTCATGCGCGGCTCTCGCCGCCGCTGCAGCCGCTGCGCCCGGGCGGCTACGATTTCGCCCGCGACCTCTACTTCCAGGGCATCGGGGCGAGCGGCTTTGCGACCGGCGCGATCGCGATCGAGACGCCGCCGCAGCCGCCCGGCTCTCGCATCCGCTTCATGGCGATGGTGGAAGGCATCCGCGATGCGGTCGACGCCCGCATCCGTGCGGTCGCCAAGGGCGACGCCGGGGCGATCGCCTCGGCGCTGCTCACCGGCAAGCGCGACGCGCTCTCCGCGCCAGTGAACGACGCGATGTACATCTCCAGCCTCGCGCATGTGCTGTCGATCTCCGGCTATCACATGGCGGTGGTCGCCGGCATCGTGTTCTTCGTGGTGCGGGCGCTGCTCGCGCTGGTGCCGGGCTTGGCGCTGCGCCGGCCGATCAAGAAGTGGGCGGCGTTCGCGGCGTTTGTGATGACCACGCTCTACCTCGTGCTCTCGGGCGCCGAGGTGGCGACGCAACGATCCTACATCATGACCGCGATCGTCCTGGTCGGCGTCATGGCCGACCGGCCGACGCTCACCTTCCGCACCCTGGCGATCGCCGCGCTGGCGGTGCTCGTGCTCGCGCCCGAAGCGGTGGCGCATCCGAGCTTCCAGATGTCGTTCGCCGCGACGCTCGCCCTGATCGCGCTCTACCAGCACGGGCTGCCGTGGCTCGGGGGCCGGCCGAAGAGCTCGCTCGGCGCCCGCCTCGCGCTGTGGGGCGCGCGCGAGATCGTGGGGCTGGTGCTCGCCTCCTTCGTCGCCGGCCTCGCGACGACGCCGTATGCGGCATTCCATTTCCATCGCCTCGCGCCCTACGGCGTGATCGCGAACCTGCTCGCCATGCCGGTCGTCTCGGCGGTGGTGATGCCGGCCGGCATCCTGGGCCTGATCGCAATGCCGTTCGGATTCGACGCGCCGTGCTGGCACGCGATGGCATTCGGCATCGAATGGATGGACACGGTGGCGCTCTGGGTCGCGAGCCTGCCGGGCGCGGTCGGCCGGGTCTCCGCCTTCGGGGTGGGTGCGCTCGCGCTCGGCACGGCGGGGATGCTGCTGCTCTGCCTCCTGCGCACGCCGCTGCGCTGGAGCGGGGCGGCGCTCGCCGCGCTCGCCTGCCTCATGGCGTTGCGTACCCCGCAGCCCGATGTGCTCGTCGGTGCGGGCGGCGAGGCCTTCGCGGTGCGTGCCCCCGATGGCCGCCTGCAGGTGATCAAGATCGGCAACGACGCCTTCGCCATCCGCGAATGGCTCGCCGCCGACGGCGACGCGCGCGGCGATGCGCGGGCGGTCGCTGAGGCCGTCAAGGCGCGCGAGGGCTTTGCCTGCGACGACGACGGCTGCGTCGCCCGCCTTGTTGGCGGCGGGCTGGTCGCGATCGGCACCTCGCCGGCGGCGTTTGCGGACGACTGCGCCCGCGCCACGCTGGTGGTCACGACGCGCACCGCGCCGCCCGGCTGCGGCGCGCGGGTGATCGACCGCCGGGCCTGGCGGGCCGGTGGCGCGCTGGCCCTGCGGCGGGAGGACGGCGAATGGCGCATCACCGAGGCGCAGCCGCGCGGCCAGGAGCGGCCCTGGGCGCGGGTGGCGCAGGAGAAGGGCGCCGCCCGCATCGGTACGCCGGCGGGCGGGCCAGGCGCGCCGCGCGACGCCACGCCGCGCGAGGAGGACCTGGGCGTGGATGATTAGTGGTTCTCAAACGACGCGAATTTCCGGGAGCGGGTGTCGTCTGCGCGATCCGCGGCTTGCGACATTATGGGGCGCGCAAAGGCCCGTGCATAACCGGAGGGCAGACTGGTGCGTGGTGCCATCGACAGCCGCGATGGTGTACTCTGGGGCATAGGTGAGTGAAGGGGAGGTGGGAAATGCGAGCCTTCGTTCTCACTTCGGGGGTTGTCCTCGCGATCACTGGGATGGTGGGGACCATTCAATGCCTAATGCTGTTAGCGGCCCTGACGGGCAAGTCACCGCCAGTTCTATGGTGGGAAGCGATCGGGGCGGCCATTGCCTTCTTGATTGGTGGGATAGTTCTGTGTGTTCGCTCGGGCCGGCTCCGTCCGTCACGTCACTGGGCCCTTTCTGTGCTCGGCGTGGTGCTGGCACTTGTAGTGGTCGCCGTGTTGAAGGCTGCCGTGCAAGCTATGACAATAGGGATCTAACCCGGCCAGAGGCGTGAGACGATCGGCGCGCCAGCTGATGCGGCGGTCAGCGCGAAGGCGAGCGCGGGCGATGCCGCTGCAGCGCCGGTGAAGAGGATTGCGAGCGCGAGCGCAGCAGCGCGCTGGACGACGGCGGGCATTGAGCCGGCCGCGGTAGGGTGCGTCAACTCACGGTGCGACGCACGCGACTCGTCCCGCGTCGACATGGAAGCAATTTAGGGCCGCATGATCTCTGGGGCGCCCAGTTGCTATGTCGCGCTTGCGTGGCCTCCAATGACGGAAACCCGGTCAATACTTCCGGAACAGGCCCACCATCTTGCCTTGGATCTTGACCCGGTTGGGCGGCAGGATGCGGACCTCGTAGGCGGTGTTGGCCGGCTCGAGTGCGATCGAGGCGCCGCGGCGGCGGAAGCGCTTGAGCGTCGCCTCCTCGTCGTCGATCAGCGCCACCACGATGTCGCCGGTATCGGCCGCCTCGGTGCGCTTGATGAGCGCCATGTCGCCGTCGAGGATGCCGGCCTCGATCATCGAGTCGCCGCGCACCTCGAGGGCGAAATGCTCGCCGGTGGAGAGCAGGTCGGGCGGCATGTTGATGACCGCGCTCTTGTTCTGGATCGCCTCGATCGGGGTGCCGGCGGCGATGCGGCCCATGACCGGCACGGCGACCGGCCGGCCGCCGTCCTCGTCGGAGCCGGCGCGCACGCGGCCGAGATTGCCCTCGATTACCGACGGCGTGAATCCGCGGGCGCGGCCGTTGCCCAGGCCGGGCGCGACCGTCTCGGGCAGCTTGATCACCTCGATGGCGCGGGCCCGGTTGGGCAGGCGGCGGATGAAGCCGCGCTCCTCGAGCGCTGTGATCAGGCGGTGGATGCCGGATTTGGAGCGCAGGTCGAGGGCGTCCTTCATTTCATCGAAGGACGGCGGCACGCCCGCCTCCTTGAGGCGCTCGTGGATGAAGCGGAGAAGCTCGAGTTGCTTGCGCGTCAACATGGCCCGATCTCAATTCCCTTATGGGGTCCCTTATGCGTCCCTTGAGCGCCCCTGGCGGCGGCGACTATCACGCATGCGCATAAACAAATCATGAACGGACCCTATCTGTTCGGCATGTGTTCTGCAAGCCTTTAATTCGGACGTCCGAGCTTTAGCGTTCGTCAGAACGCCAGCTTTACGATGGCGCAGCGGCTG
>DASTZX010000263.1:0-5768 GCA_035764045.1 Xanthobacteraceae bacterium | reverse complement strand
GGACGCCGCCAGTTCATTGTCGCGGATCGCCGTGAGCGCGAGCCCGTACCGCGAGCGCAACAGCCACAGGATCAGTCCGAGGATTGCGACCGCGAGCGCGAGCGCGACCCAGTAGACCACGAACTCGCGCATGGCGCGCGTGGGCGCGATGGCGATGACGATTGTCGCCGGCAGGCTGGTCCCCGATCCGCCGCCGAGCGCCGAGGCCTGCGAGGCGAGGAGGCGAAACACCTCGGCCACCACCCAGGTGCCGATCGCGAAATAGTGCCCGCGCAGCCGAAACACGAGCGCGGCAACCGGGATGGCGGCGAGCGCGCCGATCAGCCCGGCGGCGGGGATCGCCCACAGGGGCGAAATGCCGGCGAGGATCGTGAGCGCAAACAGCATGTAGCCGCCGAGCCCGACATAGGCCTGCTGGCCAATCGAGACGAGGCCTGCATAGCCGGCGAGCAGATTCCACAGGCTCGCGAGCGCCACATAGGCATAGATCTCGCTCAGGAGGCGCAGGTCGTCGCGGCCCGCCCAGGCGGGTGCGGCGGCGAGCGCCACCAGGAGCGCGGCGAACGCTGCGAGGCTGATCGCGCTGCGGCGATCCGCGAACCGCACCTGGACGGCGGCCGGGGTCATCCGCGAATCCTCGGAAACAGGCCTTCCGGCCGGACCGCCAGCACGGCCAGAAATGCGAGATGCCCGGCGAGCAGCTGCCACCCGGGATCGAGCTTGGCGCCGATCGCCTGGGCGACGCCGAGCACGATGCCGCCGGCGAGCGTCCCCCAGAGATTGCCGAGCCCGCCGATGATCACGGCCTCGAAGCCGAAGATCAGGCGGGCCGGGCCGATCGCCGGGTCGAAGTTCGCGCGCACCGCCAGGAGCACGCCGGCGATTGCGACGACGCCGAGCGAGAGTGCCATGGCGAGCCCAAAGACATGGGCATTGTCGAGACCCATGAGCCGGGCGACCGCCGGATCGTCGGAGGTGGCGCGAAAGGCGCGGCCCAGCGCGGTGCGATAGAACAGCGCCTGCAAGGCCCCGATCACCGCAACCGCGATGGCGAATTGCAGCAGCGGCAGCACGCCGATCGACAGGTTCGGGGCGAGCTGCCAGCTCGCAACCTCGATCGAGCCGGCCTGCAGCCGGCGGCTGTCGGCGGTAAAGAGCTCCAGCAGCCCGTTCTGGATGATGACCGAGAGCCCGAAGGTGACGAGGAGCGGCGGCAGGAGGTCGTCGCCCAGCGTGCGGTTGAGCAGACCCCGTTGCAGCGCGTAGCCCAGTCCCCCCATCAGCGGCACCACGACCAGCAGCGAAACGAGCGGATCGACCCCGAGCGTCTCGATCACCACCAGCGCCAGGTAGGCCGCGAGCACGATGAAATCGCCATGCGCAATGTTGACGAGGCGCATGACACCGAAGATCAGCGACAGCCCGGCCGCGAACATCGCATAGAGCCCGCCGGTGAGCACGCCTTGAACGATGGTGTTCGCCCATTCCATCAGGAGGGCTCTGCGATGATGTCAGGTACGCACGGCGCCAGCGCTCCTTCTCCCCGCTTGCGGGGAGAAGGTCGGGATGAGGGGGCGTCTCCGCGAGTCTGAGCGTTTGCGGCTCGTGGCGCGATAATCGTGCCCTGCCCCACACCCCAACCCTCTCCCCGCGCGGCGGGGAGAGGGAGCGCGAGGGGCGTGCTCACCTCACATGCGATCATCATCGCTACACCCCAAAATAGGCGGCCGCGATGGTCTCGCGGGTCGCCGCGCGCGCCGGTCCCGCGAAGGCGACGCGGCCCTCCTGCAGGCAATAGATCTGGGTCGCGGCCGCGAGCGCCTGGGCGATGTCCTGCTCGACGATGACGAGCGAGGTGCCCTCGGCGGTGATCGCGGGCAGGCGCGCATAGATGTCGCGGATGACGATCGGCGCCAGCCCGAGGCTGATCTCGTCGCACAGCAGCAGCCGCGGATTGGACATCAGCGCCCGGCCGAGCGCCGCCATCTGCTGCTGCCCACCCGAGAGCGCGGTGCTCGGCAGATGCCGCCGCTCGGCGAGCGCGGGAAACAGCGCAAAGACCCGCTCCAGGGTCCAGGGGCCCTGACGGCGGAGCTGGCCGCCGATCAGGAGATTCTCCTCGACCGAGAGCGAGGGGAAGAGCCGCCGGCCTTCCGGCACCAGCGCGATGCCGCGCGCCACGACCTTCTGCGCCGGCAGGTCGCCGATCGGCGCGCCGTCGAACAGAACCGCGTCCCGCCGCCCCGGCATCAGGCCGGCGATGCTCTTGAGGAGCGTGCTCTTGCCCGCGCCGTTCGCGCCGATGACCGCCACCACCTCGCCGCGTCCAGCCGAAAGCGAGACGCCGAACAGCGCCTGGAAGTCGCCGTAGAAGGCGGAGAGCGCGCACACCTCGAGCAGCGGGGCCTCAGGCATCGGCCTCGATCCCCATGTAGATCTCCCGCACGGCGGGCGTGCGGATGACGCTCTCGGGCGCGCCGTGCGCGATGATCGCGCCGCCGTGCAGCACCGCGAGCCGGTCGACGACCGCGACCAGCGCATGCACGATGTGCTCGATCCAGATGATGGACACGCCCTCGCGCCGGATCTCGCGGATGAGCGCGACCAGCGCCGCGCATTCATGCTCGGTGAGGCCGCCGGCGACCTCGTCGAGCAGCAGCACCCTCGGCCCGGTCGCGAGCGCGCGCGCGAGCTCGAGACGCTTGCGGTCGAGCAAGGTCAACCCGCCGGCGAGGCGATTCGCCTTGTCGGCGAGCCCGCAGCGATCGAGGATCTCGGCGCAGCCGCCGTAGACCTGGCCCTCGCTCTGGCCGCGCCCGAATGCGGCCGCGACCACCAGGTTCTCGAACACGGTCATGCCGCCGAACGGCTGCGGAATCTGGAACGACCGCGCGAGGCCCAGGCCGCAGCGCCGCGCCGGAGAGAGGCGCGTGACGTCGCGCCCCGCAAAGACGACGCGGCCCGCATCGGGCACGACCGTGCCGGTCATGATGCCGAACAGGGTGGTCTTGCCGGCGCCGTTCGGCCCGATGATCCCGAGCGCCTCGCCTTCGTCGAGCGCGAGGTCGATGCCGTTCGCGATGACGATCGCGCCGAAGCGTTTCGAGATTTTGTCGAGGGCGATGATGGCGGGCATGTGGAGGGCTCCGTCATTCCGGGGCGCGAGCGAAGCTCGCGAACCCGGAATCCATATTCACCGGCAGTCGTGGTTATGGATTCCGGGCTCGCCGCTCCGCGGCGCCCCGGAATGACGCTTACGACAGCAACTGCAGCTTGCCGCCGACCGGGATCTCCGGCGCCGGCTTGTTGGCGACGATGACCAGCTCGAACTTGTCGGCCTTTCGCTGCCATTGGCCGGCGACGAGCGGCGTCTTCGTGACGTTCTTCACCGGCTGGCCGGTCCACTTCACGGGTCCGACGATCGAGCGATAGTCGGTCGCGACGATCGAATCGAGGATCGCCTTCGGCTCGACGCTCTTCGCGCGCTTGAGCACGTCGATCGCGACCTCGAACAGGGCGTGCTGGAAGCCGATCGGCTGCGTCCATGGCCGCTTGGTCGCGGCCGTGTAGGCATCCGTCAGCTGGGCGGCGCTTTGGCCGGTCAGTCCGGACTTGAACGGATGATGCGGCGTCCACCAGATCTCGCTGGTGAGCCCGTTGCCGCGCGCCCCGAGCGAGTCGATCACCGAGGGGAAGAGCAGCGCCTTGCCGATGGTGACGATCTTCGGCCGAAAGCCCTGCTGGGCGGCCTGCGACCAGAAGGTCGCGAAGTCGGGCGGGATCATGTTGCCGGTGACGATCTCGGCGCCGGCCGCCTTGAAGGCGGAGATCTGCGCCGTGAAGTCGTTGTTCATCACCTGGTAGCGGCCGGGATCGTGCAGCTTGTAGCCGGCCTGCGCGAGCGCCGGCGGCAGGCCCAGCTTGGCGTCGCCCCACGCATTGCCGTCCGCGTCGTTGGGAAAGAGCCCGCCCACGACCTTGTTGGTCGGTGCGCCGTCCCACAGCGCCAGGAACGCGGCGATCACGTCCTCGAGGCCCCAGAAGAAGTGGTACGTCCAGGTGAAGCCCTTCTTGGGATCGCCGCGCCGGCCGAAGAAGTACGGCTGCCACGGGCAATTCGTCGTGATGCACGGCACCTCATTGACTTCGGCCTGGTCGGCCACCGGATTGGTGGTGTCGGGCGTCGCGGAGGCAAGGATGAGATCGACCTTGTCGCCGAGAATCAGCTCGGATGCGACCTCGGAGGCGCGGCTCGCGCTCGACTGGCTGTCCTTGAGGATGATCTGCACCGGATAGGTTTTGCCGCCGACGCTCACGCCTTTGCCGAGAACGCCTTTCACCTGATCGATGATGAACGGATCAGCCTCGCCGAAGCCGGCGAGCGGGCCGGTGCGCGGGCTGACGAGCCCGAGCTTGATCGCGCGCGACTGCGCGTTCGCCGGAATGATCCGCAGAACCGCGGGGGCCGCAACGGCGCCGAGGCCGGCCTTGACGAGGGTGCGGCGAGAGATTGCATCCGCGCGTCGGTCCTTCATGGGTCACCTCCCTGGATCGGAATGCTCAGGCGTCGTTCTCGCGCGCCTTCTTGAGATGCTGCAGAACCTTGGCCCGCAAGGCGGCCTGCCGCTCGGGGGGCCATTGGCGGAAGCCCTCGCCGCTCTTGAAGCCGAGCTTGCCGGAGGCCACCAGCTTTTCGAGATAGGGCGACGGGCCGGGCGTGCTGTCGATCGCCGGCAGCACGGTCTTGTGGATCGCGAGCGTGAGATCGGTGCCGACCATGTCGGCGTTTTCCAGCGGCCCGAGCACCGCGAGCCTTCGGCCGAACGCCGCCTTGATGACGGTGTCGACGGTCTGGGCGTCGCAGATGCCGTGCTCGACGAGCGAGATCGCCTCGCGCCACAAGGCGTGCTGCAGGCGATTGCCGATGAAGCCCGGCACGTCCTTCTTGACGTGCGCCGGCGTCTTGCCGATCGCCCTGTGCAAGTCCATCGTCCAGTCGATGACGGCGGGCGAGGTCCACTCGGTGCCGATCACCTCGACCAGCGGCACCAGATAGGGCGGATTCCACCAATGGGTGCCGAGCGCGCGCTCGCGCCGGTGCAGACCGCGCATGATCTCGGTGATGGGAATGACCGAGGTATTGCTGGCCAGGATCGTGTCGTCGCGCACACGACGTTCGATCTCGCCAAAAAGCTTCTGCTTGAGCGGCAGGTCTTCCGAGACCGCCTCGACCACATAGTCGGCATCGCGCAGGCCATCGGCGAGATCGCCGGTCGGGCGGACGCGCTCGACCGCATGCGGGTCGTCGCCGAGGTCGCGCAGATTGGCCGCGATGCGGTCCCGGACGGTCGCGAGACTCGTCGTAACCGTATCGCTGATCGTGACGTCATGACCGCCGAGCGCGAACACCTGCGCCAGCCCATGTCCCATCAGGCCGGCGCCGATGACAGCGATGCGCGCTTTCGCCGCCATGATCAGCCTGCCGTGTAGCCGCCGTCGGCATAGAGGATGTGGCCGGTGTAGAAGTCCGAGGCACGCGAGGCGAGAAAGAGCAGCGGCCCGGCGAGATCGCCGGGCTCGCCCAGCCGGCCCTTGGGCACGCGCGCCAGAAAGCCCTTGCGCACGTCGCGCGCCCGGTCGGTGTCCTCGTACATCCAGGCGGTGAGCGGCGAGCGGAAGACGGTCGGCCCGAGCGCATTGACGGTGATGCCGGTGTCGCCCCATTCGCAGCCGAGCGCCTTGGTGATGCCGTCGACCGCCGACTTCGA
>DASTZX010000262.1:0-18698 GCA_035764045.1 Xanthobacteraceae bacterium | reverse complement strand
GGAGAGGAGCACGGCGAACTGGCGCGATGCCGACGAGCTTTACCGCAAGCTCGACGAGGTCGTCCTGCCGCTCTGGTACGACGACCGCGCGCGCTGGATCTGGATGATGAAGCAGTCGATCAGCAAGGTCGGCTCCTACTTTAACAGCACGCGCATGATGCGGCGCTATGCGGCGGAAGCCTATCTCCGATAGGATTTGACTCGGTTTATGAACGGCGTTCCCGCCCGGTTACGACGGCGTGGTGTGAATGCGGCTGCGCCATGCTATAGAGCATGCCGGCTGGTGCCGCGAACGCGGCCCGTAATGGGCGGCCGCGGACGTCGGGCACCAGGTATCATAGGCAGTCACGCAGTTTAGCGTGTTGCAGTGGGAACAGGTTCAGGCGCTCATGGCTTCCAGAGAAGCGGTGTCACGGCTGATCGGCGACCTCGTCGCCAACATCGCGGCGGCACGCGCGATCGAGACGCCGTTCTTTCACCTCGAGTTCGACCGCGTTTTTCCCGACGACATCTACGCTTCCATGATCGCGCAGATGCCGAGCGCGGCCGACTATCGTCCGCTACCTGGCCGCAACAAGGGCAATATCCGGGAGGACGGCACCTCGACCCGGGTGAAGATCGATCTGTTTCCGGAATACACGCGGCATTTGCCGGCGGAAAAATGCGCGGTGTGGGACCTGGTCGGGCGCGCCCTGTGTTCGGGCGCTGTGCAGGCCGCCTTCATGCGAGCACTCGCGCCAGGTCTCAGGCGGCGTTTCGGCGACGGCTTCGCCGAGACCGGGATGTATCCGATCCCCGTGCTCACCCGCGATATTCCGGGCTACCGCATCACCCCACACACCGACACGCGCTGGAAGGGGATCACGGTGCAGCTCTATCTGCCGCCCGACGACAAGAACACCCACATCGGCACGATCTTTCATGATCGGCTGCCCGACGGCTCGCTGCCAAAAGCGAAGCAGATGAAGTTCGCGCGCAACTCGGGCTACGCGTTCGCGGTGGGCGACAACACGTGGCACTCGGCCGACCCGGTCGGAGACGAGGTTGCCACGCGCGACAGCATCCTGCTCACCTATTTCGTTGACGCCGGGCTGCTGCGCTTCCTGCGCAACCGCGGCAAGCGGGTCGGCAATTTCGTGCGCAACGAGCTCAAATACATCGCCCGGTGACGAAGGCTGGCGTCGCGCGCTGCGTGGCGGCGTCATGACGATGATGGCCGCGTCGTCCGCGAGCTTGTCTCAAAACGCTCAGCGCCCCGCGCGGATAGCCGCATTGCGGGCCTGCGCTCGACGGTAGCGCGGTATCTTTGTGTTCGATTCAGGTCTTTCCGGTGGTGAGTCGGGCGCGGCATGGCTGCGGTCGCGCGCGGCACTGGCATTCCTTCTTGGTGCAGACGCGCGGTAATTAGACCCCGGTGGCGGCCCTGGAATACCGGCCGTTGTTGCGGCGCCGCAACAGGCGAGAGAATTCGCGCCGAAGTTGCCCCCCAACATTGACCCCCTCTCGGTTCGGTTGCACGTTTTCCGCAACGGAAGGAGGGACTCATGCAGATGCGAACTGTTGTCGCGGCCCTTCTGGCCAACTTGGCCACCTTGGGTATCGCGTCGGCGGCCGATCTCTCTCGGCCGATCACGAAAGCTCCGCCGGCAGCGCCGCTGCCGATCTTCTATAACTGGACGGGCTTCTATGTCGGCGTGAACGTCGGCGGCAGCTGGGGCCACCAGGACGTCACGTTCGACTCGCCCGCTGGAATCATTACCAACCGGGATCACATCGATGGCGTGATCGGTGGCGGTCAGGTCGGCTACAACTGGCAAGGCCCGGGCAGTCCCTGGGTGTTCGGCATCGAGGCCGACATCCAAGGGTCGGGCCAAAAGTCATCCAACTCGTTCGTGACGCCCAATACGCTCTTCTGCGGCGCGGCCTGCTTTGTGGTGCCGGGAAACTCGATTTCCTATGAGGACAAGCTCGAGTGGTTCGGCACCGTGCGCGGCCGGATCGGCTACGCGATCGGCGATCGGGGCACGTGGTTACCCTACGTCACGGGCGGCCTCGCTTATGGCGAAACCAAGATCAGTGGATCGGGAACGCTGGCGGGCGGCGCTGCGACCGCCTTCAGCGTGTCGGACGTCCGGGTGGGGTGGGTTGTCGGAGCGGGGATCGAGTGGGCCTTCGCCGACCGGTGGAGCGCCAAACTCGAATACCTGTTCATGGACCTCGGCAGCGATCCCGGAATCGTCGAGAACACGACGACCACGGTCACGACAGGACGCATGACCGACAACATCGCGCGGGTGGGCGTGAATCTGCACTTCTGATCCGACGTTCACAGTTGAGTGGAGCGGCTGATCGGGCCGAGGGCCGATCAGCCGCTCTGCGTTTTGGTGCGCTGAACCGGCGGGGAACGACCCCGCCCGCGGTCGTGCGTCGCTCGCGCGCACTCACAATGCCGGATCGGCTCCCTATATGGTCCCGATGAGCAGAGCTTTCGTGAACGAGGACCACGTCGTCCAGGAGTTGCCGGATCGGCCGGTATCTCCGCATCCCAATCTTGTCACCAGCCGCGGGCTCGAGCTGATCGATGAGGCGCTCGAAGACGCGCGCCGCTCATACGGCGAAGCGCAAGCTGCCGGAGACCGGGCCGCGCTGGCCAAGGCGGCGCGGGATTTGCGCTATTGGAGCGCAAGGCGCGGGAGCGCCCAGGTCGTCCCGGTTGCTCCGGATCGCGGAACCGTGCAGTTCGGAAGCGCTGTGAGCCTGGCCGACGACGACGGCCGCCACCGGAGGTACCGGATCGTCGGAGAGGACGAAGCGGATCCCGCCAAGGGCTCGATCTCCTACGTCTCACCGCTTGCCAAGGCGGTGCTCGGAAAGGGCATCGGAGAAACGGTCAGGGCCGGGCGTCACGACGCCGAGATCATCGGCATCGACTAATTTACCGGGCCCACGCGGAACCTGTGTGCACTTTCGCGCGGCCGCGCCGCCGTGGCGCACAGAGAACCGGTGGTCCGCGCCTCGGCTCAGTCTCGCGTTCGGCGCCAAAAAATTTTTTTCCGTTTGGGGGCTCTCTCCGCAGCGACGATCGAGCAGTGACCGGTGATCTCGGTCGAGGTGCCGGGCGGTACGTGCTCTCGACCGTCGAAGAGTCCTTCCGCATTCGTGAAGGACTCGAGGGGTTCTTCGGGTCGATCATCGACCGGAACGGCATTCCGGGCCGGAACTGGAAAACGATCGGCGCCCCACATAGATCCTCCGGGTACCCTCGCCGCCCGCCACAGATTCCATGCTCACCTTTGCACTGCTCATCGTCGTCCCGCTGGCGCTGTCCACCGGCCGCTATCTGCTCAGCGATCGGCGCGCCAATTGGCGGACGGCGGATCGCTCGAGCGCCGGGCTGCTGCCGAACGCCTGGGAGCAGCCCGACGCGGTCATCCGCGTGTACGCCGCACGGACCGTGCGCTGGCGCGGCATCTTTGCGGTCCATTGCTGGATTGTCGTGAAGGAACGCGGTGCGCGCCGATACACCCGCTATGATTACACGGCGTGGGGCGAACCCGTCCGCATCGACGGCTTTGCGCCCGACGGGCGCTGGTTCGGCGCCGTTCCGGACACGGTGGTGAGCCTGGACGGCGAACGTGCGGAGCCGCTGATCGCGAAAATCCGCGCGGTGGTCGAAACCTACAGATTCCGCTCCTACGGGGATTACAGTCCGTTTCCGGGCCCGAACTCGAATACATTCGTGCAGGCCGCTCTCGACGCGGTGCCTGAGCTCAATGCGGTGTTGCCGCCGACCGCGATAGGCAAGGATTATCCTTATGACGGCGAATGGGTGGGCGTCACGCCGTCCGGCACCGGCGTGTTCGCCTCCCTGGGCGGCTATCTGGGGCTGACCATCGGCTGGGTCGAAGGGATCGAGTTGAATTTTTTCGGCGCCGTCCTGGGACTCGATCTCCGCCGGCCAGCCCTCAAGTTTCCCGGTCTCGGTCGGCTCGGCATGCCGCTGACGCGTTGATCAGAGCGGCTCGAGTCCCTTGCTCTTGATCACCGCCGCGCTTGCCGGCGTCTTCAGGAATTTGACCAGCGCTTCGGCAGGCTGCGAATCCTTGCCGTGGACGCCAACCGAGAAGCTGGTGAACGACTGAACGTCGGGCGGCAGCATGCCGCCGACCTCGGCGCCCGGATGGGGAAGGATTTCACTGACCTGCGTAAAGCCGATCTCGGCCTCGCCGTGGGCGACGCTCTCGCCGGCCGCCTTGACGGATTTGAGCTTGGGCTTGATCTGCTCGCTGACGCCGAGCCGTTCGAACACGCCCTTGAGATAGATGCCGCTCGCGCCCTGCTCGACCCACGCAATCGATTTTGCCGACAGCAGCAGCTTCTTGAGATCCTCCGCCGATGCGAGGGACGGCTTCGGGGCCCCTTTGTGGATGGCGACCGCGATACCGGAACGGGCGAGGGGAGTCCGCGAAGCCATCTTGCCTTCCTTGGTCAGGGCTTCGGTGCCCGCATCCGTGAGGACGGCGACGTCGAACGCCGCGCCCTTCTCGATCTGATCCTTCAGCTGCGCCGCGGTGCCCCAGGTGAAGACGAGCTTGTTGCCGGAGCTTTGCTCGAACTTCGGGCCCAGGTCCTCCAGCACGGATTTCACCGCGTTGCTGGAGAGGACCTTGATATCGCCAGCCGCAGCCGGCGCGCCGAGCGCGAAAGCAGTCGCCGCAACGAGAAAACAACAACGACCGATCATGCAATCCTCCCGAAGTATTTTGTCGTCCGATGGCAAATGCTCTACTCCGCCGGGGAGCTTGGCAAGTGGCGATCGAGGTCACGCGCGCATTGCAACCGGGAGCCGAAGGACGAGCGAGACTTGGCGTGCTGAGGCGAGTTGCCCGCGGGTATGGGCTGTGATCCAATGCGGCGAGCCACAAGAGACATCGAGGTCAGAGTTCAGGGGATCCTGCGGGTCGTTGCTGTACCGCCGCCAATCTTGTCGGAACAAGTCAATGGGGCGGGCACGGCGTCTTGCTTCAACAGGGGCGCTCTCTCGCCGCAATGGTCGGTCATCTCGTCAAGGCATTCGCAGCGGCGATCCGCATCGCGGCGCTGCTGGTTGGCACCCTCACGGCGGTATCGGCATTTCCTGAGCGGCCGGTCAAAATCGTCGTGCCGTTCACGGCGGGCGGCGCCGTCGACGTGGTTGCTCGCATCATCGCCCCCAAGCTCAGCGACCTGCTGGGCCAGCCGGTGATCATCGAGGATCGCGCCGGCGCCGGCGGGATGGTCGGGGCAGCGGCGGTCGCGAAGGCGCCGGCTGACGGCTACACGCTGCTTGTCGGCACCGTGAGCACGCACGGCACCAATGTCAGTGTCTACGCCAATCTCGATTACAATCCGGTGCGCGATTTTGCGCCGATCATCCTCACGTCCCAGTCGCCGCTGATGATGGTGACCCGCCCGAACCTGCCGGCCAAGACGGTCAGCGAATTCATCGCGCTCGCCCGCGAGCAGCCCGGCAAGCTCAGCTACGGATCCTACGGTGTCGGCAGCATCAACCAGTTCGCCGCCGAGCTGTTCAACCTGATGGCCAAGACCGAGACCCACCATGTGCCGTATCGCGGCTCGGCGCCGGCGCTGGCCGATCTCATGAGCGGGCAGATCGACTACATGTTCGACGGCGTCTCGACGTCGTCCGGCCAGGTGAAGTCGGGGACCATCCGGCTTCTCGGCATTGCCGGCCTGTCGCGCACGCCGGTCATGCCGGAGGCGCCGACGATCGCCGAATCCGGCGTGCCCGGCTACGACGTGCCGGTGTGGTTCGGCTTGTTCGCACCGGCCGGAACCGACCCGGCGATCATCGACGAGATCAACAAGGCGACGAACGCCGCCCTCGCCATGCCGGACGTGAAGGAAGCGTTCGCCAAGCTCGGGTTCGAGCCGGGCGGCGGTTCTGCCGACGTGCTCGCCAAAAAGGTGGAGACGGAAATCGAGAAATGGAAGGCGCTGGTGCGCGAGAGGCACATCTCCATCACGCCATGACCGCCGCGCCGTAATCCCTCGTGTCGCGATCGCGCGCAAATCGCCCCGGCGCCGGCAAGGAATTCCGCAACCGGAGAGTCGTTCGAAATGCCCAAGGCAAACCGCCAGATGCACCTCGGTCTATTCTGGCTCGGCACCGGCAATCATTCCGCCGGCTGGCGCTACGAGGGCGCTGCGAGCAGCAACTGCAGCTGGCCGGTGGTCCTGCAAGGCGCGCAAATCGCCGAGCGCGGCAAGTTCGACCTTTTCTTCATTTCCGATTCGGTGGTGATGGATCCCGGCGATCATCCGTCGTTCGTGTCTCGCTTCGAGCCGACGACGCTGATCGCCGCGTTGAGCGCCGCGACCCGGAATGTCGGACTTGGCGCAACCGTCTCGACGAGCTTCAGCGAGCCGTATGTGGTCGCGCGGACTTTCGCCACCCTGCACCACATCAGCGGCGGCCGTGCGGCCTGGAACGTCGTGACCAGCACTCACAACACGGCCGCGCTCAACTTCAGCAGACAGAAGCTGGAGGAGCATGACCTTCGGTATGAGATGGCGAACGAGTTCGTCGATGTGGTGAAGGGACTGTGGAATACCTGGGATGAGGACGCGGTGATCGCCGACAAAGCGACGGGCGTGTTTCTCGACAAGTCGAAGATTCGTCCGCTCGACCACGAGGGGCGGTTCTTTTCGGTCAAGGGGCCGCTCAACATCCAGCGCAGTCCGTACGGCAATCCGCTGATCGTGCAGGCCGGGGGATCGCCGCCCGGACAGGAGTTGTCCGCGCGAACCGCCGATCTGGTCTTCTCCGTCGTCAATGGCGACAAGGCATCGGCCAAGGCTGCCTACGACGGATTGAAGCAGCGCACCGTCAAGCACGGTCGGAATCCCGATCACGTGCCAATCCTGCCGGGCGTGATGCCGATCATCGGGGCGAGCAATGAGGAAGCAAAAGAACAGCTCGACAGGCTGCAAAGCTGGCTTTCGCCGACGAACGCCTTGACGTTGGTGTCGCAGCGCCTCGGCCACGACATTTCCGGCTACCCGCTCGACGGTCCAGTGCCCGACCTGCCGGCGACCACCGATCGCGGCCAGGCCTTTTCCCGGGCGCTGCTCGAGATGGCCCGGCGCGAAAACATGACACTGCGCGACCTCTACAACATCACGGCCGCGGCGCGCGGTCATTGGGTCATCTACGGAACGCCGAAGCGGATCGCCGATACCTTGGAGGAATGGTTTTGCGGCGGCCTGGCCGATGGGTTCATCGTCATGCCGGCTTACTTCCCGGGTGCGTTCGAGGACTTCGTCAATCTTGCCGTGCCCGAGCTGCAGCGGCGCGGCCTTTTCCGCCAGGACTACACCGGATCGACTCTGCGTCATCATCTCGGCGCCGACGCGTCGCGCACGCAGGTCGACGCATTGGCGGCCGCCGACCATTAGGGCGCAGCGCACGCCTCCGCCAATCCGGGGCATTGTGCGCTTTGTGCGAAAACTGTGCTCTGTGCGAAAACGACGAAAGCCCCGGGGTTACCGGGGCTTTCGCTCGCCGCGAGCACGGGGGGAGGGGGGAATGACGCGGCGGATACCCAACCAACACGTCAGATAATGAATCGTTCCGGCCTCCGGGAGGGAACCAGCGCACGCGCGCATGGCCCACCCGCGCCGGCGCACCGGCGGGACGGAAACTTTCCCTCGCGACATGCGTCTTCCTCGAAGCGGCGAGGGAGTTCACGACTGGAGACGCCCCCAATGTTGGCGAGAATCACGTTGATCTTCATCGCGGTAGCGACCGCATCGACCCCCGTGCTGGCGCGGAGCTGGCACCATCATCATCACGGGTACGGCTGGTACGGCCGCGGCTATGGCGGCGATTACAACTACGGCGGTCCGCACTTTTCGGCTTCCGACTACTACCACAACAGCCGCCAGCTGACCGGCACCCGGTAGAACACGTCCTGTTGCGGTCGCCGCGTTTGCGGCGGCCGGCAAGGCGTCTGACATCGCCCCCTTTTTGACGAAACGATCTGGCGGCCGCCCGGCGAAAGCCGCAGGGCGGCCGCTGGGCCGGCAGGACGGGGGCTGCCCCGCGGCCCTGTCGGGTAATCGCTTGTTGAGAACTGCGGCCTAGCATGCAGGAGAAGGACCAGCTTCTGCAGGGCAGCGCCATGGAACGACGACAGGGCGACCGGGTAGGATTCGAGCGCGGCTACACGGCACGCATCATGGCCATCGACGGGACCTGGCAGCGCGACTGCCGTCTCGAGGACGTCTCCGACACGGGCGCCAAGCTGAAGGTGCGCGGCTCCATCGCCGGGCTCAACACCGAGGAATTCTTCCTGATGCTGTCGTCCGTGGGCAAAGCCTATCGCCGTTGCGAGCGCGTCTGGGTGAATGGTCCCGAGCTCGGTGTGCGGTTCATCAAGGATAAGCCCTCGGCGCCCCCACCCCCAGCCGAAACGCAGCCGTCACAAGGGCGTTCGCAGGCGCGGGTGGTCCTGGAGGCGGAAGCCCGGCCGCAGCCGCGCCCGCCGAAGGAGCCGCCGCCGAAAGGGCGTTTGTCCACGTGGCGCCGGCCCGGCGAGCGATGACTGGGATAGGGGCGCCAAACCGCGCTGCAGCGCGCCCAGGACCGTCGCTGCGTTCTCCGGCTGTGCCGCTTGCCGCCGCGTGAATGAGCCGACGCGCCCGGATCAAGACCCCCAATTCAAGATCGAAACGGCCCATCCGGCGCACCGCCACGAGCAGCAGTCGCCTCTTGTCGGCCGCGGAAGCGTGCGTCAGCGGCGCGAGCCGATCGCTCGCGCCTGCATAGAATGGGCGGCGCGCGAGCGCCCGGCTCGAACCTGATGCCGGCCCGTCGACACTAATGGAGGGAAGCCGGAATGGCCCGGCGAGAACAGGGAGTGCCCACCATGTCGATCCAGTCCGGCATCCGGTTCGCTGCGGTTCTGCTCGCATCGACCGCCATCAGCCTGGCAGCGTCGCAGTCCGGCTATGCCCATGGCGGCCACGGCGGCTCTTCACATGATCCCGTGCATGGGCCCGGCTCGAGCCACAACCCGATCGTCTACCATCCGGTGCACGGGCCGGGGTCGAGCCATAACCCGATCGTCTACCATCCGGTGCACGGCCCGGGGTCGAGCCATAATCCGATCGTCTATCACCCCGTCGTGAGCGACCATCGTCACCCGCAGTGCGGGGGAGGCTTCCGCCGTTATTGTCCCAACGCGCCTGGCGGCGTGTACGTGACGACGACAGGTTCGCGTGGCGGGCGCTACTCCGATAGCGGCGACACCTACACCACCAATGGCAACGTCCGAGATCACCGCTAGGAATGGACCGGTCATCCGAGCGCGGCAATTGCGCTCAACATTGGGCGAGCGCGGGCCGCGCTCGCTCCTCCAATTCCCGCATGCCGGCGCAACAAGACAATGCCGGCGACGAGGCCGATTCCGAGCGCGAGCAGAAGAAGCCCGGCGCTGCTTCGGCCGCCTGAATTTGTTGCCGAATAGGCCAACGACGCGACCTTGCCGGTAAGGCGCGGGCTGCCGCGCCTGCCCGGCCGCTCCCTTTTCGCAAAAGCCCGCTGGAACCTTTTTCGAAACTCCCCGTTTTCGGAAATAAAAACAGGACTGCAAGGGATATGCGAACCTCACCGGATGCCGCCCGCGCGCACGCGGAGGCCTTTTTCAAGCCACGTGAACGGAAAATCGACGCGCCGCCGGGCATGCAGGAGTATCAAGCTGCACAGCGCGCGGCGCTGGAGCGGATGGCTCAGCTCCGGGCCCTGCGGCTCGCCCGCGAGGCGCAACGGGCGCAAACCACCTAGCGGGGTCAGCGGGTGAGCCCGGCCGACCATCCGCAGTTCTCAAAGAATGCGGCGGCAGGCCGGGCCGGTTGTCCGCCGCAATTGCGCAGACCGGGCAAGCGCAGCCCAGTCGGATAGTGAAGTCCAAACGAAAAGGCCTCGGCGGGAGGCCGAGGCCTTCAGGAGAGCATCCAGGGCGAAGAATTACTTCGCGCCGCCGCCGAGCTGGTCCGAAATGTTGGTGAACGCGAGATTGAGCTTATTGCCGATCGTGTTCACGGCACCGATGATCACGACGGAAATTCCCGCCGCGATCAGACCATACTCGATCGCGGTGGCACCGCTCTCGTCCTTCATGAAGCGCTGAAACACAGACATCGTTCTCTCCCATGTGCTCGGCGCATGCGGCCGAGAATGGCAGGATTGTGCCAGCCTCATCGTAAGGCGGTGTAAAGATGAGGCCGCCAATTTTCGATAGAATTGTCGATAACTTCTCCGGATCGCCCGGACGCTTGCCGCCGTCTTCGCGCTTTTTGCCGAGCTGGGCGCTTCGCGGCCGCGGAAACGCGGCCGGGCCGTATTTGAGTGGGCCAAACGAAAAGTCTCGACGGAATGCCGAGGCATTTCGAGGACACGCATTGAGGGTTAAAGGTTGCCTACGTCCCAAAATATTCGGGCGCATTTCGCCTGCGGGGCGGCTTCGATCTCACCGGCCGGCTTGGCCGGAGCCGCTGCCGCTGGTCGCGGGGGCGGGAGGCGCGCTGGTGGCGGCGCTCTGCCGTCCGGCGTTTGGGCTCGGCGTCATGAGGACGTAGAACACGAATCCGACGATCAGCGCGACCGCCAGACCCAGCGCCCATGCCCCAGCGCCTGACGGGGCCTTCGCGAAGGAACGGGTCGACCTGTCCCGGGTCTGGATGCATTGGTTCGCGAGGATCCGGTCTGTTCGTCATCGGTGTCTCCCTTCGGAGATAACGGCGCTCGGCCCGGTTGGTGAATTCCAGACCGTAGCGAAAGGCCCGAAGCCTGACCGCGTGAGCCGGGCTTCGCAGCGTCATTTGTCCGATATGCGGGTCCGGCTGACCCCGTGAAAGCTGGGCGGATCGCTCGCCGGAAAGGACTCGTCGACCGCCTCGTCGACCTCGTCCCATTCCGGTGGTGGGTCGCGCATGGCTTCAGGTCCGGCCGGCCGGCGGTAGCCCTGGTCAGGAGCGCCGGCCGCGACGTCCGGGGCCAGCGCCGCAGCCCGTTTGGCCGCGCCGCGCGCCGGCGCGGCTGTGTCGATGTGCTCCGCGGACGACGTCCTTGAGGCTGCCGACGCGCGCCGCGTCCGAGGTTTGCGACGGTCTGTCATCGCCTTTGTCCTTTGTTGCGCCCGACCGGTGCGTCATGTGACGTTGGGAACGATTGCCGCAACGCGGCGGGAGAGACGATCGACGATCACGAGCTTGTCGCGCACCACGACATACTGGTCGCCCGCATAGCCATTCAGGATCCGGGTCGCCTCCGGCGGCAAGTCGCGCAGCTCGACCTCATGCGGCACCGCCTCGCCGACCTCGAGGCTGATCGGGAGCCGGTCGTCTCGCGGCGCGTTCTGTGTTCCGATGATCTCGCGCAGCTTCTCGCGCTGCTCCGGATTGAGCGACAAAGGTTCCGCGGTGTGCTTGATCTCGCGCGCGCGACCGCCGGAGGGATCATCGGGGGCGAACGTGTCTTTTGCGGCTTTGCTCTCCCCGGCCCGCTGATCCGAGCCCACTTGTCCGGTAGTCGATTGCGACGGATGTGGTCCCGGCGCAAACCTGCCGGGAGCCAGGAATGGCCAGACCGCGAAACCGATCAGCAGGACGGCCGCGGCAATCGCCGCGGAAAGCATGACCCTGCGGGTCGCGCGCCGCCGCTCCGACCTCTCGAAATCAGGTGCACTCACGCGTAACGCTCCCAGTGGGGCGAAAGCGCAAGGCGCGCTTGTGTTCCAAATTCACACGAACATTTTGCGGGGGCGCGACGGCGTGCGGCCCGAGCGCGCGCCACAAAAAAGAAAAGCCCCCGGCGGAACGCAACGCTGCCGGGGGCTCTATCGGCCGGAGGGAGGAAGCCAGCGGCCAACTTGTTGTGTTTCTAGGGCGCGATCGCTTGCCAAACCGTTAAGAGCCGCGGATGAATTCGATCGGCGCGGTTTGCGATGCCGGCGCTCAGGCGATCTTCAGCCGCGCGCGCCGCGATCGTGGCAGTGTACGAGCAGAGACTCGCTTCGTGTAGCGCAGGGGCATCAGCTCGGCATGGTCTTGACGAAACACCGCGAGCTTCAACGCTTCGGTCGCGAGCGCGATCGCAGCAGGCGATCCGGCATCTGCAGCCGCGGTCAGCAAGGCGGCCGTCTCACGCCACGCCGGTGCGCGGGCGATCTCTTGCGGCAATTCCGCGAGATAGGTCCGCGCGTCCGCGAGCGTGTAGAGCGGCGCGCATTCGCGAGGATACACGGGCTTGCTGAGTTTCGCAGACCAGCTCGACATGTCGATATCCCGACTAGGTCGCCTTACGGCAACTCCTCCCGGTTGTGGAGGTTCCAGATCGCGCCGCGCCGTCGCCGGTCGGGAGAACCGTTCAATCGCGCACGGTGGGCGCGCCTGTCACTGCCCGCGCACGGGCGGCAGCACCACCGTGCCGGCGCGGCAGGCGCGTCCCGGGCTGACGCCGCAGCTTCTGAATCTCAGGTCGCGCGTGAGACAGATGCGCACCTCGCGCAGGCGCATCCGGTCGCAATCCAGCATGACTCCGTCGGGTGGAAGCCCCGGGTTGGCCCTGGCGAACGCGTTCACGAGCTCGCCCGGCTTCGACTCGATCGGCTGCTGGGGATGCTCGAACTGCGGCGGGATCTGCACCGCGGCGCGCGCCCGTCGCACCAGGTCGAAATACGCGTGCTGGTCGAGACCGGAGCAGGTGCCGTGCGCATCCCACTCGTGATAGACGAGCCGCGGCGCCGGCATGATGTCGAGCATCGCCGACACGATACGGCGATCGAGCCGCGGGGGCGGCACCAGGCAGGACTCCGGAAACCCGCGCTCGTATTGCGGCCACAGCCCGTGCACCACGAACGAATAGGGGCGGGCGCCGCATTGCTGCTCGCGCGCCGCGCCCGTAGCTGTCTCGCAGAACGACGGCGACCACGACAGCGAGAGCACGTAGTAATCGAACCTTCCGGGCTCGCCGTGTTGCCGGCCCTGCGCGATCGCAACGCCATTCAGGACGCCGATGACGAACACCGCGGCGAGAGCCGCAAGCCTCAGCTTACGAGGAAAGGCGATCACGTTGCACGCTCCGTCTGTTTCGAGAAAGCTCGCAAAAACCGCAGGCCCGCGGCGCAACCTAATTCGACGGAGCCGGTTACACTGACGTACAACAGTGACAGTCCGAATTTCGACTTGAGCGGCGCCAACGGCGGGCGGGACGGTTGGGTACGGCGGGCGGCGTCACGATTGTCACATGGATTGACGCACTGACGCGTTCGCTCGCGCGGTGGCCGGCGCGCGTTCTGCGTCGCCGGCCGCCAGCGTTTTTCACTTCCGCACATATCGCATCAGCCGCTTCGGGCCGACCTCGGCGCCGTAGATGATGCCGGCCGCGTCGGCCGCGACGCCTTCGGCGGCGCTGGTGCCGGTCGCCTTCTCGGCCGGATCGGGGATGAACGCCGTCACCGTGCCATCGCGCGCACCGCCGATGCGGATGCCGCGCTGCCAGCCGTCATGGTTCTTGGCGACCGATTCGGATTCCGAATCGGCGACATAGATCGTGTCGTTGCGGTCGATGTAGATCCCGCTCGGCCGGCTGAATTGCGCTGCGCCGGCGCCAAGCACGCTGCAGAAACGATCGGTCCGCAGCATGACGGCGTCTCCTCTCGCATCCGCACTCCAGTGCGCCAAACGATACCGCAAGAGCGGCGAGGGCGCATCCACGCCCGAGTTCTGCCACATCGTCAGCACGCGTCGCGCTCATGCGAGACGGGAACTCGCCACAATCCTGGGCTGTAGCTGTTCGGCAACACTCAAACAATATTGGGGACGGCCAGATCGTGCGCGCTCTTCGCACCACAATGCCGATCGAATCAGAGAGGAAAACCGGAGCGTGGGACGCTAAAGCCGATTCACGTGTGCGCGGGGGGAAATGCGCATGCCGGACGTCCGGTTCGGTTCCGCAGCGGGGCGGAATCTGCAAACGCTTTTGGTGCTCGCATTCGCAGTGTCGCTTGCGGGCTGTGTCACGAGCGGGACGACCGTCGCAACTGCGCCGACGCGCAGCGCAGCGACGCCGACCGCCGCGCTCGCGCCGTCCACGCAAAACATGATCGCTTCGCTTCCGCCGCGGCCGACGGTGCCGTCGCACTTTCGCCCGGCGCATGCCAAGCCGGCGGCTTTCGCCAACAGCGGCGCGAAAAGTTTCGACGGGATCGCATCCTATTATTCCGAAGGCGCGAAGGTCGCGACGGGCGCGCCGTACAATCCGGAAGGCCTCACGGCGGCGCATCGCTCGCTGCCGCTCGGGACGCGGGTCAAGGTGAGCGATCCCAAGACCGGACGCAGCGTCATCGTCACCATCAATGACCGCGGCCCCTATGTGAAAGGCCGGGTGCTCGACCTGTCGGTCGGCGCCGCGCGAGCCCTCGGCATCGACGGCGCCAAGGGGCTCGGCCGCGTTCACGGCGAAGTCATGTGATGGAGCGGCGGACAGAGCGGCGCGGTCGTCTCGGGTGGCCCGGCGCGAACTGTGCGACGTCGTCGGGGAGCGGCACGGGATTTGTACCGGCTCATCGTCCCGTTCCGGCTTCGCGGCATCCTTTCGCTGCGAGCTCCTCGGCCTGGCTGTCCTGGTGCTGCGAGTCGGTCTGGAAGACGCCGGAGAGAATCTTTCGGTAGCGCAGCACGCTCAGCTCGGTGTCGCAGTCGCGGGTGGTGAGCGCGTCGCCCGTCGCGGCCGGCGCAGACGGCTCGCGCGCGCTGGCGTCCTCAGGGGCGCTCTTGTTCCGACCCTCGGGACGCAGGGACCAGCACTTGTGGCCGTGCTCTGTATGATAGCGCCACTCACGGCCGGGCGGTGGCGGCGAGTCCGGTGCCGTGAGGCAGTCGTCGATCGCGCGGCCGGGCCCGATCATCAGGAGGAGAGCGAGCATCGCGAGGAGGCCCGCGCGCATGACCGGTGCGACCGGCTTGATCTGCTGTCCCATGGCGCCTCTCCAGGGATACGCAGGTGAGGCCGAAGCTCACACGTTGGCTGCTGTTCGATGCGATTCTTTGCGCCGAATAGGTCGCAAATCGGGCAATCCCGTGGGCAGGCACGTCAAATGCTGGGGGTAGCGCCAGAACGGGCATGGTGCTGCCGGACAGGATTGAACTGTCGACCTCTCCCTTACCAAGGGAGTGCTCTACCACTGAGCTACGGCAGCGGAGAAAATGCGAAGGCCCTTAGCGGCCCGCGGACGGCGCGGAAACTGCCACAGGCCACCCTCGGGCGCAAGATTTGCGGCCCGAAGTATGACGAGCGACATGGCGAGCGTAAAGCCTTGCCCGACAGCCTTGCCGGAGCGGCCTGCCGCCCGATAAGACGCACGGCATGACGCGCGATCCCGGCGATCGAAACGACAGTCCGGGCAAGGTGGCCCGGGCCGAGCGGCTCGCGGCGGCGCTCAAGCGGAACCTCAAGCGCCGCAAGACGCAAGCGCGCGGCCGCGCCGAAGCCGGCCAGGAGCACGCTGCGGGTTCGTCGGCTGGCGCGCCCGGAAGGGAAAAAACCGGGGAAAACCAGTAAGTTCTGCCAGGCTCCCGAGTTTCGCCCCAATCTCGCCCTCACTGCTGCCCATCGGGGTCTCAGCCTGTGAGGCAGGCGATAACCCTGATCCGAACGTCTGGTTGCGCCGGCGGGGTGAAGCGCTACATCGTTCGTGGAACCGGTCCTTGCTCGGCGTGTTTGTTCCGGCGGACAGGTCCCGGGCCGCGAGGAGACGCGAGATGGATCGCATACGCATCGTCGGCGGCCGGCCGCTCAACGGGGTCATCCCCATTTCCGGGGCCAAGAACGCGACCCTTCCGTTGATGATCGCAAGCCTCCTCACCGAGGAGACGCTGGTGCTCGACAACGTGCCGCGCCTCGCCGACGTGAACCTTCTCCAGCGTATCCTCGGCAACCACGGCGTCGACATCCTGGTGAACGGCAAGCGGCCCGGCGACAGCGAGTACAAGGGACAGACCCTGAACATCTCGGCCGCCAACATCGTCGACACCACTGCGCCTTACGAGCTCGTCTCGAAGATGCGCGCGAGCTTCTGGGTCATCGCCCCGCTGGTCGCCCGCATGGGCGAGGCCAAGGTCTCGATGCCCGGTGGCTGCGCCATCGGCACCCGGCCGGTCGATCTCCTGATCATGGTGCTCGACCGGCTCGGCGCGGAGATCGAGATCGACGGCGGCTACGTCATCGCGCGCGCGCCACGCGGCCTCAAGGGCGGCGAGATCGTGTTCCCCAAGGTCACCGTGGGCGGCACCCACACGGCACTGATGGCCGCCGCGCTCGCCGACGGAACCACCGTGATCGAGAACGCGGCGCGCGAGCCGGAGATCGCCGATGTCGCGGCCTGCCTCAACAAGATGGGCGCAAGGATTTCGGGCGCCGGAAGCTCGCGCATCGTGATCGAAGGCGTCGCCAGGCTCGGCGGCGCCCGGCACAGCGTGCTGCCCGACCGCATCGAGACCGGCACCTACGCCATGGCGGTCGCCATGACCGGAGGCGACGTCATGCTCGAGGGCGCCCAGGCCGAGCTCCTGCAGGCCGCGCTCGATGTGCTGGCGCGGGCGGGCGTCGAGGTCACGGCGACGAACGCGGGAATCCGCATCGCGCGCAACGGCGCCGGCATCGCGCCGGTCGAGGTCACGACGGATCCGTTCCCGGGCTTCCCCACCGACCTTCAGGCGCAGCTCATGGCGTTGATGACTCGGGCGAAGGGCACCTCGCGCATCACCGAGACGATCTTCGAGAACCGCTTCATGCACGTGCAGGAGCTGGTGCGTCTCGGCGCGCGGATCCATCTCGACGGCCAGACTGCGACCATCGAGGGCGTCGAGCGGCTGAGGGGGGCGCCGGTCATGGCGACCGATCTGCGCGCCTCGGTGTCGCTGGTGATCGCGGCGCTCGCCGCCAAGGGCGAGACCATGGTCAACCGCGTCTATCATCTCGATCGCGGGTTCGAGCGCCTCGAGGACAAGCTCGTCGCCTGCGGCGCGGATATTGCGCGGATCAGCGGGTGAACATCCGGGCTGCGGGCGCCGCGCTGCTCTTCATCTCCTCGGCTCATGCCGCCGAGCGGCCTCCCGCATTCGTCGACGCAGCGGCCGTGGTGCCGGGGCTCGTGGTGGAGATGCGTTATGCGGGCGCGCATAATTTCGTCGGCCGGCCGGTCGACGGCTATGTGCGGCCGGTCTGCATTACGACGCGCGCAGCCGCCGCGGCGCTGGCACAGGTCCAGCGCGATCTCGAAACCCGCGGGCTCGGTCTGAAAGTGTTCGACTGCTATCGCCCGGTGCGAGCGGTGCAGCATTTCGTCCGCTGGGCGCGCGACGTGCGCGACGTCGCCACGAGGGGCGAGTTCTATCCGACGATCGACAAGCGCGATCTCTTCCGGCTCGGCTACATCGCGGCCCAGTCGGGCCACTCGCGCGGCTCGACGGTCGACCTCAGCCTCGTAACACGTGCCGACGGCCGCGAGCTCGACATGGGCACGCCGTTCGACACCTTCGGCCCGCACTCCTGGCCGTCCGACACGAGCGTCAGCGCGCAGGCGCGGGCGAACCGCGCAACGCTCGCCGCCGCCATGCGCCGGCACGGCTTTCGCCCGTACGCGCGCGAGTGGTGGCACTTCACGCTCAATGGCGAGCCGTTCCGAACGACGTATTTCGATTTTCCGGTGGAATGAGAAACCATGTCATTCCGGGACGGCGCGCTGCGCCTGTGTCCCGGAATGACGCGGAGCCTTTCTGGGCCCGGAACCGGAACCGGAAGCGCGCGTTGGGGTGCGGGAGGCCCCGCCATGACATCATCCTTGAAAAACCCCCACACTAAAACCCACTGGACCGCGCGCGCGGGCCTCGCGGCCATTGGTTTTGCGGCCGGCCTCGCGCTGCTTGCCGCCCCAGCCGGCGCCCAGGCGCCGCCAAAGGACGCAACAGTCGGCATGGCGCCGAAAACCGCAGCCGCCGAGCGGGTGCTCGAGCTCACGCCGGCGCAGCGCCTCGCCATCTACCAGAGCGTCACGCAGACGCAGAAAAACAACGCCGCCCCGATCGGCTTCCGCCCGGCGGTTGGCGCGGTCGTGCCGTCGGCCATCGAGCTCAAGCCGGTGTCCGATACGCTGGTCAAGCTGGTCCCGCAGGCGAGCGACCTCAGCATCGGCATGATCGAGAAGCAGGTGATCCTGGTCGATCCCGCCACCCGCCAGGTGGTGGCGGTCGTGACGCAGGAGCCGGACACAGCGGTGCATTAAAGGCCGACGGTCGTCCGGGCCGTCGCCGGCACTGCGGATCATCCGCATCGGGCTCCGCGAGCTGCGCGAATGCATGGCTCGCGACGAGCGCGCCGACGAGCGCTGCGCACCGTGCGGCATGGTGCAAATGCCGCGGCGCGCCTGCGCAATCATTCTTTGGTCGCATCGACTCTCTGCGCCTCTACCGCGAGAGTCTTGGCTGGCATCGATCCTCGGCATTTTGGTGACGCGCAGTTTGCAATGCCTCGACGGAACCGGCAGTTCGTCCACGCGGCTGCATTCCGCCGCCAAATGGTCATGAGCGTTACCGGAACCACGCGATACCGGCGGCGTTGGCTGACTGTGATTCCC
>DASTZX010000261.1:0-2786 GCA_035764045.1 Xanthobacteraceae bacterium | reverse complement strand
GGCGGCGGCGCTTGCGCTCAGGAATTCACGACGGCTCCATCGCATTGTCGTTCCCCGCGGTGGCGATAAGCGTCTTTGGCGGGGACCAGTCTATTCGCCCGGGGCGGGGCATCAAGCTGGGTTTCCGGGTCGCTTTGGGATACTGGATCCGGGCTTGCCTTGGGTATGACGAGGAGACGCTGCCGCTCAGCGCACGCTAATTCAGAGCGACGGCTGTCGCGATCTTTACGGCGTAGACGATCGCTTCGGCGCGTGAGCGCACCCGGCTGCCGGATGCGCCGTGGCGCAATACGATGCCTTCCACCGTCAGCACCTCCCAGTGCCACAGGCTTCCCTTGTGTCGGATGCGATAACACAGTTGCAACGCCAGAGACCTTCACGTGACCAGCCGATCAGAGACTGGAAAGCCGTTCCTGGCACTCTCGTAAGAACACTGATGTGTTCCGCCGCTGCATTCGGCGACCGCTGTTCGCGGTCAGCCGCCGAGGCATGTCAGCCCCCCGGCCGAGCGCAACGAGAGTACGCTCAATCGCCGAACGAGGCAACGAGGGTTGCGCGGCGCCTCGCCACGTCGGAAAACTGCAATGTTTTGTCCGCTTCGTGTCGGCGCGCTCATTCAGCGGGCTCATTAAAGATGTCGGGAAAGACGTCGCGCATTGACATAGCGCAAATCGGGACGGCGAAAGCTGAGATGTGCGGTAACTGATGCCGGGCTTGCGCCCTGATGACGCGCGTGCGCGTGATGACGCAGACAAACCGTGAGAAGACTATTTCCCTTTCAGATTAGATTCAGCTTAACGCGGCTTTCGTCGTGGATCGCCACAAAGTGGAACGCGCTGAAACACAAAGAGGCTCGAATCGTCGACGAGGGTGCCGCCGCTCGATGTTGCGAAGAAGGCGTCAGGGTAGGGGGACGGTACGATGGTGGCGGCGATCGCGTTTGCATGCATTCAGTCGGACGGTGTCGCGGTGCGACGCGTTCAATTCAGCGCCGAGTTCAAAGCGTGCCTTCCATTCCTTCGCTTTTCCGGCTTGGGCCACGAGCCGATCGATACCGTCCCGATCGAGGCGGCGGAAACGGCCGGCGAAGCCGTCGAGCAGCACCTTCACATCGCGCATGCTGCGACGGCCGCGATCACGCTCCCGCCACTCGCCTTTCTGCGCTACGTCTCGGACGGCCCGTGCGCCGATCCGACGATTTATCTGCGGGCCTTCGGGATCTGCCTGCTCGATCGTGGCGCGCCGAGCCGTCCTGCCAATGCATTCTCACGCACTGAGTTTCGTGCGATAGAACGGCCGCTCGATCGGCTCGCGGACGTCGTCGATCATGTGGTGCGCTATGGTGAGCACCGAAGCGGGGAAGGCGATTCGCCGTTTCGCTTCGCTGCAAGCCGGGCCGATCCGCTCGGCGATCGCGCGGCGCTCGAGGGCGTTGCCGATCTGAAGATCATCGCGCCGCGCAAGGTGCGCGCCCTGTTGCTGGCGGAGCCGCCGTCCTATGGACGCGAGTGCCGCCTGCGTCTCTATATCGATACCAACCGGCCGCGCCCCTCGGCGCCTGTCATCACGGTGGGCCAGGTCCGCGCGCGCACGCGCACGCCGGCGAAAGCCGGCTCGTCGTGAGCAATCTCCAGTACGGAGTGACGGGATGCGCCGACAGGCCGGCGACCGTCATGCCCTGCGCAAACGCGCATTCGGTCACCTGAGGAGGGCGGCGTGAGGACGAGAGAGGGGGGCGATTGCCGGCGTAACCCTGGCGCCGAACGGTAACCCCGTCCGCTTATCGCCAAAAGGCTGCCATCGACTCGCCCAAACCGCGGCGAGTGTGCTATGACGCTCGCGTATCGGGGATATTGCGAGCACGGTGGGGTCTATGCGGGGGATTTTGTCTGCAGTGGGCGTGTGTGCGTTGCTGCTCAGCGGCTGCGCCGGACCGACATATTCACCCGAGCTCGAGACTCATCTCACGCCGCGCGACCACGCGCTGCTCGCCAACCCGCCTTATGCGCGCGTCTCACTGCCCGAGATGTATCGCCGCCACGTCGTCGAGTATCGCCGCCAGGAGGCGCCGGGCACGATCGTGATTGATAGCGATGCGCGCTTCCTCTACTACGTCCTGCCGAATCGCAGGGCGATCCGTTATGGCGTTGCGGTTGGCGAGGAGGCGTACGCGTTTTCCGGCGTGGCCCAGGTCGGGCGCAAGGCCGAGTGGCCGGATTGGATTCCGACGGCCGACATCCAGGCGCGGCTCGGGCCCTATCCGTCGCGTGTGCCCGGCGGTCCCGCCAATCCGCTGGGGGCGCGCGGCATCTATCTCTACGAGGGCGGCAAGGACACGCTCTATCGCATCCACGGCACCAACCAGCCGGAGTTCATCGGCCAGGCGAGATCCTCCGGCTGCATCCGCATGACCAACGAGGACGTGATCGACCTCTACGACCGCGTGAAGATGGGCGCGACCGTCATCGTGCTCGGCCCCGGCCACGGCAGCGTCGAACACTTGATGTGACGAGCGCTAGCCCGGAGTGAAGCCTGACCGCGCCTGAATCCGGGAGCGGCGGTGCCAGGTCTGGCGGAGCCTGTTGGCGGGCTCGCCCAAGGCGAGCCTCGAAGCCTCAATCCCGGCTACGGACTGGGCCGTGCGCTTGTCGGAGGACAACGCCCGAAGCTGAGGCGCCGGCGAGCTGGCCCGTCTTCGCTGTGCTCAATCCGCCTGTCGGCTTCGTTTTATACGGGAATTATATGCGCGCGCCGGTCTAGGATGGCGGCACTTGGGAGCGGCGTTG
>DASTZX010000260.1:0-5338 GCA_035764045.1 Xanthobacteraceae bacterium | reverse complement strand
TCTTGTTGCTGGCGTCGACGACGAACCAGTCGCGCTTGACCGTTTCTGCCTTGGCGCTAATTGTTGAAGTTTTCATGAGAAATCTGCCCGGTATGCAAGCGTGGAACGAAAGACGTCGGATGATAAAGGAAGGGGGGCTGGGGTGCAAGTCCGGGGCCGCTGCGGGCGTTGGGGACAGGGGTGCGGGATTGTACAGTTTTGGTGGGGGAAATCGTTGTTGGGTAAAGGATTTTTTGCGGTTCTGGACATGTCTGGAAGGGTCTGGAGATCGAGATCAAGGGCTGCCCCCATCCGTCCCACCACTGGCGTGGTGGGACACCTTCCCCCGCTTCGCAGGGGAAGGAATGGGCGGGGGAAGGAATCAAGATGCGTCGGTCTTCTTGCGGCCCTCACTCAGGAGGGGTCAGGCGCTGGCGCCAGTAGCCGGGCCGCCGGTGAGAGTGTGCGATCGCCACGATCAGAATGTCGGCACCGTCGATCGAGTAGATGACACCGTAAGGAAAGCGACTCAGGCGACAACGCCGAGTATTTTCGCTGAGGCCGTGCCCGGCTTGCGGATGCCGTTCAACAGGTGAAGCGTCTTGAGCGTCTCGAGCAGAAACGCATCGCCCAGCCCGGGTGCTTGTTTGGCATACCACTCTATCGCCTCGGCCAGTTCTGCTTGCGCAGGCGCGAGGAAGCGTATCGTCATCGCCGCGGATATTTTGCGAGGACTTCGGTCATCGGAATGGCTTGCAGCTCGCCGCGCCGGTATGCGGACAGGCGGTCTTCAGCCTCCTTTGCCCACAGCGCGTCGACCTCGGAATTGGGCTCATCGAGACTTTCGAGTATCTGGTCGACGAGTTCCAGCCGCTCATCCGGAGGCAAATTCCTGGCCGCATCCGAAAGCGCTCTTGCAGTCTTTCCCATGTCGCTTCTCCTGTTGGAGCTATGCTACGCCAGGCACCGCGCAGCGACCAGTTTCTTGCATCGCACCCTCGCCCACTAGACAATCATTCTGTGTCTACTCGCAAACTTAGTCCATTCGACCGCGCCATCAGCGAAATCGAGCGCGCGCTTTCGACGGTGTTCGATCCGACGCCAATGGCGGAGCGGCCATCGCCGGCGATCGGGATCGCCGATGTCGATCTCGACGAGACGCAGCGTCGTCACGCGGCGGGACTGATGCGCGTGAATCACACCGGCGAGGTTTGTGCGCAGGCGTTGTATTCGGGGCAGGCGGCGGTGGCGCGGGATGAGCAGACGCGTGCGCAGTTGCTCGCGGCGGCTGGTGAGGAGACGGATCACCTGGCGTGGTGCGGGGAGCGGCTCGGTGAGTTGTCGAGCCGGCCGAGTCTGCTCAATCCGATCTGGTACGCGGGGAGTTTTGCGATCGGCGCGGTTGCGGCGTTGATCAATGATCGCGTGAGTTTGGGGTTCGTCGTGGAAACAGAGCGGCAAGTCGAGGCGCATCTGGGTGAGCATCTGGAGAAGCTGCCTGATGCCGACGCGCGCAGTCGCGCGATCGTGGCGCAGATGCAGGTCGAGGAAGCGCGGCATGGTGCGAATGCGCTCGCTGCCGGCGCGATTGAACTGCCGGAGCCGGTGCCTGCGATCATGCGGTTGGCGGCTGGGGTGATGAAGGCGGTGGCTTACCGGTTGTAGATGTCGCTTTGCAGTAACTGGGCGACGGGCCTGCCTAAGATCACCTCTCCCGCCGGCGGGAGAGGTCGGCGCAGCGAAGCTGCGACGGGTGAGGGTGGTACGTCCGAAGCGGAATCGCTTCTCCGAGTGGCACCCTCACCCCAGCCCTCTCCCGCCAGCGGGAGAGGGAAAATAAAGAGCGGGCTCGTTGATGGGGCTCGAGAATCTGAAGCGCCACCCTCACCCCACCCCTCTCCCGCCAGCGGGAGAGGGATATAAAGAGCGGGCTCGTTGATGGGGCTCGAGAATCTGAAGCGCCACCCTCACCCCAGCCCTCTCCCGCCAGCGGGAGAGGGGGCTAGTGCGGTGGCTCGGTGAGATTTTGGTCGAGAATATGCGTCATCGCCTCGCAATCATCACCTCTCCCGCTGGCGGGAGAGGTCGGCGCAGCGTGGCTGCGCCGGGTGAGGGCGGCACGTCCGAAGCGCTGGCGCCCGTGGACGCGTGTGGATTTACCAAATAATCACCCGCTTCTCCGGCGTGACGTACATCTTGTCGCCTTCCTTGATGTCGAAGGCCTTGAAGAAGGCGGGCTGGTTGGCGACGGTGCCGATGGCGCGGTATTCGGCGATCGAGTGCGGGTCGGTCTTGATCTGCTGGATGGCGGTGTTGTCGCGGTACTTCGCGCGCCACACGGTGGCGAAGCCGGTGTAGAAGCGCTGGTCGCCGGTCAGGCCGTCCATGACCGGTGCGGGCTCGCCGCGCAGGGCAATCTGATAGGCCTTGTAGGCGATCGCGAGGCCGGAGTTGTCGGCGATGTTTTCGCCGAGCGTCAGTTCGCCGTTGATGTGGTAGCCGGGCACCGGTTCGAACGCGGCGTACTCGGCGACGAGCGCCTTGGTCTTGGCGGCGAACTTGTCGTGGTCTTCCTTCGTCCACCAGTCACGCAGGTTGCCGTCGCCATCGTATTGCGAGCCCTGGTCGTCGAAGCCGTGGCTGATCTCGTGGCCGATCACGGCGCCGATGCCGCCATAGTTCGCGGCGTCGTCGGCTTGTGCGTTGAAGTACGGCGGCTGCAGGATCGCGGCCGGGAACACGATCTCGTTGAGCTCCGGGTTGTAGTACGCGTTCAGCGTCTGCGGCGTCATGCCCCACTCGGCGCGGTCGATCGGCTTGCCGAGCTTGTTGATGTTGCGCTGGTAGTCGAACTGCGCGGCGCGCATGACGTTGCCGACGAGGTCGCCCTTGTCGATCGTGACGGCGCTGTAATCGCGCCACTTGTCCGGGTAGCCGATTTTCGGCGTGAACTTTGCGAGTTTGTCGTGCGCCGCCTTCTTCGTCTCGGCGCTCATCCAGTCGAGCTGGTCGATGCCCTGCTTGAACGCGGCGAGCAGGTTCTGGACAAGTTGCTGCGCGCGCGCCTTGTTCTGCGGCGGAAAATATTTCGCGGTATACAATTTGCCGAGTTCCTCGCCGATCGCGGCGTTGACCAGCGCGAGCCCGCGCTTCCAGCGCGCCTGGTTCTCCGGCACGCCGGTCAGCACGGTGCCGTAGAACGCGAAGTTTTCGTCGGCGAAACGCTTGGACAGCATCGGCGCGGCGTCGCTGAGCGTGTGCCAGCGCAGGTAAGCCTTCCAGGTGTTGATCGGTGTCGTCGAAGCAAGCTTGGCGAAGTCGGTCAGGTACGACGGCTGTCCGACGATGACCGTGTCGACCTTGCCCTTGACGCCGACGCCTTCGAGATACGCATCCCAGTCGAAGCCCGGCGCGAGCGTGGCGAGCTTGGAAATCTCGACCTTGTTGTACGCCTTGATCGGATTACGCAGCGTGACCTTGTCCCACTGCGCCTTGGCCATCGCGGTTTCGAGCTTGAGGATCGCCGCGGCATTCTTCGCGGCGTCCTTGTCGCCGGCCATCGTCAGCATTTTTTCGATGTGCTTGACGTACTCGGCGCGCATGCCCTTGAGCTTGGTGTCGTCGTCTTTCAGGTAATAGTCGCGATCCGGCAGACCGAGGCCGCCCTGGCGCAGGTCCGCGACGTACTTGGTCGCGTCGCGGTTGTCCTGGTGGATCGCGACGCCGACCGGCGGATTCGAGGCCAGCCCGAACGCCGTGACGTTCATGCCGTTGCGATCCTGGTCGGCGATCAGCGCCGGCAGGCCCTTGGCGTCGGTCAGCGCGTCGATCTTTGCAAAGCGCTCCTGCAGCGGTTTGATGTCCAGCGTTTCGAGCGTGGGTTCGTCCATGAAGCTGGCGTACAGGTCGCCGATCTTGCGCGTGTCGGCTTGCACGCCGGCGGTCTTGCCGGCCGCGGCATCGTCGACGAGGCTGTGGAGGTCTTCCTGGATCTTGTCGAACACGATCGTGCCGGTGCCGTACTTGCCCTTGTCGGCCGGCATCTCGACCGTCGCGAGCCAGCGGCCATTGACGTGACGGTAGAAGTCGTCGCCGGGCTTGACGTTCGGATCGATCGCTTGCACATCGATGCCCGAAACCAGCGGCACGGCCGGCGCAGCGGGCGCGGCCGGAGCAGCCGGCGCGGCAGGAGCTTTGACGGCCGGAGCCGCGGCCTGGTTCTGCGTATCCTGCGGCGAGGAGCAAGCGGCAATCAGCGCGGCACAAGCCAGCGCCAGGGCAGTACGTTTCATGAAATTCTCCGAACCTGATTCAACAAGAAAAAAAATCGCGCGCTACGAGCGGTGAACGCCGACAAAGAGAGGTGACCGCCGATGCACCGCAGGGTGGGCCTCGGCCCACCGTCCTTTTTGTCTGCAGCCAACGCCGGATGGGCTCGCCGTCCTTTTGTTCCGCCACCGTAGGGTGGGCCTCGGCCCACCGTCCGTCTTGTGGCGCCAACAAGGTGGGCCAAGGTCCACCCTGCAAAGCGAAGCGCACCCTAACGGGCGGCAACGGCCCACGCATGGGCCGAAGGTACCGGCGACACGCATGCGCACTCAAAACGCGCAAGAATGTGACAGCGGAGAGGCCTTCGACGTTCAAAATGGGGCGGTCGCTGGATCCGACTTCCACCAATCCGCCTTCCTTCTCCCGCTGGCGGGAGAAGGTGCCGGAGGCGGATGAGGGTGGCACATCCGAAGACGATTTCGTTCTTCCGGGCGCCACCCTCACCCGAGGCGCTGCGCGCCTCGACCTCTCCCGCCAGCGGGAGAGGTGAACCTCGGAGTTCTAGGGCTTCGATTCAACAACCGCTGACGGCTTCGATTCGACAACCACTACCTGCTTCGACTCAACAACCACTCACGGCTTCGATTCAACAACAACTGCCGGCTTCGACTCAACAACTGCTGTCGGCTTCAACTCAACAACCACTCACGGCTTCGACTCAGCAACCACTGCCGGCTTCGACTCAGCAACCACTGCCGGCTTCGATTCAACAACCGCTGACTGCTTCGACTCGGCAACCGCTGCCGGCTTCGGTTGGGCAACCATCGCCGTTTTCGCTCCAGCGCGCACTTCGGCCAGCGCGGGCAGATCGGCATCGGCGTTTTTCCAGATTGCCGCGAGTTCGGCGTAGGCACTCGCTGCTGCGGTCGCATTGCCGCTTGCTTTCAAGGCGCGCGCGCGACCAAGCAGTGACGTCGTTCGATTCGGTGCGGTCTTGAGTGCAAGGTCGAATTGCGCGAGTGCCGCTTGCGGCTGCTTGTCGGCGAGCAGCAGTTCGCCGGCCAGTTCGTGCGGCGGCTTGAAGATGGCC
>DASTZX010000259.1:0-21491 GCA_035764045.1 Xanthobacteraceae bacterium | reverse complement strand
CGCGACGGCCGTGGTCACTTCGGCGATGTTGCGCACCTGCGCCGTGAGGTTGCCGGCCATGCTGTTGACCGAGTCGGTCAGGTCCTTCCACGTACCGCCGACGCCGCGCACCTGCGCCTGTCCACCGAGCTTGCCTTCCGTTCCGACCTCGCGCGCGACGCGCGTTACTTCGGAAGCGAAGGAGCTGAGCTGATCGACCATGGTGTTGATCGTGCGCTTCAACTCGAGGATCTCGCCTTTCACGTCCACCGTGATCTTCTTGGAGAGGTCGCCCTTCGCCACGGCAGTGGTCACGTCCGCGATGTTGCGCACCTGCGAAGTGAGGTTCGACGCCATGAAGTTCACCGAGTCGGTGAGGTCCTTCCAGGTACCGGCGACGCCCTGCACGTCCGCCTGGCCGCCGAGGCGACCTTCCGTGCCCACCTCGCGCGCCACCCGCGTCACCTCCGCGATGTTGCGCACCTGGCCGGTCAGGTTCGAAGCCATGTAGTTCACGGAGTCGGTCAGGTCCTTCCACGTGCCGGCGACGCCGCGCACCTGCGCCTGGCCGCCCAGCTTCCCTTCGGTGCCGACCTCGCGCGCGACGCGCGACACCTCGCCGGCGAAGCGGTTGAGCTGGTCGACCATGGTGTTGAGCGTTTCCTTCAGCTGAAGGATCTCGCCGCGCACATCGACCGTGATCTTGCGCGAAAGGTCGCCGCCGGCGACGGCGGTCGCGACCTCGGCGATGTTGCGCACCTGCGCGGTGAGGTTGGAAGCCATCGAGTTGACCGAGTCGGTCAGGTCCTTCCAGGTGCCGGCGACGCCGCGCACCTGCGCCTGGCCGCCGAGCTTGCCTTCGGTGCCGACCTCGCGCGCGACGCGCGTCACCTCGGCGGCGAAGGCGTTGAGCTGGTCCACCATGGTGTTGAGCGTTTCCTTCAGCTGAAGGATTTCGCCCGACACGTTCACCGTCACTTTCTTCGAGAGGTCGCCTTGCGCCACCGCGGTCGCCACCTCGGCGATGTTGCGCACCTGCGCCGTGAGGTTCGAGGCCATCGAGTTGACCGAGTCGGTCAGGTCCTTCCAGGTGCCGGCGACGCCGCGCACCTGCGCCTGGCCGCCGAGCTTGCCTTCGGTGCCGACCTCGCGCGCCACGCGGGTGACTTCGCCCGCGAACGCGTTGAGCTGGTCGACCATCGTGTTGATGGTGTCCTTGAGCTCGAGAATTTCGCCGCGCACGTCCACGGTGATCTTCTTGGACAGATCGCCGTTGGCGATCGCGGTCGAGACCTCCGCGATGTTGCGCACCTGCGCGGTGAGGTTCGAGGCCATCGAGTTGACCGAATCGGTCAGATCCTTCCAGGTGCCGGCGACGCCGGTCACGTTGGCCTGGCCGCCGAGCTTGCCTTCGGTGCCGACCTCGCGCGCCACGCGGGTGACTTCGCCGGCGAACGCGTTGAGCCGGTCGACCATCGTATTGAGGGTTTCCTTGAGCTGAAGGATCTCGCCCGACACCGAGACGGTGATTTTCTTCGACAGGTCGCCGCCGGCGATCGCGGTGGCGACGTCGGCGATGTTGCGCACCTGTGCGGTCAGGTTGCCGGCCATGAAGTTGACGCTGTCGGTCAGGTCCTTCCAGGTGCCGGCGACGCCCGGCACCTTGGCCTGGCCGCCCAGCTTGCCTTCGGTGCCGACCTCGCGCGCGACGCGGGTGACTTCCGAGGCGAAGCCGTTGAGCTGGTCCACCATGGTGTTGATGGTGTCCTTGAGCTCGAGAATTTCGCCGCGCACGTCGACGGTGATCTTGCGCGACAGGTCGCCGCGCGCCACTGCGGTGGTGACATGGGCAATGTTGCGCACCTGGTCGGTGAGGTTGCCGCACATGGCGTTGACCGAGTCGGTCAGGTCTTTCCAGGTGCCGGCGACGCCGGGCACGTTGGCCTGTCCGCCGAGCTTGCCGTCGGTGCCGACCTCGCGCGCCACGCGGGTGACTTCGGACGCGAAGGAGCGCAGCTGATCGACCATCGTGTTGATGGCTTCCTTGAGCTGCAGGATCTCGCCGCGCACGTCCACGGTGATCTTCTTCGACAGATCGCCGTTCGCCACCGCGATGGTCACGTCGGCGATGTTGCGCACCTGTGCGGTGAGGTTGGACGCCATCGAGTTGACGCTCTCGGTCAGGTCCTTCCACACGCCGGTCACGCCCGGCACCTGCGCCTGTCCGCCGAGCTTGCCTTCGGTGCCGACTTCGCGCGCTACGCGGGTCACCTCCGACGTGAACACGCCGAGCTGCTTGATCATCGTGTTCACGATGGTGGCGGCCTGCAGGAACTCGCCCTGCAGCGGCCGGCCATCGACGTCGAGGCGCACCGTCTGCAGGAGGTCGCCCTGCGCGACCGCGGCCACGGCCCGCGTCACCTCGCGGGTCGGCCAGATCAGGTCGTCGATCATCGTGTTGACGGAGCTTTCCATCTCGCCCCAGGCGCCTTCGCTCAGCCCGAAGCGCACCCGGTGCCGCGCCTTGCCTTCGCGGCCGACCAGCTGACCCACCCGCTCGAGCTGCTGGGCCATGCGCTGGTTTGCGGCGACAATATTATTGAAGGTGTCCGCGATCTTGCCCTCGATGCCGGTCAGGTTGCCGGGCATGCGCACCGAGAAATCGCCGACCTGCATCGCCTGCAGCGCATGCAGGAGCTCGTCGGGACCGAGCGCGGCTCCGTTTCTCACGCCCGGCGCCGGCGCCGCGACCCCGTTGGTGGCCGGGTCGTGCGCGGCCGCGCCATTCGTGAGGGTTACGTCGGACACCGCTTCGTCGGTCGTCGACATCTTAATCGTCCTCCCCCGCATCCCTGCGGTCGACACAGTCGCGGCGACATGCCGAGCTGTCGGTATTTGGCCACAAGCCGTTGAGGAACCACGAGAATACCATGCGGACGGGCGCAGCACCGCTCCCGTCGCCCCGGCCAACGCTGGCACGACACCCGTGCTTCAAGTGCTTTCCCCCTCACCGGGGCTTTTGCACCCCCGTGCCGAGCATTGGGCGTTCAGGCCCACAATGGTTCAGAACGACAGAACGCGCCGCTGCCTCATTGGTTCCGATCCGGAGGTATTTTTTCATCCGGCGACGGCTCTCGGAACCCCAAAAACGCGGCCTCCGGGGCGCCCAATCGAAGGTCGCAAAGCGGGCACTTGCCCTAGGAACTGCTGTCGGGACCCGCTGTTGTCCTTTTGTGAGGCAGTGATCCGACATGTTGGGCGACGATAAGGCGAGAAACGAGGAACATTGGCGCGCTCTGATCGGCCGGCTTTCTACCGGCCAGGAGCCCCCCGTGACGGCGGACGCGCTTGCTCCGGCCTTCGATGATCCGACGGCGCGCAAACGTGTCGGCCTCGTGATCACCAAGGCCGTATTGGGAGAGCCGTTGTATAGCCTCTACCAGATCTACTGCGGAAATCCGTCGCCCCGCGTGTAGCGTGGCGGCAAGGACCTGGCAGGCGTGGTTCGCGCGTCACGGGGTCAGCGCTTGCGCTCGACCACCCATTTGTTGACCGCCTTCGGCAGCACCTCGAGGTAGGGGCCGGAAAAGAATGCCTCTCCGGTTCCGTCTCCGAAGTACGTGTCATAGGTGTCGATCATCGAGCGCATCACATCGCGGCAAGGACCCATCGAATCGACGATGGCATCGCCAAGCCTGCTCGCGTCGATGGCGCGCGGGTCGGCGGCGACCGTGCGTGCCACGCATTCCGTTGCCCGATTGATGGCGGGCTGCACGGCAGCCGTGCGCCGCTGGATCGACAGATGCGTCGGGGGCGTGCCGGAATCGATGTCCGGCATCGCGGCTGTCATGATCAACAGCGACGCCCCAGTCAGTGCTGGCAGAATCATGATGTATACTCCCCGTGCCCCGGCTGAAATCTACCCGTGCAGCCCGGAACGGGGTAGCAAAAAATACGCCAGTCCCCGGTTCCCTGCGGGCAGGTTCCGATTTCAGCCGGTCTTGTTATGATCCCATATTGCTTCGCTCGATGGACGGGCGCGGCGGGACGAGTCGGGGAGGGCGAGCATGCGAACGATCGTAGCGGCAGTGTTCATTGTGGCCGGCGCCGTCATCGGCGCTTGCGGCGCATCGGCGGCACCGGCGAGCGGTGCGCCTCTTGACCGGGCCGGCAGCGCGACGTCGCTGTTCTCGGAGATCCGCTATTATCGTTCGCACGGACGCCTTTGCTACGCGAAGTGCTACCGCGAGTTTGTGATCGGCCGGCGCGTCTGCCGTAAATTCTGCTGACCAACGCCACGGGGGATGCCGATGCTGCGACCGCTCGACGGGCTGGTTGCGTTCTGTCTCGCGCTGTCGGCCCTGGTCGCGGCCGCCGCTTGGGCGGCGGACTATCCGGCGCCGCGGCAGGGCGACTGGGTCGCCCGCGATTTCCGTTTCCACACCGGCGAAGTCCTGCCGGAACTGCGCCTGCACTACACGACGCTCGGCGAGCCGACCGGCCAGCCGGTGCTGATCATGCATGGCACGGGCGGATCCGGCGGCAGCCTGCTGACCCCGGGCTATGCCGGCGAGTTGTTCGGATCGGGCCAGCCGCTCGACGCGAGCAAGTATTTCATCATCCTGCCGGATGCGATTGGGCATGGCTTGTCGTCAAAGCCGTCCGACGGCCTTCGGATGAAGTTTCCGCGCTACAATTACGACGACATGGTCGCCGCCGCGTATCGCCTGGTGACCGAGGGCCTCGGGATCCGGCACGTTCGCCTCGTCATGGGCAACTCGATGGGCGGGATGGAGACGTGGATCTGGGGTGAGACCTACCCGGCGATGATGGATGCGCTGGCCCCAATGGCGTCGCAACCGACCGCCATGGCGTCTCGCAACTGGATGATGCGGCGACTGATCATCGACTCGATCCGCAACGATCCGGACTGGCACCAGGGGGACTACGCCACGCAGCCGCGGGCGTTTCGCGCAGCCTTGGTGTTCTTCGGCGTCGCGACCAGCGGCGGAACGTTGGCATACCAGACCCTCGCTCCCACGCGTGAGCTCGCCGACAAGGCGCTCGATCAGCGTCTGGCGAACGTCACCAAGGCGGATGCGAACGACGTGCTTTATCAGTGGGACTCATCGCGTGATTACGACCCGTCTCCCGGGCTGGAGCGGATCCAGGCGCCGGTGCTCGCGATTAACGCGGCCGACGACGAGCGTAATCCGCCGGAAACTGGAACCACGGAACGCGCCCTCAAGCGCATCAAGGACGCGCGCCTGTACCTGATCCCGGCGAGCGCGCAGACGCGCGGTCATGGCACGACCGGAATGGCGAAATTCTGGAAGGAGGAATTGCAGCACTGGCTGCAATCCGTGCCTCGACGTTCCATGTGAGCTCGAATCTGAGCTCGGTGCTCGAGACCTGGCTTTGCCGAAGCGATCGGACATCGAGGCGGCGCTGCGGCGCTTGGCGCCGCGCATTCCGCCGCATGAATTCGGCGCCGTGGTCGACCATGCGCTCGACAGCCGTGGCCTCCGGGCGAGCTCGCCCGAGACGGCGGCCTGGCTCTCCCTCGTCGCCTATGTGCGGCATGCCTTCACCGAGTACGATGATCTGCTCGCGCAAGGATACGATCAGGACAGTGCCAGGTTCTTCGTGGCTGATGCGATCGCGGCCGTGCTGGGTCAATGGGGCGTCACGCGCCCCTTGAGCGCGGACTGATCTCCGACGCCGCCGGCGCCGTCAGACGAACGAGCGCTCGATCGCGGACAGAATCCGCACGAAGGTCTCCGTGTACTTCCAATCGAACGCAACGTAGTCGCAGGCACTGAGGACCGCGATGGCAACTGCTGCTGAGCGCCACATGGCTAAGCCCCTTGTTAGGCCCTGATGACGATGACGATCCTGGCGCAATCAGGTTGCGAATGTGCAAATGCGGCGCACTGCATTGATTCAATACCGCTCCTGGCATTGCCTAAAATGCATGAAGACTTTTAGGACAATCGTTCCGACCCGCGCGCAAGCGACTGCCGGGATGGCGGAAAACGGCTATGCGGCGCCACTCCCCGGCCGCACGACGACCCGGGCGTCTGCATTGTCGATGGTGGCCTGTCGGGCTCGGGCAGTCCTGCCAAACTGTTACCGCACGCGTTCAATTCCGGCTGCAATTTCGTTGTCGCGCATTAATCCAGACGGCACCCTGCGCATAAGAAAACGGTGACCACCTGGGGCGAAAACAATGCCCGGGGTGACGCTTGTTTCACGTTCCCGCCATAACCTCGGCGACGAATACCTGATACGGCGTCTTCGCTTCCGCCGGTCGCCAGGAGCTGACAATGCGTGCGTTCACCATCGCCTGCATCGCGACACTCCTTGCCGTGCCGCCGTCGCCCGGAGCCGAGTTCGGCACCAGGGCGGAGGCGGTCGCGATGGTCAAGCGGGTTCAGGATCAATTCGCCAGGACCGGCGCCGAGGCGACATTTGCGGCCGTCAACGACAAGGCGAACCCGGCCTTCCACGACCGCGACCTCTATCCGTTCATCTACGATCTCGAGGGCCTCAACGTCGCGCATGGCGCGCGCCCGGCGCTGGTCGGCAAGAACCTCATCTCGCTCAAGGACCAGAACGGAACGTACCTGATCCAGGAGATGATCGCGGTCGCCAAGGGGCCGGGCAAAGGCTGGGTCGATTACAAGTGGCCGAATCCGATCAACAACAAGATCGAGGACAAGTCGAGCTACATCGAAAGGATGGGCGACTATTTCATCGGGGTCGGCGTGTACCGGTTCGTCCCGGGCGCGACGTAACAATCCGGTGCGAGAGCGATCGCCAGGGGCCGCCGATGCGCTTTTTGCGTAACCTGTCCATCCGCGGGAAGGCGTTTGCCGCCTGGCTCGTGCTGTTGCTCTGCCTCGTCGCCATCGGCGGGAATGCCTATTTCACGTCCGACCGCGCCGCGACCGATCTCGATGCGCTGACCTCCGCCAACCTGCCCAAGCAGCAGGTCGTGGCGAAGCTCGACAACGACATCAGCGCGATCCACCTCAACGTCTTCCGTTACGTGTCATGGGCGAGCAACAGCGTCAGCGCCGCCCTGCTGAACGCGCTGAGCGCGGAGACGCGCGAGGCGCTCGCGATCACCAAGAGGCGCATCGACGCCATCGCGCAGCGCCAGGACCTCTCGCCGGTCGAGCGGGAACTGATCGCCGCGATCGCCGAGAGGTGGGACAAGTACGCGGCGGCCGCCCGCGACACCCTGGACGTCGGGAGCACCGACGCCCCCATGGCGACCATGATGCTCGGCGGCACCGACGACGACTTCCGCAACGTCGGGGCGGCCCTGGAGACGCTGTCGGCCTTCGTCGACGGGCAGACCGCAACTATCGGGGGGACGCTGTCCGCCAATGCGCAGAAGAACAAGCACATCCTCGCCTATGGCGGCGCGCTCGGCATTCTGCTGAGCGTGCTCGTGACGCTGCTCATCAGCTGCTCGATCGTCAGCCCGATCCGCTACGTCACCAGGGCGATGCAGAACGTGTCGTCCGAGAAGTTCGAGCAAGACGGCACCTACATGGATCGCGCCGACGAGATCGGCCAGATGGTGCGGGCGATCGCCGCCTATCGCGACAACCTGCACACCCAGAATCTGCGGTTCGATGCCGCCCTCAACAACATGCCGCACGGCCTTGCCATGTTCGACGGCGAGCAGCGCCTGGTCGTGTCGAACCAGCGCTACGCCGAGATGTACGGACTGACGGCCGAGCAGGTGAGGCCCGGGGCATCGCTGCACGACATCGTCGCGCATCGCGTTGCGAAGGGCGTTTACGCGGGTGCGGAGTCCAAGGAGGAGCTGCTCGCGCGCATTGCGCCGATCTCCACCGCATCGATCAGGATTCAGGAGCTGAGCGACGGGCGCTCGATCATCGTCTCGCGTCAGCCGATGACGGGCGGCGGCTGGGTCACCACGCACGAGGACATCACCGAGCGGCGGCGGGCGGAATCGCAGATCGCGCACATGGCGATGCACGACGCGCTGACCGACCTTCCCAATCGCCTGATGCTGCGCGAAAGCCTCGAGAACGCGCTGGCGCGGACCAAGCGCGGCGAGCTGGTGGCGCTGTTCTATGTCGATCTCGATCATTTCAAGGCGGTCAACGATACGCTCGGCCATCTCGTCGGCGACGAGCTGCTCAAGCAGGTGGCCGACCGGCTGCGGAGCTGCGTCCGCGAGACCGATACCATTGCACGTCTGGGAGGCGACGAGTTTGCCATCATCCAGACGCTGCTGCAGCGGCCGAGCGACGCCGCGCTCCTCGCCCAGCGTGTGCAGGAGGCGATCAAGGCTCCCTTCACAATCGAGCGGAACCGGGTCGTCATCGACACCAGCATCGGCATCGCGCTCGCGCCGGAAGACGGCCACTCGGTGGAGGAGCTGCTCAAAAACGCGGATCTCGCCGCTTATGCCGCCAAGGCCGACGGCCGCGGCGCCTTCCGGTTCTTCGAGCGCGACATGGATCGGCGCGTCCAGCAGCGCCACCTGCTGGAGCTCGACCTTCGCGAGGCGCTGGCCAAGCAGGAGTTCAGGCTGCATTACCAGCCGATCGTGAATCTGCAGACCGGAGAGATCACCAGCCTCGAGGCGCTGATCCGGTGGCAGCATCCGCGGCGCGGGCAGGTGCTGCCCGCCGACTTCATTCCGCTCGCGGAGGACCTGGGCCTGATCGTCCCGATCGGCGAATGGGTGATCAACCGCGCCTGCGCCGACGCCGCCACCTGGGCCGACCACATCAAGGTTGCGGTGAACCTTTCTCCCGTCCAATTGCTCAACAGGGACCTTGTGGACGTGGTCACGCGCGCGCTTGCGCGTTCCGGGCTGCAGGCGCATCGCCTCGAATTCGAGATCACCGAGGGTGTGCTGATGCACAATACCGCGGCGACCCTCGCGACGCTTCATCAGCTGCGCGCGCTCGGCATCCGTTTCTCGATGGACGATTTCGGGACCGGCTACTCCTCGCTCGGCTATCTGCGAAGCTTCCCGTTCGACAAGATCAAGATCGATCGCTCGTTCGTCACCGACATCTCCGACGAGAAGAACGCGTCGGCGATCATCAAGGGCGTGACAAGCTTGGCCAGCAGCCTCAACATCGTCACGGCGGTCGAGGGGGTCGAGACGGCGGAGCAGCTCGAGCACGTGCGGCCGCTGGGATGCACGGAGATGCAGGGCTACCTGTTCAGCCGGCCGAAGGAGCTGGAGGAGATCGTCCGGCTGTTTCCGCCGAAGGACGAGAAGGCGACCTCCGCGGCGTGAGCCGTCGGCAACAGCGTGCATGGGCCGCGCTCTCTGCCTCAAGGCGGGCGGCCTCACGCGGCACCGGCGCATCGGCGCGGCGCGCCTGCCAGGACCACCGGCATCACGCGCGAGCGCGAATGACGCCGACCACCTTGGGATCGTCACGCAGCCTTGCTTCATAACGCTGCCAGGCGGCGGCGCGGGCTTCGGGCGTGAGCAGGCCGCGTTTCTCGGCGAGGATCATCCAGGCAAAGCCCCACCAGTCCGGAACCATGTGGCCGGTTCCGGGATCGACCAGGTCGTAGCCATTCTCGCGCGCGAACTTGCAGGCCTGCTTCCCGGTCAGCCGGTCGAGGAACGTATGGTCCTTGGGCGACAGGCTATCGTCGTCGAAGTCATCGAGCGTGTAGCCCCAGATGCGTTTGCAAACCGCGGCGAACGCACGGTCGATCCGATCGTCGTCGTTGCACTGTCCGAGCTGCGCAAGCTCGGCGGTGTGGTCGGCCAGCCGGACGATGTCTCTATAACCTGCTGTGTTGACTCGCATTTCAGCTCTCCCTTGGCGATTCGGGGGAAGCGAGTATAGCGGCTAGGCGTTAAAAGTTCACTATTTGTTCTTCTGCCGCCGGCATTGTCCACAGTCCCGATATCGCGCGGCCACCGCTCGACCGAACCGGGCCCGCGAGATCCGCGAATGACGCGCTGCGCCGTGAGCCGCGGAGCGTGGCGCGCCATTTTCGTTGTGAGTTCCCGCCGCGAAATGATCGCAACAATGCGCGCCCCATGTCATCGTTTGGCCGAACGGGCAGTCGAGACCTGCGCGGCCTCAGGGGGAAAAGGAACTTCGTGACCATCACGAATCTGTTCATCAAGCGCGCCCACGGCAGGACCATGGACGACGTGAGTCGGCTTGAATTCGGGCCGCAGGGCGTTGCCGGCGGCGTGCGCTGCTCGCCGTTGCGCCAAGTGCTGATCACGTCGCGTGCGGTGACGGCCCAATGCGGGCTGCAGCCGGGCGATCTCAGGGAAACGGTCGAGGTCGATTTCGACGGTCTCTACGATCTGCCGTCCGGCACCGTCGTGAAGATCGGCGACGCGCTGATCCGGCTGACGTTCCACTGCGAGCCGTGCAAGAAGATCCTGCATCTGACCAAGTTCGACCAGATTGTGCACAAGCGCGGATTTCTCGGCTGCTTTCTCAACAGCGGCACGATCGCGCTCGGCGATCCCGTCTCGGTCACCGGCGAGCAGCTCGAATCGATCCCCTATGCGGTGAAGGACCGCGTCCGCTGGTTCTTTGCCAAGCAGAACGCGTCGCTCGCCGCCCTCGACCTCGCGCATGCGCTCGGCCTGCCGTCGTCCTATGCACGGGCGATCCCGCGCCTGGTCGAGAGCTTCGCGATGCCGCGCCGTTGGCCGAAATGAGCTTGGCTCGAGGGGAGGGGCGGGGACCTGTCCGCGCCCTTCCGCCGGAACTCTCGGGTTAATGCCCTCTTAACGGATCGCTGCAAAGATGGCCCCCTCTGATCTTCAGAGGCGCCGCCATGAGAGTTTCGCAAAGACCTGAGGATCGTCGCCGTTACGCACGTGTCCGGCCTTCGGGTCTGGTATCGCCGACAGCGACCATCATCATCGACGCGAAGACGCCGAGCATTGCCTGCACGCTGGTCGATCTTTCGGCCGGTGGCGCCTGCCTGCAGGTCTCCAATCCCGAACAGCTCCCCAAGCGCTTCGCGCTGCTGCATGGCAAGACGAAGAAGAGCTGCCTGGTGATGTGGCGCACGCGGCACAGGATCGGCGTGCAATTCTAGCTAGACTAGGGGCAAAGCCCCATTTTCCAGGGACAAGCCCCATGAGGATGGGGCTCGATCGGTTTTCTCCCGAGGGCGGCGCCGGGGGCCGCGCAACGATTTGGGACTATCGGCTTCCATTCGACAGAGCGTCGGAGACGTTGTTGAACATTCCCTTGAGGGTGGTCCCGGCCGAGTTGACGCCGCCAATGATGACCACCGAGATTCCCGCGGCGATCAATGCGTATTCGATCGCCGTCGCGGCGGCGTGGTCGCGCCAGAAGCGCATCAGCAACAACATACCGAAGCTCCATGCGTGGTGCGGACCTGCCGTACGGGTCCATGCTCAGGCTCGCGTAAACTACTGAAAATGGGGTAAATCGGACCCCCCAACTTTCGCGCATTATCCACGCGGAAAAGTCCAGGCCGTGTCTCATCCCGATGCATGATTGGCGGCTAGCCCGGCCGCGCCGCGGCGGCTGTCCGCCACCACCGGTTCGCGACACGGATAGCCGCGGTAAAGCAGCGCCGCCGCGTGGCGCGCGGTCTCAAACGCCGTGTGGCGATCACGGCAGGTGATCAGCCGCACGCCGCTGGCGCAAATGGTCCATGCATCGTCTTCCCGCACCACCACGTAGCATGCCAGATCCATTGCGCCCTCGCTTCCAGGAGGTACATCCCGAGCCCGATCAATTCTTCCGGGCCGAGAAGGTTTCAGCCAAACGCCCAACGTCCTTTACCGGGAGTTTCCCCGATCACCGCACAGGCAGTGTATGAAAGTACCGGCCCCGACGGTCGCGCCGTGGGAGGGCGCCGATCCGCGCCCCGCGAGCGGCGTCACCATCGGTCCACAACCTGGAGGAAGACGTTGATGCAGTTGCCCCGTCGCATGCTCGATCTATCGACCGCGCTAGACAACGAGACCGTGCTCGATCATCCCTTCATGCGACCGAAGATCGAATATCGCAGCAATGCCGAAAACGCGCCGATGTTGCTCGAGGCATTTCCCGGGCTGCGCCGCGAAGATCTGCCGGACGGGGAGGGCTGGGCCTTCGAGCTCGTCCAGCTCACCACCCATAACGGCACTCACATGGATGCGCCGGTCCACTATCAGTCCAAGTCGATCGACGGAAAGCCGATGATGACCATCGACCGGGTGCCGCTCGACTGGTTCTTCCGTCCTGGCGTGAAGCTCGACTTCCGCCATCTCGCCGACGGGCATGTCGTCACCGCTGACGAGGTCGCGGCGGAGCTCGATCGCATCGGGCACGCGCTTCAGCCGCTCGACATCGTGCTGGTCAACACCCGGGCCGGGAGCTGCATCGGCACCGATGAATACCTCACGGCCGGATGCGGCATGGGGCGCGAAGCGACGCTCTACCTGACTTCGCGTGGGGTACGGGTCACCGGCATCGACGCGTGGGGCTGGGATGCCCCCTTCGTGCACACCCGCAAGCGCTGGCTCGAGACGCGCGATCCCTCGATCATCTGGGAGGGGCACAAGGCAGGCCGCGAGATTCCCTACTGCCACATGGAGAAGCTGTGCAATCTCGACCAGCTCCCGCCGAAGGGTTTCACCGTCGCCTGCTTCCCGCACAAGATCAAGGCCGCATCGGCCGGCTGGACGCGCGCTGTCGCGCTGTTCGATTGAGCGTCGCGCGGCGAAGCCGCGAACACGTGCGCGACCGTGCCGCCATGGCGCCGTGCCGCTGATCGAGGCTCGGCGGTCGGCGCAGAACCGGTCGATGCGGAAGGCGTCGCCCATGGATGTCTTCACGCATGATCGATAGCATGCCCTGTTTCTCAGGAGGATCTGACATGAAGCGGATACTCATCACCGGCGCGGCCGGGCAGATCGGAACGGCTCTGCGTCATGGCCTGCGCGGCGTCTATCCGCTCATCCGCCTGCTCGATGTGACGCCCCTCGGCTCGCGCGACGCCGGAGAGGAACTGGTCAGCGCCGACATCCGCGACATGCCTGCAATCGAGCAAGCCATGACGGGCATCGACTGCGCGGTGCATCTTGCCGGCGCCTCGGTGGAATCGCCATGGGACAAGGTGCTGCCGCTGAACATCGAGGGTTGCTACAACGTCTTCGAGGCGGCGCGGCGCCAGGGCGTGAAGCGGGTGGTCTTCGCCAGCTCCAATCACGCCGTCGGATTTCATCGGCGCGAGCGTTTCATCGACAACACCGTCGTTCCGCGTCCGGACACGCGCTATGGGGTGTCGAAGGTCTTCGGCGAAGCGGTCGGCCGGCTCTACGCAGACAAATACGGCTTGAGCGTCGCCTGTCTGCGTATCGGAACGTTCCGCGTGCCCGATCGTCCGGCCGAGCCGCGTCAGCTCCTCACCTGGATCAGTCATCGCGACATGGTGCAGCTCGTGCGGCGCTGCATCGACTATCCCGACTATCACTTCGTGGTCGTCTATGGCGTCTCCAACAACCTGCGCAGCCGGTGGGACAACAGCAACGTCAAGTTCCTCGGCTATCGTCCGCAGGACGATTCCGAGGCTTTTGCGGCGGAGATCCTTGCAGCGGGAACCAAGGAAGACGAGATTGCGGCGCAATTCCACGGCGGGTTCTATTGTCCGATGGAATTTGCCGGCGACCCATCGCGGATCGACTGAGTGCGACGAATCCGGCGCGTAACCCCTCCCGAAGTCGTCCGCGGCCGGATCAAACGCCTGTCGTCGACGTCCCCGGTGCCCCGCGCGCCATCCCGTCGAATCGTTCCGTCAAATGTCTTCACATCATCGTCAGCCAAGTTCCAATCCGGAACCGAACTCCCGCGCGGCGGAACTCGTTAAATCCTTATATCCCGCTCGACTCCGGGCGGGTCTAACACAAGCAACACGACCAACAACACGAGACAAAAAGAGGTGAGACATGAGGATGAACATGTCGAAGACTTTGCTCGCGCTCGGCTTCGCCGGCGCCATGGCGGTCGGCACGGCGGCCCCGAGCATGGCCCAGGGCGTCTATTTCCAGGGTCCGGGCTTCGGGGTTGAAGTCGGCCGGCCCTGGTACCGCCATCACCATTATTACGGGCCGTATGCCTATGAGGGGCCGCATTACCGGTACTGGCATCACCGGCACTACCGCTCCTGGGATTGGTAGTGAGCGCGTCGAGTCCTGAAAAAAATGGATGGAGACTTTACGGGCCGCGGAAGCGGCCCGTTTTTTTTGAGAATGAGGCGGCGCGCGTGGACGCTGATTCGGCTGATGTTCTCTGATCGCCGAGGCCTCTCGCGATTTCTGGGGATCACCGGCCGCGCGAACCCGACGGCTCTTGCATCCGCAAGGGTGGAGGCGCAACATGCCCGCCGTCCGAGGTCTGTTGACGGGGGTTACGGACTGCGGACGTGCCGACTTGTTGAAGGCGGAAAGCCCCGCGACGGCCTTGCTGTCGCGGGGCTTTCCATGTCGCCGCGCCCGCCGGTCGGCCACCGTCGCGCGAACCGCAGTAAGGTGCCGTGCACTGACCGGGCGATGACCATCCGGTACTGCGCCGCCGCCTCGTCAAGACGACCGGCCGGGTGCGCCGCTAGGCTGCGCGCGAACTGCGTCCCCAAGCGTCATCGGCCAAAGCCTGAATTGGGCCCTCAGGGTCTCCTGACATGCGCTCGCACTCGAATCGCGGTATGGCGGAGCATACTGACATCGCGGACTCGTGCCGCATGAGCTCCGCCGGTTCGCGCAAGCCATCGCGAGCTACGACAGCGCGATTGCGATCGCTCCCACGACGGCCTCCCCCGCGCGGTGACGCGCGCGCCCGCCGATACCCAAGACTGGCACAACCGCGGCAACGCCTTGCGCGAGTCCAGGCAGAGCTCGACCAGTGGGTGTGCGGCGCCACAAGCCCAGCGACTAACGCAATATCCAGCAAAGAATCGTGTTTCCCGTGGGCACTAGACATTTCCGCGGTGCAGCGGAACGTCGCCACGTCTCGCACGTTTTCCCAGCAGTATCCCATCGAACATAGGAACAAAGGAGCCAGCAATGGATCGGGAACACGTCAAAGGCGCGGCCGACAAGGTCAAAGGAACCATCAAGGACGCGGCCGGCAAGTTGACGGACGATAAGAAACTGGAGACCGAAGGCAAGGTCGATAAGGCGAAAGGTTCCGCCCACAACGTCGCTGGCGATGTGAAGGACGCCGTTCGCAAAGCAGGAGAATGATGCTGGCGAGAGCAGCTCTCGCTCCCGGCGGCCGTGTCGGGCACTCGCCCGGCCTTGGGCCGCGAAGACCGCAAACAATCGATCTCAGCGCCACAACCGCACAACACCCAAGAAAGAAAGGGAGGCTACCGTGGCAAAGGAACGGACAGGTTTTGAGGAGAACACCCAGCGCACCATGAACGCCGCGAGTTTCGGCGCGAACTGGATGGCGGAGATTGCGGAGCATAACCTGCAGCAAGGAATGACCGCAGTCGAAGGAATGCTCACCATCATGCGACGGGCTGCGGACGGGTTCACCCAGCAGGCCAACGCGATCCGCGAACGCTCCCTCGCCGTCGCCGAGGAAGCCATGGGCAACGCGGCGGAGTTCGGCAACCGCTGCGTGCGTCTGCGAGACCCGCTGGAATGGGCGGAGGTCAACAGCGAGTTTCTGAGCAGGCAGGCGCAGACGCTTGCCGAAGGCAACCGCAAGCTCGGCGAAACGCTGATCCAGCAATCGAACGAGCTCACGGATGCGACGTTGAATCAGGCACGCGACAACATGCGCAAGCGTGCCGAGGCCGCGTAACGCTCGTAGTTCTCGACGTTAGTGCGAGCAATTTTCAGCGGGGCGCAGAACGCCCCGCTGCTCAATTTCGGTGGCGGGGCGCAAAAGCGTCTCGCCCTTTTCTATGCGCTTTTCATGATGGGGATTCGCGACGCTGTCGAAAGCGGCGTCGATTTCGCGCGAGGTCCTTGCAAGTACTTGCAAGCAAAAGCGACGAGGAGCAGTCCCCGCTTGGCCCTGGGATCCGGGAGCTGCCCCTCGTCGCTGGAGCGACTACCACTCGATCCAGCGGTCGTCGCGCCAATATCCGCGGCCCTCGTGCTATCCGAGCATCAACCGGAGAGGTAGCTCGAGGTTCCTGTTCCGATCGATACTGCTTCGCCGGCGCCCCATGCGAGCGCATCGGCTCGCGCGGGGCCTTGGAGGGACTGGATTCGCGTTTTGAGCAGGATCGCTCCGCACCGGCTTCTGGTCGGGCGAAATTTCTGCATCGGTGTTCAGCGCCTCTTAACCACCCGGCTTAAGCCGATGTTTCAAGTTTTAGCATCATAAGGGGCCATGGCCGGGCGCACCCTTTTCGCCCGCGCGTCCACGGGAGTTACTCGCGAACGGCAGTGGCTGGCCCGCGATAAATTTCACGATGATCCGCGCTGTCGCCCGCAAGCTCACACGGTGCCCGAACTGCGCGCTGGCGGCGTTCGGCGTCGTCTTCGCGGCAGCGATCGTCATCGCCTTCGCGGCCGATCTCAAGAGCCGCTACGATCACAGCATCGACCATGCGAAGCAAGTCGCGCTCAATAGCGCGCGCGTGATGGCCGAGGATGCGGCGCGCACATTCGAAGGGGTCGACCACGCTTTGCGCGTGGCCGAGGTCCTTCGCCGCGAGGCCGAAGCGGAGCCGCGCGGCGGCGTGGCCGCGCACCTTGCGGCCTCACGTCGGGCCCACGAGGCGCTCCAGCAGATCCAACGGGCGTCCGCGCTGATCGTGTCCATCGGATGGAGCAATGCGGCGGGCGACATCGTGGCGAGCTCGAACGAGCCGCAGGGCCGCACCCCCAATGTTGCCGACCGGACCTATTTCACGATTCACCGCGATCGCGCCGATGTCGGGCTGTTCATCGCTCCATTGTTTCGCTCGCATCGGGGCGGCCAGTGGCTGACCGCGGTGTCGCGTCGGGTGAGCGGCCCCGACGGCCGCTTTGCCGGGACGATCAAGGCCACCCTCGATCCGGAATATTTCTCCCGCATCTACCGCTCGCTTGATTTCGGCGCCTCCGGCGCCACCATGCTGGTCCATGCGAGCGGCGTGCTGGTCGCGCGAGAACCGTTCATCGAGAGCGCCGTCGGACACTCATTCGCCGACGCTCCCGTGTTGAAGTATCTCGCGCACGCGCCCGCGGGCGCTTACGTGAGCAGCGGCTTCCACCACCCCCAGGCTCGCATCGTCGGCTACATGGCGGTTCCCAAGCTGCCGCTGGTGGTGCTGGTCAGCGTCGACCGAAGCGAGGTGCTGGCGGCGTGGTACAGCCACCTTGCAACGTTCGGACCGCTGGTGGCGATCGTCGTCATCGTCACTCTGCTCGGTACCGTGCTGCTGATGCGCCAGGCGAAAAAGCTTGCCGAGAATGCGAGCATGCTGCAGCTGACGCTCGATTACACGGCGCATGGGCTCGCGATGGTGGACGGGGAGAAGCGGCTCACCGTCTGCAACAAGCGCTATGCCGACATCTATGGAATCCCGCCCGAGTTCACCCAGCCCGGCACGCCGCTGCGTGCCATCCTCGAGGCCAGGATCGGAACGGACAATGCTCCGCTCGACGAACATGATTTCGTCGAACGCCGGCTGGAGGAAGTGGCGCGCACGGTGCCATTCCAAACGACCAATCGACTGCGCGATGGACGCGTGATCGCGGTCACCCACCGGCCGGTCCCCGGCCGCGGCTCGGTGACGATCCATCAGGACGTGACCGCGGAGAAGCATACCGAGGCATCGCTGATCACCAAGTCCGAGGAGCTGGCGCGCGCCAACATGCGTTTCGATGCCGCGCTCAACAACATGTCGCAGGGACTGTGCATGTTCGACTCGTCCTTGCGCGTCGTCGTCGCGAACCATCGGTTCGCCGAGATCTACGGTCTGCGCCCCGAGCAGGTGACGCCCGGCACGACGCTGCGGCAGATCCTCGAGGCTCGCATCGCCAACGGCGGCCTGACCGCGGATGAGTTTCTCAAGAAGGGATTCGACGAGCCATCGGAGCTCGAGACACTCGCCGATGGCCGCGTCGTCTCGATTCTGCGGCACTGGCTCCCCGATGGCGGCGTCCTGACCACCCATGAGGACATCACCGACCGGCGGCAGAGCGAGGCGAAGATCGCCTTCATGGCGCACCACGACCTGCTGACCGGGCTCGCCAATCGAACCTATTTCATGGAGAAGATCCAGGAGGCCGGTGCGCGTCTGCGGCGTCGCGGCGAGCCGTTCACCGTGTTCATGCTCGATCTCGACCGCTTCAAGGACGTCAATGATTCGCTCGGGCACCCGGCCGGCGACGCCCTGCTCAAGGAGCTGGCGCGGCGGCTGAAGTCGGCGTTGCGCGAGACGGACGTGCTCGCGCGTCTCGGCGGGGACGAGTTCGCGATCCTGCAGAGCGGCGAGGCTGCCCAGCGTGACGAGGCGATCGCGCTTGCGGTGCGGATCATCGACATCGTCGCCGCCCCGTTCGATCTCGACGGGCGCACGGTGAGGGTGGGGACCAGCATCGGCATCGCGCTGGCGCCCCAGGACGGAATCGAACCCGACGAGCTTCTCAAGAAGGCCGACCTCGCGCTCTACCGCACCAAGTCCGAAGGCCGCAACGGCTTCAACTTCTTCCATTCCGACATGACCGCCGAGGTGGATGCGCGCCATCAGCTCGAAAACGAGATGCGCGAGGGCCTGTCGCGCAACGAGTTCGTGCTGCACTACCAGCCGGTATTCGACGCAGAGACCCGCGAGCCGCGTGGCGCGGAAGCGCTGGTGCGCTGGCAGCATCCGCGTCAGGGCCTGATCGCGCCCGATCGGTTCATTCCCCTGGCGGAGGACACCGGCCTGATCGTGCAGCTCGGGGAGTGGATCCTGCAGAAGGCGTGCGCCGACGCGGTGTCTTGGCCGAACCACATCAAGGTCGCGATCAATCTCTCCTCGGTTCAGTTCCGCAAGGGCGATCTGTTCGACATCATCCTGTGCGCGCTGGTGGACTCCGGGCTGCCGCCGGAACGGCTGGAGCTCGAGATCACCGAGTCGGTCCTGCTCGAGAACGAAGCGAACTATCGACTGGTGCTCCAGCAGCTCAGAAACATCGGCGTGTCGATCGTGCTCGACGACTTCGGCACCGGCTACTCGTCGCTGGGCTACCTCACGGCGTTCCCGGTCGACAAGATCAAGATCGACAAGGCCTTCACGCAGGGCCTGATCGAGCGGGCCGAGTGCGCGGCCGTGATCGCCTCGGTTCTCACGCTGGCGCGCGGTCTCGACATTGCGACGACGGCGGAAGGCGTCGAGACGGAGGAGCAGTACGACATGCTTCGAGCGGCCGGCGTCAACCAGGTGCAGGGCTATCTGTTCGCGTCGCCGCGCCCATCGTCCGAACTCACCTTCGGGCGCGCCGAGTTGAACTCGCGGGCGACGGCAGCCTGACCCCGCGATGGAGCGGATAGCGCCACGGGTCTGGCGGGTCGGCCCGGCGCATCGGAGTGCCACGGAATGATGTTGCAACGTAATCTGATCGAACAGCTCGAGGACGCGTTTGCGAACCAGGACCTTCGCCATCGCGCCGAGACGCTGCGCCGGCTGACCGACCTGTTCCTGTCGGGCTCGGGCCGATATTCGGGCGACCAGATCGAGCTTTTCGACGAGGTGATGAGCCGGCTCGTGGAGGAGATCGACGTCACGGCGCGCGCGGCTTTCGGCGCCCGGCTTGCGATTGTGGCGGATGCGCCGCCGCGCGTGATGCGCGGGCTTGCGCTCGACGACGCGATCGAGGTCGCGGGGCCGGTGTTGTTGCATTCGGCGCGGCTCGAGGATTCGACCCTGGTCGAGAGCGCCAGCACCAAGAGCCAGGAGCATTTGCTGGCGATCTCACGCCGCAGCGTCATTGCCGAACCGGTCACCGACGTCCTGGTCGAGCGTGGCAGCCGCGCCGTGGCGGTCAGCACCGCAGGCAATACGGGGGCACGGTTCTCCGAATTCGGCTATTCCACCCTGGTGCGCAGGGCGCGTGGCGATGACGATCTCGCGCTCGCAGTCTGGGTCCGCCCGGAAATTCCCCGCCAGCACTTGCTTCAACTTTTCGCGCAGGCCTCGGAGGCGGTGCGCCGGAAGCTCGACGCGGCCGACCCCGATAAGGCGGCCTCGTTGCAGGCCATGATTGCCGAAGCGTCGAACCGGATCCAGGCGGAGGTCCGGGAGATGTCGAACGAATACCTCGAGGCGCGCACCCGCATCACGGCGATGCATCATTCGGGCAGATTGCACGAGCCGGAGCTGGACCAATTTGCCAAGGCGGGGCGCTTTGACGAGGTCACGATCACCCTCTCCGTCATGGCCGACGTGCCGATCGGCGTGATCGAGCGAGCGATCGCCAGCAAGCGGACCGAGCAGATCCTGGTTCTCGCCAAGGCGATCGGCATCGGTTGGGAGACCACCAGGGCAATCCTCCTGCTGCAGGCGGGCGCGAATGGCAGCTCGACGGAGGAGCTCGACCAGTGTTGCGTCACCTTCACGCGACTTCGGCAGGAGACGGCGAAGAAGGCCCTGCAGTTCTATCGGTTGCGCGAGCAGGCCGGTACGTCCAACTGATCGCAACGCGGTTGCCCGCACGAGGGCGCTCGGGCGTCTGATGCCGCGTCTGCGGCGGGACGCAGGTCCGTGTGCGCCTGCAGCGCACGCCGTCATGCCCGGCCTTGTGCCGGGCATCCACGACTTCGCGATCCGGCAAGACGTCGATGGCCGGGCATAGGCGAGCGAAGCGACGCCGTTCTTCGAACGGCTATGGCCCTCGGCCATGACCGCTGACGGTCGGTGCCTACAAGCGGTACTCGGGCAGCCGGCCGAGAATATCCTTGATCGGCTTGTCGGCCCACGCGTGGTTGACGAAATCGCGATGGCGGACGCCCTGATCGCCCGACAGGAAGGTGATGCTGCCTTCGAGCCGGGCGGGCTTGAGCGCCGTCGCGAAGGTCACATCGCGTTCGGACAGCATTTGCTCGAGCTCCGCATTGCGCCGCTGCGTGGAGCGCGTATAGGCGCTGACGAAGAAGCCTGAGCGATTGTGGCTGATCCAGCTGGCGAAGCCGTCGAGCTCGCCATACAGCGCGTCGAGCAGGACGACGCCGCGCACGCGGTTCTTCAGGCCGCCGCGCTCGAGGCTGGATGCGGCCGAGAGATAGCCCCCGCTGTAGGCGACGATGATGATCGGCATGTTGGCGAAGGTGCGCGCGGCGCGCTGATCGCCGTAGAGGCGGGTCAGCTGCTCGCCGGCCTCGCGCATGAGGCGCGCGAATGCGCCCGGCTCCCACAGCTTCCCGGGGTTCGAGCTTCTCGCGTCATAGGCGAGCTGCGGGGCGACCAGGACCGCGTTGGCGCCCGCTTCGGTGATCTGCTGCGGCACCTGCTGACGCTCGAGCACGTCGCGCGACAGGGTCGCGCCGTGGCCATGGAAGAACACCACCATGACGCTC
>DASTZX010000258.1:0-25850 GCA_035764045.1 Xanthobacteraceae bacterium | reverse complement strand
GTGCGGCTTGCCCATCACCTGGGCCAGCACGTTGAGCCGGCCGCGGTGCGCCATGCCGATGACGATCTCTTTGACGCCGAGCGCGCCGCCGCGCTTGATGATCTGCTCGAGCGCCGGGATCAGCGACTCGCCGCCGTCGAGGCCGAAGCGCTTGGTGCCGGTGAACTTGACGTCGCAGAATTTCTCGAAGCCTTCCGCCTCGACCAGCTTGTTGAGGATCGCGCGCTTGCCCTCGCGCGTGAAGGTGATCTCCTTGTCGGGCCCCTCGATGCGCTCCTGGATCCAGGCTTTCTGGGTCGGGTCGGAGATGTGCATGAATTCGACGCCGAGCGTCTGGCAGTAGGTGCGGCGCAGGATGGCGACGATCTGGCGCAGCGTGCCGAATTCCAGCCCGAGCACATGATCGAGGAAGATCGGGCGGTCGAGATCGGCGTCGCTGAAGCCGTAGGTGCGCGGGTCGAGCTCCTCGTGGTCGCGCGGCGGCTCGAGGCCGAGCGGGTCGAGATTGGCGTGCAGATGGCCGCGCATCCGGTAGGCGCGGATCAGCATCAGGGCGCGGATCGAATCGCGGGTCGCGCGTTGAACCTCGGCAGTCGTGACCTCGGCGCCGGCGGCCTGAGCCCGGGCCCGGACCTTGCCTCCGAGGGACTTTTCGACTTCCCCCCAGTCCCCGTCGAGGGCGGAGACGAGCTCGCCGCGCTCGGGACGCGGCCAGTCGGCCCGCTCCCACGACGGCCCGCGGGCGCTGCGCGCGACCTCGGCCGGGGTGTCCTTGAGGCTCGCGAAGAAGGCCTGCCACTCGGCGTCGACCGACTTCGGGTCGGCCTCGTAGCGGGCTTGCAGATCTTCGATGTAGGCAGCGTTGCCGCCATAGAGAAACGAGCTCTGGGCGAAGGCCGCATTGGCGTCTTGGCGAGACATCCTGGAATCCTGCTGGAGGGCGAACCCCGATTAACCGGCGAAAGCCGCGAAAGTCCGGCCGGGACGGGCGAATCCGCCTGTCCCTGATGTAAGACGGCCGGGCGGCCGGAACAATCCGTTAATAGGGCTAAGAGGGTTGCAAAATTACCAAACCGCTGAATCGTTGTTCAGTCGTACCCAGCGGGGGGATCAGCCCCGACACGGACAAGTCCCGGAGGGATCCGCCCCCGCAGGTGCCCGCCCGGGCGGGGATCAGCCCTTCAGCACGTCGACCAGCGTCTTGCCGAGCCGTGCCGGGGAGGGCGAGACCTTGATGCCGGCCGCCTCCATGGCGGCGATCTTGGACTCCGCATCGCCCTTGCCGCCCGCGATGATCGCACCCGCATGGCCCATGCGGCGCCCGGGCGGCGCGGTGCGGCCGGCGATGAAGCCGACCATCGGCTTCTTGCGGCCGCGCTTCGCCTCGTCCTTGAGGAACTGGGCCGCGTCCTCCTCGGCCGAGCCGCCGATCTCGCCGATCATGACGATCGACTTGGTCTCGGGATCGGCGAGGAACATCTCCAGCACGGCGATGAACTCGGTTCCCTTGACCGGGTCGCCGCCGATCCCGACCGCGGTGGTCTGACCCAGGTTCTCGCGAGTGGTCTGGAACACGGCCTCGTAGGTCAGGGTGCCGGAGCGCGACACGATGCCGACCGAGCCGCGCTTGAAGATGTTGCCCGGCATGATGCCGATCTTGCATTCGCCCGCGGTCATGACGCCGGGGCAGTTGGGCCCGATCAGCCGCGACTTCGAGCCCGCGAGCGCGCGCTTCACCTTCACCATGTCGGCGACCGGGATGCCCTCGGTGATGCAGACGATCAGCGGGATCTCGGCCTGGATCGCTTCGCAGATAGCATCGGCCGCGCCGGGCGGCGGCACGTAGATCACGCTCGCGGCGGCGCCGGTCTTCTGGCGCGCCTCGGCGACGGTGTCGAATACCGGCAGGTTGAGGTGCTGGCTGCCGCCTTTGCCCGGCGAGGTGCCGCCGACCATCTTGGTCCCGTAGGCGATCGCGGCTTCCGAATGGAACGTGCCGTTCTTGCCGGTGAAGCCCTGGCAGATGACCTTGGTGCTCTTGTCGATCAGGACGGACATCAGGCGGCCCTCTTGATGGCCTTGACGATCTTCTGCGCGGCGTCGTCGAGATCATCGGCCGATGTGACGTCGAGCTTGGAGTCGGCGATGATCTTCTTGCCGAGATCGACATTGGTGCCTTCGAGCCGCACCACCAGCGGCACCTTGAGGCCGGTTTCCTTGACGGCCGCCACGACGCCGTCCGCGATCACGTCGCAGCGCATGATGCCGCCGAAGATATTGACCAGAATCCCCTTCACGTTCGGGTCGGAGGTGATGATCTTGAACGCGGCCGCGACCTTGTCCTTGGTGGCGCTGCCGCCGACGTCCAGGAAGTTCGCCGGCGCCTCGCCGTAGAGCTTGATGATGTCCATGGTCGCCATGGCGAGGCCGGCGCCGTTGACCATGCAGCCGATCGTGCCGTCGAGCGCGACGTAGTTGAGGTCGTATTTCGACGCCTCGATCTCCTTGGCGTCCTCCTCGGTGAGGTCGCGCAGCGCCACGATGTCGGGATGGCGGTAGAGCGCGTTGTCGTCGAAGCCGACCTTGGCGTCGAGGCAGATGAGCTGCCCGGACTTGGTGACGACGAGCGGGTTGATCTCGAGCAGCGCCATGTCCTTGGCGAGGAAGGCGGCATAGAGCTTGCTGACGACGCTGTCGGCCTGCTTGGCGAGATCGCCCTTGAGCCCGAGCGCCTGGGCGACCAGGCGGCCGTGATGCGGCATGACCCCGGTCGCCGGGTCGATCGAGAAGGTGATGATCTTCTCCGGCGTCTTATGCGCGACCTCCTCGATGTCCATGCCGCCTTCGGTCGAGACCACGAAGGCGACGCGCGAGGTCGCGCGGTCGACCAGGGCGGAGAGATAGAATTCCTTGTCGATCGCCGAGCCTTCCTCGATGTAGAGCCGGTTGACCTGCTTGCCCTTCGGTCCGGTCTGATGCGTGACCAGCACGGAGCCGAGCAGGCGCGCCGCCTCGCGCTGCACGTCGTCGGCCGACTTGACCACCTTGACGCCGCCGGCCTTGCCGCGGCCGCCGGCATGGATCTGCGCCTTGACGACCCAGACGGGTCCGCCGAGCGTGCGCGCCGCCGCGATGGCATCGTCCACCGTGAACGCCGGAACGCCGCGCGGCACCGGCACGCCGAAGTCGCGCAGCACGGCCTTGGCCTGATACTCGTGAATGTTCATGCGATCGTCTCGATCATCTTGCGCCGCAGGCGGTGCGGCGGGAGGCGGCTATCGGGCGAGATTGGGCGCGATCTTCATGCACGCGTCGACTAGCCCGCGCACCGCGTCGGCGGACTTGTCGAACATCGCGCGCTCGGCGCCGTTGAGCTCGATCTCGACGATGCGCTCGACGCCCTTGGCGCCCAGCACCACCGGCACGCCGACATAGAGGTCCTTCACGCCATACTCGCCATTGAGATAGGCGGCACAGGGCAGGACGCGCTTCTTGTCGCGCAGGTAGCTCTCCGTCATGGCGATGGCGGATGCCGCCGGAGCGTAGAAGGCCGAGCCGGTCTTGAGCAGGTTGACGATCTCGGCGCCGCCGTCACGGGTGCGCTTGACGATCTCGTCGATGCGCGCCTGCGTGGTCCAGCCCATCTTGACGAGATCGGGGAGGGGAATTCCCGCCACCGTCGAGTAGCGCACCAGCGGCACCATGCTGTCGCCGTGGCCGCCGAGCACGAAGGCGGTCACGTCCTCGACCGAGACGTTGAACTCGTCGGCGAGGAAATAGCGGAAGCGCGACGAATCGAGCACGCCCGCCATGCCGACGACCTTCGGCTTCGGCAGGCCGCAGGCCTTCTGCAGCGCCCAGACCATGGCGTCGAGCGGGTTGGTGATGCAGATCACGAAGGCATTGGGCGCGTATTTGCTGATGCCCGCCCCGACCTGCTCCATCACCTTGAGATTGATGCTCAACAGGTCGTCGCGGCTCATCCCCGGCTTGCGCGGCACGCCGGCGGTGACGATGCAGACCGCCGCGCCCTCGATCCCCTCGTACGAGTTCACGCCGATGCAGCGCATGTCGTAGCCATCGACCGGCGAGGACTCGGCGATGTCGAGCGCCTTGCCCTGCGGGATGCCTTCGGCGATGTCGAACATCACGACGTCGCCGAGTTGCTTGAGGCCGATCAGGTGCGCGAGCGTGCCGCCGATCTGGCCCGCGCCGATGAGGGCGATCTTGGGACGTGCCATGTAGGGAAACCCTTCGAGCAGGTGGAGCGGTTTGGGATGCCGCCGGGTGGTTAGCCCGTTCATCCGGGCCATTCAAGCCGCCATCGCGGAGCGTTGATCGGCAGCGAGACCCGACCCGGCCGCATCGGGCCGGCGAGTTCCACTATCTATGCCAGCGTTGACCGGTCCGCCAAGCCCCTCGCGGCCGGCGAGGCCCTCACGTCTCCACCAGGCCCTCGCTCGATCCGCTGACGACGGGCCGGCGTCCGTGCGGCAGGGCGAGGTACTCCTGCGAACCCATCTCGATCAGCCGCGAGGCGGTGCGGCGGAACTCCTGCACTTCGTAACCCTCGTCGGCGCGATAGAGCTCGCCCGGTTCGGCCGCCGCGGAGGCGACGAGCTTCACCGCATTGTCGTAGAGCGTATCGATCAGCGCGATGAAGCGCTTGGCCTCATTGCGTTGCGCATAGGTCAAGGCCGGCACGTGGTCGAGCACGATGGCGTGGTAATCGTGCGCGAGCCGCAGGTAGTCGATGGCGCCGAGCGGCCGCTCGCACAGATCCGCAAAGCTGAAGCGGGCGACCCCCATCGCGGCGCGCGGAATATGCACGATGTGGCCCTTCACCCGCAGATCGACCGGGCCGCCACCCTGGCCGAGCGCAAGCCGCCGCCAGGCCGCGTCGAGGGCGCGATCGGCGGCGGCGTCGGCGGGGACGTGCCACACCTTCACGCTGGTGAATTTCTCGAGCCGGAAATCCGTGCGCGCCGCGAGCCGCACCACGTCCATGCGCTGCTGCAGCAGGGCGAGGAACGGCAGAAACAGCGCGCGGTTGAGGCCGTCCTTATAGAGGTCCTCCGGCGCCACGTTCGAGGTCGCGATCACCACCACGCCGCGCTCGAACAATGCGGTGAACAGCCGGCCGAGAATCATCGCGTCCGCAATGTCGGTCACGTGAAACTCGTCGAAGCACAGGACCCAGGACTCCTCGGCGATGTCGGCGGCGGTTCGCGCGATCGGATCGCCGTTGGTCGTCTCGCCGGACTTGAGCTTCTGCCGGTAGGCATGCACGCGCTCGTGCACGTCGGCCATGAACTCGTGGAAGTGTGCGCGGCGCTTGCGCTGGACCGGGCAGGCCTCGAAGGCCAGATCCATCAGCATGGTCTTGCCGCGGCCGACCTCGCCGTGGATGTAGAGGCCCTTGATCGGGTCCCGTTGCGCGTCGCCCCGGCCGAAGAGCCAGCCGAGCGAGGAAGACTTGCGTGCCAGACGATGCGCGGCCAGCCGCTCGTTGAGCCGATCGAGCCGCGCGACCAGCGCGGCCTGCGCCGCATCGCGCTCGATCTCGCCGGCCGCGACCAGGGCGGCGTAGTGGGCGCTGACAGAAGACGGCATGGGGAGGCGGTGGGCTCGCTTGCGCCTCCCGCAATACCCGCTTTTCGCCCGCGATAGCAACCGGCCGAGAACGAAAGGCGGGAGAGCGGCCGCGGCTCACGGGTTCCGGCACGCATGTCGCCGGCGCTCGGCGCGCGTCGTCTCGATCGCTCAGCCGCGGCGCTTGCGATGACCGCCGTCCGATTCGGGGACCGCCGACCTGGGCGGTTTCGCGGCCGAGCCCTGCGTTTGGCTCAAGGCACGGATCAAATCAGCGCGTTGGCGCCGGTCGTTGCGGCGCAATATCTGAGTGATGCAATGGCGCCCATAATGGGCGCGACGATTCCCGGGCAGCTGCGCCCGGTGTGTCGGCATGGAGGAATTCCCGGAGGGTGTCACCGAGACGGAGATCGTCAGGAGCACCCACGATGGAAGAACCGATTGTCGACGGCGGCATCATCCGCAAGCTGTGGATCGGCGAAGCCGATCAATATCTCGCACATCTGCTCCGACTCGATGGCGAAAGCCGGCGCAGTCGCTTCGGCGGCGCGATCGCCGACGAGGTCGTTCGGCGCTACATCGCGGGCGGGATGGGACCCGGCACGATCACCCACGGCTTTCTGGTGGACGGGCTCGTGCGCGGCGTGGCCGAGCTCAAGCCGCTTGGAAGCGCCTTTGCGACCGAAGCCGAGGTCGCGTTCAGCATCGAGCGGCCATGGCAGGGCCACGGCGTCGGCTCGGCGCTGCTCGGGCGCACGCTGCTCGCCGCGCGCAATCGCGGCATCGAACGTATCCAGATGATCTGTCTTGCCGACAATTCCCGCATGCAGCAGCTCGCGCGCAAATACGCGGCCGAGCTGAGCTTCGAGCTCGGCAGCGTGGTCGGCAAGGTGGCGGCGCCGCACGCGACACCACTGTCGCTATTTCGCGAGCTGCTGGCCGATGGGCACGGCATCGCGACCACGATGCTCGACGTGCACGCGCGCCTGCTGCGGCCGGCGTGAGAATGTGAGCGAATGGCGAACAGGACGTGGCGAACAGGAGGCGAGAAGCGGTCTCTATTCGCTGCTCGCCTTTCGCGCCCTCAAGCGGCCAGCGGATAGGCGGCCTCGACCACATAGGGTCCGCCGCCGATCGATGCGCGCGAAGAATAGAGGACGAAGCGCGAGACACGGAACGGCGCCGGGCGGAACGGGTGACGCGATGCGAGGTAGTCGGCAACATCGTGGCTCGATGAATCGCGCAGCCGCGCCAGCGTGACGTGCGGCGTGTATTTGCGCCCTTCGGGATCGAGGCCGACGCGCTGCATCAGCCGCTCGTGCTCGGCCTGCAGCTCGTAGAGCTGCTGTGTCGGCGCGACCGTCGCGACGACGGCGCGCGGCCGCCGGCCGCCGAACGATGTGAGTCCGTCGAGCCGCAGCTCGAAGCTCAGGCGCCGCACATTGCCGAGAATGAAGGCGATCTCGCGCGCCAGCACGTCATCGATGTCGCCGATGAAGCGCAGCGTCAGATGATAGTGCTCGGGATCGATCCAACGCGCCCCGGGCAGGCCGCCGCGCAGCATGGCGAGCGAGCGCCCGGTCTCGGCCGGGATTTCAAGCGCGGTGAACAGCCGGGGCATGGGCGACGCCTTCAACGGACATTCGCTGGCGCATGGACCGGCGGATGATCACCGATTTGCGTTAACGGCATGCGACACTTCCGAACCCTACATTTGGAGATTCGTCGGCCGGACGCAACCGGCTTATGCACAGGATCGCCCCGGCCTCACGGTCCGCCTTTCGCGCGGATCCGCGCGATGAGCTCTTCGACCTTGGGCAGAATCCCCGCGACGATCACGTCGACGCCGGCTGCCGTCGGGTGCAGGCCATCGCCCTGATTGAGGCGCCGCTGGCCCGCGACGCCGTCGAGAAAGAACGGATAGAACACCGCATCGTAGATCCGGGCGAGGTCCGGGTAGATGGCATTGAACGTGCGCGCGTAGTCGGCGCCGAGGTTGGGCGGCGACAGCATGCCGCACAGCAGGACCGGAATGCCTCGCTCCTTGAGGCGGCGCAGGATGGCCTCGAGCGACGCGCGCGGGACGGCCGGATCGAGGCCGCGCAGGGCGTCGTTGGCGCCGAGCTCCAGAATGACGCCATCCGTCCCGGCCGGCACCGACCAGTCGAGCCGCGCGAGCCCACCCGAGGTCGTATCGCCCGAGACGCCCGCATCCGCGATGGTGACCGCAAGGCCCTTCGCGGCGAGCGCCTTCTGCAACTTGGCCGGAAAGGCGTCCTGGCTCGCAAGCCCGAGCCCGGCAGTGAGCGAATCCCCGAGCGCCACGATGGTGATGGGCCGGTCGGCGGTCGGGGCCGAGCGCGCCATCCCGGCCGCCACGATGCCGCCGATTGTGGCCGCCATGATCGCGATCGCGAGGCGACGATTGATTCGGATCGGTCTCTGGACCCGCATGGGCCGTTCCCATATGAGCGAAACGCAGCGAATTGGCGGCGTGCCACCCGCATGCCGCAGGGGATGCAACAGCCGCATGAATGACACCTCGGTCAAGCCCGCCTCCGTGTCCGCCGTCGCGCTGGCTGGGGTCAACCTGTCGCTCGGCAGCGGGGCCGCTCGGGTGCACATCCTCAAGGACATCACGCTCGAGATCGGGAGCGGCGAGACGGTCGGACTCGTCGGCCCGTCCGGCTCGGGAAAGTCGACCCTGTTGATGGTGATGGCCGGGCTGGAGCGGCCCGATACCGGATCGGTCCGGGTCGCGGGCGAGGACATCGGCCGGCTCGACGAGGATGCGCTCGCCCGCTTTCGCGGTCGCCAGGTGGGGATCGTGTTCCAGTCGTTCCACCTGATCCCGACCATGTCGGCGCTGGAAAACGTCGCGGTGCCGCTCGAGCTCGCCGGCGCCGCCGACGCATTCGCGCGCGCCGAGCAGGAGCTTGCTGCGGTCGGACTCGGCGAGCGCCTCGCCCATTACCCGGCGCAGCTCTCCGGCGGCGAGCAGCAGCGCGTCGCGCTGGCGCGGGCGCTCGCGCCGCGGCCCGCGATCCTGGTCGCCGACGAGCCGACCGGCAATCTCGACGAGGCGACCGGCCGCGAGATCGTCGACCTGATGTTCGCGCGGCACGCCGCGCGCGACACCACGCTCGTGCTCGTCACCCATGATGCTAATCTGGCGTCGCGCTGCGATCGCGTGGTGCGGATGCGCTCCGGACGGGTCGAGCCGGCAGCGGAAAAACTGAGGGCAACGCGACCATGAGCACGACCGAGACGCTTGCGTCCCCGGCGGGGCGCATTCCGCTGTGGCTCAAGCTCGCCTACACCGCCTTCATGGTGGTGCTGGCGCCGGTCTATCTCGCCAACTACGGCCCGACCAATTTCCTCTATTTCTGCGACGTCGCGCTGATCATCACGCTGGTCGCGATCTGGATCGAGAGCCCGCTGCTCGTGTCGATGTGCGCAGTCGGCATCCTCGCTTCGCAGGCGCTCTGGGTGATCGACTTCCTCTCCAACCTGGTCGGCCATCCGCTCACCGGTCTGACCGACTACATGTTTGCGGCCGATCACTCGCTGTTCCTGCGCGGACTGTCGCTGTTCCACGGCTGGCTTCCCTTCCTGCTGGTCTACCTCGTGTGGCGGGTCGGCTATGACAAGCGCGGCCTGCCGGCGTGGACCGTCGTGGCCTGGGCGCTGGTGCTGGTCTCGTTCTTCTTCATGCCGCCGCCACGGCCCGATCCCGGGCTCACACCGGTCAACATCGACTACGTGTGGGGCTTCAGCGATACCGAGGCGCAGCACTGGATGCCGCCCGGAGTGTGGGTGGCGGGGCTGATGATCCTGCTCCCGCTCGTGCTTTACCTGCCCACGCACCTCATCCTGCGCCGCGTGATGCCGAAGCCGGTGAGCGCGTGGTGAGCGTCACCTCTGCGGCGCCCGCGCTGCTGCGCTGGCCGGCGCTGCGGCTGGCGGTGCGCGAATTGCGCGGCGGGGTTCGCGGGTTCGGCGTGTTCATCGCCTGCATCGCGCTCGGCGTGGCCGCGATCGCCGGCGTCGGGTCGTTCTCGCAAGGCCTCGTCGACGGGTTGGCGCGCGAGGGGCGGTCGATCCTCGGCGGCGATCTGTCGTTCGTCCTGATCCAGCGCGAGGCCACGCCGGCCGAGCGCGCCTTCCTCGCTGCACAGGGCGAGGTCTCGGCTGTCGCCACCTTGCGGGCGATGGCGCGCACGGCGGACGGGCGCGCCACCTTGGTCGAGGCCAAGGCGGTCGACGATGCCTATCCGCTCTATGGCGCGGTCGCGACCGATCCGCCGGCGCCATTGCGGAACCTGCTCGCGCCGCGCGGCGCGGCATTCGGCGCCGTCGCCGATCGGACGCTGTTCAGCCGGCTCGACCTCAAGCCGGGCGATCATCTCATGATCGGCCATGCGGACATCGAGCTGCGCGCCGCGCTCACAGCCGAGCCCGACAGGCTTGCGGGCGGGATCGGCTTCGGGCCGCGACTCATGCTGAGTGCGGCGGCGCTGCGCGCGAGCGGGCTGCTGCAGCCCGGCAGCCTGGTGCGCTGGCAATATCGGATCAGGCTCCCCGACGGCGCGGGCGAGGCGGCGGTCCGGCGGGTGGTCGACGCAGCGGCCCGCCAAATGCCCGACGCCGGCTGGGACATCCGGACCCGCAACAATGCGACGCCGCAACTCGAACGGAACGTCGAGCGATTCACGCAATACCTCGCGCTTGTCGGCCTCACAGCGCTCCTCATCGGCGGCATCGGGGTCGCCAATTCGACCAAGCACTATCTCGACCGCAAGCGGAACGTGATCGCGACTCTGAAGTCGCTGGGCGCGACCGGCACGCGCGTCTTCGCGGTCTATTTCACCGAAATCATGGTGCTGGCGGCGCTCGGCGCCGCGATCGGGCTCGCCGTGGGCGCGGCGTTGCCGTTCGCGCTGGCCGGCGTGCTGCGCCCGCTGATGCCGCTGCCGTTCGCACCCGCGCTGCATCCGGGCGAGCTCGCAATCGCGCTCGCCTACGGCCTTCTCACTGCGGCAACCTTCGCGCTCTGGCCGCTCGGCCGCATCCACGACGTGCCGGCGTCCGCGCTCTTTCGCGACGAGATCGCGCCCGACCGGCGGCTGCCGCGGCTGCGTTATGCAACGCTGGCCGGGCTGGCCGCGTTTGCGCTCACAACGCTCGCCGTCGCCGCGGCCTATGACCGCCGGATCGCGATGATCTTCGTGGCGGCGGCTGCGGTTGTGTTCCTGGTGCTGCGGCTCGTCGCGTTGGCCGTCATGGCCATCGCACGCCGCGTGCCGCGCCCGCGCTCGACCGTCTGGCGGCTCGCGATCGCCAATATCCATCGCCCCGGCGCCCTGACACCGACCGTCGTGCTCTCGCTCGGCCTCGGGCTGGTGCTGCTGGTCACGGTGCTCGAGATCGACGCCAACCTGCGCCGGCAATTCATGGCGGCGCTGCCCGAGCGGGCGCCGTCCTTCTACTTCCTCGACATCCAGGCCGCCGAGGCCGATCGCTTCGACGCGTTCCTGCGCGCGCAGGCCCCGGGCGCGACGATCGAGCGCGTCCCCATGCTGCGCGGCCGGATCGTCGCCGCCGGCGGCCGCAGGGCGCAAGACATCAAGGCGCGCCAGGACGCCCAATGGGTGCTGCAGAGCGACCGCGGCATCACCTATACGGGCGAGATTCCGCCGGGCTCGCGCGTGGTCGAGGGCGAGTGGTGGGGCAAGGGCTATAAGGGGCCGCCGCTGCTCTCTTTCGAGAAGAAGCTCGCCGAAGGTCTCGGCCTCAAGCTCGGCGACGAGGTGACGGTCAACGTGCTCGGGCGCAACATCACTGCGCGGATCGCCAACATGCGCGCGGTCGACTGGCAGTCGCTCGGCATCAACTTCGTGCTGGTGTTCTCGCCGGGTGCCTTCGCGGGCGCGCCTGCGACCGATATCGCCACGGTGACCTATCCGGGCGGCGCCGGTGCGGCGGACGAGAGCGCGCTCATGAAGGCGGTCGGCAACGCGTTTCCGTCCGTCACTGCGGTGCGGGTCAAGGACGCGCTCGACGCGATCGGCACGCTCGTCACCAATCTCGTGCTCGCGATCCGGGTCGCCAGTGCCGTCACGCTCGCCGCGGCGGTGCTGGTGCTCGGCGGTGCGCTCGCAGCCGGGCATCGCCACCGGGTCTACGATGCGGTGGTGCTGAAGACGCTGGGCGCGACGCGCCGGCAGCTCCTCACCGCCTACGCCCTCGAATACCTGCTGCTCGGGCTTGCGACGGTCGTGTTCGGGGTGGCGGCCGGATCGGTGGCCGCCTGGCGCGTCGTCGCCGACATCATGACGCTGCCATTCGTCTGGCAGGGCGGCCCGGCGAGTGCGGCGGCGTTGATCGCGCTCGCGGTGACGCTCGCATTCGGGTTGGTCGGCACCTTTGCGGCGCTTGGCCGCAAGCCTGCTGCGGTGCTACGAAATCTGTAGGCGATTCATCGCTTTGCCGCTGCGTATCGCGGCTTTTTGACGCCATTACAAAGGTTTATGAGGTGCGCGTGGCGTCGCAGGCGCCTTGTCGACGCCGCGATTCCCGCCATGATGTGATGATCAGAGCAGGCGCGATCGAGCGCGGGGGACCGCAATTCGCTCGCGCAGGGCGATTGTTCGATATGGCAAACCTCGATCGCAACATCAGCGCCTTCAGCCGCGCGATGTCGCCGTCCGAAACGGCGGCCATCGACGCCGGGCTGCGCGCCTACATGCTGCGCGTCTACAACTACATGCTCATCGGAGTGGCGATCACCGGGGTCGCGGCGCTCGCGGTCTATCTCCTCTCGGTCACCGACGATCTCGCCCATGCCTCCTACGTGCTGCGCGCCGGGCGGGTCATTCCGGTGCCGGCCGGACTTGCGGTGCAGAGCAGCGACGTTCTGCTCACCGGCGTCGGCTACATGGTGTTCGTGAGCCCGCTGAAATGGCTGATCATCTTCGCTCCGCTCGCGCTGGTGCTGGGGCTGAGCTTCAATGCCGCCGCCATGCGTCCCGCGGTCGCGCAGGCGCTGTTCTGGCTCTATGCGGCGCTGGTGGGCGTGTCGCTCGGATCGGTTTTCCTGATCTACACCCATACCTCGATCGCGCGGGTGTTCTTCATCGCGGCCGCCGCCTTCGGGGGGCTGTCCCTGTGGGGCTATACGACCCGGCGGGACCTCGGCGCCCTCGGCGCGTTTGCCGCCATGGGCCTGATCGGCATCATCCTGGCGGGCCTCGTCAACCTGTTTCTGGGCAGCTCGTCGGTGCAATGGCTGGTCTCGGTCGTCGGCGTGCTGGTGTTCTCCGGCCTGACGGCCTGGGATACCCAGCGGCTCAAAGGCGAGTACCTCTATGGCGCCATGGACGGGGAGATCGCGGAGCGCTCGGCGATTCTCGGCGCGCTGTCGCTCTACCTCGACTTCGTCAACCTGTTCACCCTGCTCCTCGAGGGCATGGGGCAGCGTGACGAGTAGCCGCGGGTCTGCGGCTGCGGGGTGGCTGGCCGCAGCGGACCAAATGCTTAAGGTTTGGTAACTCATTCGGCCGTAGAACCAAGGAGCCCGGGCGGCATTAACAATCGCCCCGCAGGTGCCTTCCACTTGGCTTGGACAGTGACTAGATTCGCTGCAGCCGGCATTCGGGGGATCCCGATGCCTCAGCGCCCGGAAACGACGGGCGACAGAAAGGAAGCTTCGATGTCGGACTTCGACCGTAATTATACGGCCGCGCGCGGGTTCGGCGCCGACCGTGCCGTCGCGATCGATGCGGGCCTGCGCGCCCACATGATCCGCGTCTACAACTACATGACGGGCGGCGTCGCGCTCACCGGCGTGGTCGCCTGGCTGACCTACCAGTACACGCTGAGCAATCCCGAGTTCGCCCGCACGCTGTTCGGCAGCCCGCTGGTGTTCGTCGTCATGCTCGCGCCGCTGGCGTTGGTGTTCTTCCTGAGCTTCCGGATCGGGCACTTGCAGGCCTCGACCGCGCGGCTGTTGTTCTTCGCCTATGCAGGCCTGCTCGGCATCTCGCTGGCGACCATCTTCATGGTCTACACGCACGCCTCCATCACGCGCGTGTTCTTCATCACCGCGGCATCCTTCGGTGCCCTGTCGCTGTGGGGCTACACCACCCAGCGCAGGCTCGACGGGATGGGCTCGTTCATGATCATGGGCCTGTTCGGGATCATCATCGCCAGCCTGGTCAACATCTTCCTGCACTCGAGCGGCCTTGACTGGGCGATCTCGATCATCGGCGTCGTGGTGTTCGCCGGGCTCACCGCCTGGGATACGCAGAAGATCAAGGAGTTCTACGACCCGATGGACGACGGCACCGTCGCGGGCCGCAAGGCGGTGATGGGCGCGCTCGCGCTCTACCTCGACTTCATCAACATGTTCCTGTTCCTGCTCCGCCTGTTCGGCGATCGTCGCTGACCTCGCGGAATCCGGACATGCTTGCGGCGCCCCGGGCCCATCGCCCGGGGCGCTTTTTCTTGCGCTTGCGCACTGGGCAGCGCTTGCGGCAGCGCGGTATCGCGGAACCATGAGCGCTCCGATCCGGCCCGCGCGGGCGTCCGACATTCCGGCTATCACGGCGATCTACGCGGACGCGGTGCGGAACGGCACCGCCTCGTTCGAGCTCGAGCCGCCCCCTGACAGCGAGATGACGCGGCGCCTCACAACGCTGGTCGAGGCGGGCTATCCCTACCTGGTGGCCGAGATCGACGGCGCGGTCGCAGGTTACGCCTATGCGGGACCCTATCGATCGCGCCCGGCCTACCGCTGGAGCGTCGAGGACTCGGTCTATGTCGCGCCGCATATGCATCGCCGCGGCATCGGCGGCGTCCTGCTCGGCGCGCTGATCGCCGAAGCCGAGCGTCGCGGCTTCCGGCAAATGGTCGCGGTAATCGGCGATTCCGCCCAGGTCCCGTCGATCGAACTGCACCGCGCCCTGGGCTTCCGCCTCATCGGCACGATCGAGCATGTCGGCTTCAAGTTCGGACACTGGCTCGACTCGGTGCTGATGCAGCGCACGCTCGGACCGGGCGCGGCCGAGCCGCCAGGCACCATGCTCAGCCCGGAAGGGGCGGCTCGCTAGCTCGCCACCAGCCTGATCTTCTTCTCGGGCTTGTCGAGCACGCGCAGCACGCGCTCGAGCTCGTGGCCCCGCCGCATGATCAAGCCGGTCGCGGTGATCACGCTGTAGGCGCCCTGGCGGCGCGCAAGCTTGGGGTTTTTCTCGATGCGGTAGAGCGGCACTTCGGCGGCGTGGCGGAACACCGAAAAGACGGCGCGGTCGCGGAGGAAATCGATGGCGTAATCGCGCCATTCCCCCGCTGCGACCATCCGGCCATAGAGCCCGAAGATGCGGCCGAGCTCGCGCCGCTCGAAGGTCACGCAGGGTGGCGGGGCGACGGCGCGATCCCCGTCGCCCCGCGGAATCTCGCTGGGGTCAGACTCGCCGAACAGCATGCGGCGCCTCCTTCACTGAAGCGTCATGATCGCGCTGAAAGCGCACGGCGGCAAGAGCTTCGCCGTCGGCGCGATTCGCCGCAGGACGGCAGCGCGTTTTGGCGATCACGCGTTCGTTAAATATTTCATAATGCTGCCCGATTTCGGCCGCGCCGCGGTCCATCTGGCTTGGGATAAAGGTCGCATGGGTTCGGCTCGGTACGGGCTTCGGATTCCTCAGCCCCCCAGCCCCCCGGAGCTTGTGCCGGCCGGCTCTACTTCTTTTTGTTCCGTGTAAGGTTCAATCCCCCTATGCTTCGGGCCGGCGCAAGCCGGCCCTTTTTTTATTCCGCTGCTTGTCGGGAAAAGGCGCGGTGGCCGGCGACGCTACGGATTGGCGCGGGCGTCCGGGGCGGCGGCGGCGTCGAGCGACATCATCGCGGCGCCAATCATCGGTCCGGGATCCGCTTTGTTGCCGTCCTGCAGGATCACCGCAACCGCATCACCGCCCTCGGACTTGATCTCGGCAAGCGGGATGCTCCAGCTCTCCGCCTTGCCGGTCCACTCTCCGAGCTTCGACCAGCGCCGCACCACGTTGTGATACGTGATGGTGTGACCGCTGTTCTCGCCGCGGCCGATCGCGACCTCGACCGATTTCGACAGCGGACAAAGCCAGACCTCGGCGTTCGCCTCATGGTGCTTGGCGGCGGGCGCGGCGACCGTCAGGCGGCCGTCAGCGACGGTCAGCGTGAGCGGCAGCGACAGCGTCGCCGGATTGCGGTGGCTCTGTGCGATGGCGCGTTCGATCGCCGCCTGATCGCTGCCGAGTGCCTGGGCGGTGCCGTTGACGACCGCTTGCGGGGTGTAGACCTCGCGATCGCCACGCATGTGCGAATAGGCCTTTTGCCGGTTGCCGTGGCCGGTGAGCGCGAGCGTGTCCTTCCAGCCGAGGTAATCCCAAGTGTCGATCGCCAGCGTGAGCGGGATCACGGTCGGATCCTTGGCGAACTCGCCGAGGAGCCTGTCGGCCGGCGGACAGGACGAGCAACCCTGGCTGGTAAACAGCTCGATGACCGCGCGCGGCTCGGCGGCGATCACCGGCACGCTGGCGAGGAGCGATCCGGCGAGGGCCGCGACTGTCACATATCGGCGAGCCGACATGCCGATCTCCGTTGCTCCCGCGCCCCCGCTGTCATAATCGGGCGCGCGATCACCCGCCACTCACTTCGCGGTGAGGTTGACCGCTGGGCGCCTGCCCACGCGCCCTTAAGGCGCGGGCGGCACACGAACCGGTGTACCGCCGCAAGGCGGCTCAGGCCGCCAGGTGGCGCAGCACGTACTGCAGGATGCCGCCGTTCTTGAAGTATTCCAGCTCGTCCACCGTATCGATACGGCACGTCAGCGGAACCCGCTTGAGCCCGCCATCGGCCGCGACGATCTCGGCGATCAGCCGCTGGCGCGGCTTGAGGTCGTTGTGCAGGCCGCGGATCGTCACCTGCTCGCTGCCCTTCAGGCCGAGCGTCTGCCACGACGTGCCTTCCTCGAACACCAGCGGCACCACGCCCATGCCGATCAGGTTGGAGCGGTGGATGCGCTCGAACGACTGGCAGATCACCGCGCGGATGCCCAGCAGGGCGGTGCCCTTGGCGGCCCAATCGCGCGACGACCCGGTCCCGTATTCGCGCCCCGCAAACACGACGAGCGGCACGCCGTCGTGCTTGTAACGCATCGCCGCCTCGTACATCGTCATGCGCTGCCGCGACGGGTAGTGCACCGTGAAGCCGCCTTCGACCCCGGGCACCATCTGGTTCTTGATGCGAATGTTGGCGAACGTGCCGCGCACCATGACCTCGTGGTTGCCACGGCGCGTGCCGTATTGGTTGAAATCCTTGGGACGGACCTGGTGGTCGCGCAGGTATTCGCCGGCCGGGCTTTCCTGCTTGATCGATCCGGCCGGCGAGATGTGGTCAGTCGTGATCGAGTCGAGGAACAGGCCGAGGACGCGCGCATCGACGATGTCCTCGATCGGCTGCGTGCGCTTCTGCATGCCCTCGAAGTAGGGCGGGTTCTGCACGTAGGTCGAGCGATCGTCCCACTTGAAGGTGAGTCCACCCTTGACGGCGATCTTGCGCCAGTTCGAGTCGCCCTTGAACACGTCGCCGTACTTGCGGGTGAACATCTGCTTGCTGATGCTCTTGTTGATCACCATCGCGATCTCGCGGCTGGTCGGCCAGATATCGCGCAGGTAGACCTTGCGACCCTTCTGGTCGGTGCCGAGCGGAGCCTTGGCAACGTCAATCTGCATCGAGCCGGCGATCGCGTAGGCGACGACGAGGGGCGGCGATGCGAGGTAGTTGGCGCGCACGTCGGCATTGACGCGGCCTTCGAAGTTGCGGTTGCCCGACAGCACGGCGGCCGCCACGAGGTCATGCGTGTTGATGGCTTCGGAAATCTCCTCCGGCAGCGGGCCGGAGTTGCCGATGCAGGTGGTGCAGCCGAAGCCGACGAGGTTGAAGCCGAGCGCATCGAGCGATTTCTGCAGCCCCGACTTCTCATAGTACTCCGCGACGACCTGCGAGCCGGGCGCGAGCGAGGTCTTGACCCACGGCTTGACCTTGAGGCCCTTCTCGACCGCCTTCTTGGCGAGCAGGCCGGCCGCGATCATCACGCTCGGATTGGAGGTGTTGGTGCACGACGTGATCGCCGCGATCACCACGTCGCCATGGCCCAGCGTGTGGCTGCGGCCTTCGACGGGAACGCGCTTGTCCATCTCGGCGCCCTTGCCGAACTCGCGGTCCATGGCCTGGGCGAAGCCGAGCTTGACCTCCTTGAGGGAGACGCGGTCCTGCGGACGCTTCGGCCCGGCAAGCGAGGGCTCGACCGAGGACAGTTCGAGCTTGAGCACGTCGGTGAACACCGGGTCGGGCGTGTTCTTGGTGCGGTACATGCCCTGCGCCTTGGCATAGGCGGCCACCAGCGCGATGCGCGCCTCGCTGCGCCCGGTGTTGCGCAGATAACCGAGCGTGTCGTCGTCGATCGGAAAGAATCCGCAGGTCGCGCCGTACTCGGGCGACATGTTGCCGAGCGTCGCGCGGTCGGCGATCGACAGGCCGCCGAGACCGGGACCGAAATACTCGACGAACTTGCCGACCACGCCCCGCTTGCGCAGCATCTGGGTCACGGTGAGCACGAGATCGGTTGCGGTCACGCCCTCCTTGAGCTTGCCGTTGAGCTTCACGCCGATCACCTCCGGCAGCACCATCGAGTAGGGCTGGCCGAGCATGGCGGCCTCCGCCTCGATGCCGCCCACGCCCCAGCCGAGCACGGAGAGCCCATTGACCATCGTGGTGTGCGAGTCGGTGCCGACCACCGTGTCCGGATAGGCGATCTCCGCCACGCTTTCCTTGCCGTCGAGCTTCACCTTGCCCTTGGCGGTGAAGACGGTCTGCGAGAGGTACTCGAGATTGACCTGATGGCAGATGCCGGTGCCGGGCGGCACCACGCGGAAGTTCTCGAAGCTGCGTTGCGCCCACTTCAGGAAGCGGTAGCGCTCCTGGTTCTGCTGGTACTCGTCCGCGACGTTCTTCTTGAACGCGTCATTGCTGCCGAAAAAGTTGACCGCGACCGAGTGATCGATCACGAGGTCGACCGGCACCAGCGGGTTGATCTTCTTGGGATCGCCGCCGAGGTCGTCCATCGCGTCGCGCATGGCGGCGAGGTCGACCACTGCCGGCACGCCGGTGAAGTCCTGCATCAGCACGCGCGCCGGCCGGAACGGGATCTCGCGCTCCGAAGTCTTGGCCTTGAGCCACTGCGCGAACGCCTGGATATCTTCCTTGGTGACGGTGCGGCCGTCCTCGTTGCGCAACAGGTTCTCCAGCAGCACCTTGAGCGAGAACGGGAGGCGCGAAATTCCTTTCAGACCATTCTTTTCAGCCGCCGGAAGGCTGTAATACGCATATGTCTTCGAGCCGACCTTGAGAGACCGGGCACATTTGAAGCTATCGAGCGAGGTCATGATCTTGGGTTCCATGTCGGCGGGCAACGCCGAGCAGCCTTTCGGTATCGTGGCACCCATACCGAACGTGCTGTCCCTGGCGCCGAGAGTGTGGGCGCCCGCCTGGCCGCGGGTTAATACGCGGCCTTATAAGGGCTTTCTCCGGCTTCTGCCACATGATCGTGAATCCGCAGCATGGCGTCCTTAACGATGCGAAACGTCGCTGGACCGGCCCGGCCTGACGGACCCTCGGCGGAACTCTGCTGATGCGGCTCGCCGGGCACGACCTCGCCTGCGTCCGCGGTGGCCGGCAGGTCTTCGCAGGGGTGAATTTCGCGCTGGGGGCCGGTGAGGCACTCGCCGTGACGGGTCGCAATGGGGCGGGAAAAACTACGCTGTTGCGGCTGATTGCGGGGCTGCTCGAACCCTCGGGGGGGCGGATCGAGCTCTCCGGCGGACGGGCCGACACGAGCCCCGGCGAACAGGCCCACTATCTCGGTCACCGCGAGGCCCTCAAGCCGGCGCTGTCGGTCCGGGAAAACCTCGATTTTTGGTATGCGTTTCTGAGTGGGCGCGATGCATCTCCTGCATCGGCGCTGGACGCTGTCGGCCTCGCCGGACTTTCGGCTTTGCCAGCCGCCTACCTGTCGGCCGGCCAGCGGCGCCGGCTTGCGCTCGCGCGGCTCCTTGTGGCGCCTCGGCCGATCTGGCTGCTCGACGAGCCGACGGCTGCGCTCGACGCGGCCGGCCAGCAACGGCTGGGCGAACTGATGCGCGCGCATCTGGCAGGCGGCGGTATCATCGTGGCAGCCACGCATGGTCCGCTTGAACTCGAGGCCAAGGAGCTCAAGTTGGGGTCGCAAGACGCGCTCGACCCAACGGGAGCTCCCTCCGTGCTTGCCGGGGGGCGCCGGGGAGGGGCGCGGCCGCAGGCTCATCCGCAAGCTGAGCTCCCCACCCGCGACCCATCTCCGCCGTTCGCGTCGCTCCCGGGGGAAGGGGAGAAGAGCCGATGAGCCCGCTTCGCGCCCTGCTCGTTCGCGACATGCGCATCGCGGTGCGCATCGGCGGCGGTGCGCTCATGGGCGTGCTGTTCTTCCTCGCCGTGGTGACGCTCACGCCATTTGCGGTCGGGCCCGATCTTGCGCTGTTGCGCCGGATCGGCCCCGCGATCCTCTGGCTCGGCGCCCTGCTGGCCTCCTTGCTCGCGCTCGATCGGCTGTTCGCGGCCGATCACGAGGACGGCTCGCTCGATCTCATTCTCATGGGATCTGCGCCGCTCGAGCTCACAGTCGCCACCAAGGGCCTGGCGCACTGGCTCACCACGGGCCTGCCGCTCGTCATTGCGGTTCCGGTGCTCGGGCTCCTGCTCGACATCGAGCCGAATGCCATCGGGGTGGTGGCGCTGACGCTCCTGGTCGGCACGCCGGCGTTGACCTTCATCGGCCTGATCGGTGCGGCCCTCGCGGTCGCGCTGCGCCGGGGCGGCCTGCTGCTGCCGGTGCTGGTCCTGCCGCTCACCGTGCCGGTGCTGATCTTCGGCGTGTCGGCCGCGGATGCCGCGATCATCGGTCCGGTTCCGTTCGGCACCCCGTTCACAATCCTGTGCGCGCTGACGCTGATGAGCCTGGTCGTGGGCCCGTTCGCGGCGGCCGCGACGCTGCGCCACGGTCTCGACTGACGCCGGATGCGATTATCCGTGCAGCGCCCGGAGCGCTTCAAACCGTCGCCAACTTGCTCTAAGAGCACCCGATGGCCCTGGTCGATCTCGCCAATCCGACCCGCTTTCTCGCCCTCGCCGAGCGGGTGCTGCCGTGGCTGATCGCCGCGACGATCTTTGCGTTTGCGGTCGGCCTCGGCCAGGCGCTGTTCATCGCGCCTGACGACTATCAGCAGGGCGCGACGGTGAAGATCATGTTCGTGCACGTGCCGTCGGCCTGGCTCGGCATGTTCTGCTGGGCGCTGATGAGCGCGGCGGCGCTCGGCACGCTGGTGTGGCGCCATCCGCTCGCCGATGTCGCCGCCAAGGCGGCGGCGCCGATCGGCGCCGCCTTCACGTTCCTCTGCCTGTTCACCGGCTCCATGTGGGGGCGGCCGATGTGGGGCACCTACTGGGTCTGGGACGCGCGGCTGACCTCGGTGCTGGTGATGTTCATCATGTATCTCGGCCTGATCGCGCTCTGGCGCTCGGTCGAGGATCCGGGCCGCGCAGGCCGCGCCGCCGCCGTCCTCACCCTGGTCGGGGCCGTCAACCTGCCGATCATCAAGTTCTCGGTCGACTGGTGGAACACGCTGCATCAGCCGGCCTCGGTATTTCGGCTCGGCGGCTCGACCATCGACCGCAGCATCCTGGTCCCGCTGTTCGCGATGGCGATCGCCTTCACGCTGCTGTTCGTGACGCTGCACATCGCCGCCATGCGCAATGAAATCATGCGTCGTCGCGCGCGCACCATGCTGATGCTGCAGGCGAGCGCGCAGGGAGGCTGACCGATGAGCCTCGGCCCGCATGCCGCCTTCATCCTCGCCGCGTACGGAGCGGCGGTTGCGATCATCGCGGCTCTGATCGCCTGGGTCTGGCTCGACTTCCGCGCCCAGAAGCGGCTGCTCGGTCATCTCGAGGCGAGCGGCGTCACCCGCCGGTCGGCTGCAATCAAGGAGCCCGCATGACCGCGCTGCCACAGGAGCCCGTGTCGCGGGATCAGGGCCGGCCGCGGCGTTCGCGGCGGCTCGTTGTGCTGTTGCCGCTGGCCCTGTTCCTGGCCGTTGCGGCCTTGTTTCTGGTCCGTCTCGGCGCCGGCGACCCGTCGCGAATTCCGTCAGCGCTGATCGGCCACGCGGCGCCGCATACGAGCCTGCCGCCAATCGACGCGCTCGTGCGCGACGGTCACGCCGTGCCGGGGCTGGCGACGGCGGATTTCACCGGCGCCGTGACGGTCGTGAATGTGTGGGCATCGTGGTGCGTGCCGTGCCACGACGAGGCGCCGCTGTTGATGCGGCTTGCTGCGGACAAGCGCATCCGCGTGGTCGGCATCAACCAGAAGGATCGGCCCGAGAACGCACGTCGCTTCCTCGGCCGCTACGGAAATCCCTACGCGGCGGTCGGCGCCGACGTCAACGGCCGCGCCTCGATCGAATGGGGCGTCTACGGGGTGCCGGAGAACTTCGTGGTCGGCCGTGACGGCAAGATCGCCTACAAGCTGGTCGGCCCGATCACGGCGGACAATCTCGAGACGGTCGTCAAGCCGGAGATCGAGAAGGCCCTGGCCGCGGGCTCTTGAGCGCGGTCAGGCCTGCGTCGGGCCGGCGCGATCAGGAGCGCTTTTCGATCGGCGGGTCGGCCGGGGCGCCGTCCCCCGGCGCCTCCTCGGCGGCATACTTCATGAGCAGCGGATATTGCAGCGCGCCGAACAGGAAGGTCAGCGGCGTGAAGCCGAACAGCTTGAAGCTGATCCAGACCTCCGTCGTCTGCGTGCGCCACACGATCTCGTTGGCCACCGCCATGACGAGGAAGAAGGCGGCCCAGCGCAGGGTGAGCTTGCGCCAGCCCTCCGCGTTGAGGTGAAACACCGAGTCGAACACGATCGCGAGCAGCGGCCTGTTGAGCACGTAGCCGGCGAGCAACGTCAACCCGAACAGCGCATAGATGATGGTCGGCTTGACCTTGATGAAGGTCTCATCATGCAGCAGGAGGGTAAGCGATCCGAACACCAGCACGATGATGGCCGACACCACCGGCATGATGGCGAGATGGCGGGTCAGCGCGTAGGACACCGCGAGCGAGACGAGGATCGCCACCATGAAGATCGCGGTCCCGGCGAAGATGCCGAAGCGGCTGTTGGCGGCGAAGAACACCACCAGCGGCCCGAGGTCGAGAGCGAGCTTGAGCCAGGGATTGAGCTTGCGCTTGGGAGGCATGCGGGTGTGTACCGTGCTGGCGTCAGGATGTCATCGGGCCGGGATGTTCAACTTTCGAGCCCCGCCACCGCGGCGGCAAAATCCTTTGCGGCGAACGGGCTGAGATCGTCCACGCCTTCGCCGACGCCGATGAAATGCACCGGGATGCGATGCTTGGCGGCGATCGCGACCAGGATGCCGCCGCGCGCGGTCCCGTCGAGCTTGGTCATCACCAGTCCGGTCACGCCGGCGATCCTGGCGAATTCCTCGACCTGCGACAGCGCGTTCTGCCCGACGGTGGCGTCGAGCACCAGCAGCACCGCGTGCGGCGCGCTCGGGTCGAGCTTCTTCATCACCCGCACGATCTTCTCGAGCTCGCCCATGAGCGCCGCCTTGTTCTGCAGCCGCCCAGCGGTGTCCACGATCAGCACGTCGCGCGCCTGCGCGCGGGCGCGCTCGAGCGCCTGGAACGCGAGCGCGGCCGCATCCGAGCCCTGGGTGCTCGCGACCACCTCGGCGCCGGTGCGCTCGCCCCATACCTTGAGCTGCTCGATGGCGGCGGCGCGAAACGTGTCGCCGGCCGCGAGCACCACGCTCCTGCCCTCGGCGCGGAGGCGCGCCGCAAGCTTGCCGATCGTGGTGGTCTTGCCCGAGCCGTTGACGCCGACCACCAGGATGACGAACGGGCGCGCCGCCGGGTCGAGCGCGAGCGGCTGCGCGACCGGGGCCATGATCTTCTCCACCTCGTCGGCGAGGATGCGCTTGACCTCCTCGGCCGTGACGGTCTTGTCGTAGCGGCCTTCCCCCACCGCCTCGGCCACCTTGCCGGCGGTCGCGACGCCGAGGTCGGCGCGGATCAGGACCTCCTCGAGCTCCTCGATGGTCGTCGCATCGAGCTTGCGCTTGCTGACGAGGTCGGAGATCGCGTCGCCGATCGAGCTCGAGGTGCGCTTGAGCCCGGCCGAGAGTCGCTGCCACCAGCTTCGCTTCTGGTTCGCACTGTCATTCATGTCGGCGGTCGTGATACCCCATGAACCGGAAAAGTCGCAGACCTTTCGCGCAACATCGTGGGCATATAACCCTTCGCCATGACGCTGAAAGACGCCCGATCGAGAGATAGCCATGTTGCGACCAAATCGCACGTCTCACGTGGCATCGGTTCCGATGCGATGCTGGACCGGGTGCTCTATCGCGACGGGCTGATGCTGGTGATCGACAAGCCGGCCGGCCTTTCGGTCCACCGCGGGCCCAAGGGAGGCCCGAGCCTCGAGGACTATCTCGACGCCCTGCGCTACGGCCTGCCGCGCCGCCCCGAGCTCGCCCATCGTCTCGACAAGGACACCTCGGGCTGCCTGGTGCTCGGCCGCCATCGGAAGGCGCTGGCGCATCTCGGCCTCCTGTTCAAGCACCGCAGGATCGGCAAGACCTATTGGGCCGTGGTCGAGGGCGGGCCCGAGGCCGAGGAGGGAACGATCGATTTGCCGCTCGGGCGGCTCGACGACCGCATCGGTTGGTGGATGAAGCCCGACCCGCACGGACTGCCGTCGGTGACCAAGTGGACCGTGATGGGACGGACGGCGGTTGCGCTTCCTTCCCCGGCTCGCGGGGGAGGGAGGGGAGACGGAAGCCACGAGCACCGAGCAAGCGGCTTCCCCCTCTCTGTCTCTCCCCCGCAAGCCGGGGAGAGGACGCAGGAGCCGCAGGCAGGGGAGGGTAAGCTCACCTGGCTCGCGCTGGAGCCGCTGACTGGCCGCACCCATCAGCTGCGGGTGCATTGCGCGGCGCAAGGCTGGCCGATCGTGGGCGACGACATCTACGGCAGCGCGCCGCGCTTCTCCGGGCCGGTGCTGCACCTGCATGCGCGCGAGATCGTCGTGCCGATCAGCAAGAACCGGGAGCCGGTGCAGGTGGTCGCGCCGGTGCCGGCGCATATGCGCGAGCGCCTGACGGCGTGCGGCTGGAACGGCGACGCCGAGCTTCAGTAGATCGTGGCCTTGAGGCGCTCCGGATAGGTCCGGTCGTGCTCGGGCCCGCCGACGTTGCCGCCCGTGATGGCGGCGAGGATCGTGCCCGAGGTCGGCAGGCTCTTGCGGTCGATCTGGGTCGCCGGGTCCCATAGCTTCGAGCGCACGATCGCCTTAGCGCACTGGAAATAGACACGCTCGACCGCGACGACGATGACGCAACGCGGGGACTTGCCCTGCATCTCGAAGCTCTTGCACAGCTCAGGATCGGTGCAGATCTGCGCCCGTCCGTTCACCCGGATGGTCTCGCTGCAGCCTGGGATCAGAAACAGGAGCGCGACCCGCGGGTCGCGGATCAGGTTGCGCAGACTGTCGATGCGGTTGTTGCCGCGCCGGTCGGGAATCATGAGGGTCTTCTCATCGTGCACACGCACGAAGCCGGCCGGGTCGCCGCGCGGCGAGCAGTCGAGCCCCTCCGGGCCGCCGGTCGCCACAGCGACGAACGGCGCGGCCTCGATAAAGGCGCGATAGTCCGCGTTGACGTGGTCGATCTCCTTCACCCGCGCCGGCGGATACACCTCGCCGTACATGCTTTCGAGCTGCTCAATCGTGGTAACGAGGTGGTCGGTGAAGGCCATGTCCAGTTCCCGCTTCGAAATTGTCATCGTCCGCGCAAGCGGACGATCCAGTACTCACGGCGCCCGCGGTGTTTACCGGATGCCCCGCTTGCGCGGGGCATGACGATGGAAGTTACGGCTCACGCCGCGATCAACTGCCGCCCATCATGGCCGATGACGCCGAGCTCCACAATCGTGCCCGGCTCGATCGGCGCGTTGAGGCGCACCGGCGCGAAATGCTCGGTCCGACCGCTGTCGCGGCTTTCGGCCAACACCCGCCGCCGCGTGCCGACCTGCGCCTCGAGATGGCGCGCGAGCGACGT
>DASTZX010000257.1:0-3593 GCA_035764045.1 Xanthobacteraceae bacterium | reverse complement strand
GTGATCAAGAGTGTGGTCTGCCGGAGCTGCTGCTGGATCTGCAGCACCTTGTCGCCGAGCAGCAGCCGCGTCTGCTCGTCGAGCGCCGCGAACGGCTCGTCCATCAGCAAAATCTTCGGCTCGGATGCGAGCGTGCGCGCCATCGAGACGCGCTGGCGCATGCCGCCGGAGAGCTCGGCCGGGTAGCGGTTCTCGAACCCGTCGAGGCCGACCAGCTTGATGAAACGGCGCGCCTGCTCGTTGCGCTCCTTCTTTCCCGTGCCGGCGATCTCGAGCGGGAAGGCGACGTTCTCGATCACGCTGCGCCACGGGAAGGTCGACTCTTCCTGGAACACCATGCCGATCGCGGCATGCGGGCCGGAGACGGTCTCGCCCGCGACCGTGATGCGGCCGTCGTAGCCGTCGGTGAGGCCGCCGATCATGTTGAACAGGGTGGACTTGCCGCAGCCGGACGGGCCGATGACGGCCAAAAACTCGCCCGGCGCGACGTCGAACGACATGCAGTCCACCGCGACCAGCGGGCCCTCGGGCGTGTCGAAGCGCTTCGACACGTCCTCGACCACGAGGATCGGCTTGCCGGCGGGCGCGCTGGCTTCGGCGCGCGTGGTGGGGGCGGCGGTTACCATTCCATCGGTCCAGGCTTCGTCATGGCCGGGCTCGTCCCGGCCATCCACGTCTTGGCTCGCAGCGATTCCGCAAGACGTGGATGCCCGCGACAGGCGCGGGCATGACGGAGAGTGTGGCTCAGGCGCATTCCTCTCCCTTTACTCCCTTCACCCCGTCTGGCGCGTCATGGCGCTGGCGACGTTGGGGCCGTAGCCGGGCTTGACCCGCACGTCGATCACCGCGACGCCGCCGGCCTCGACCGCGGCGATCGCCTTGGCGTAGGCGGCGGGCAGGTCCTCGACCTTGGTGATCGGCCCAAAGCCTTGCGCGCCCTGCGCCCGCGCCATCTGGGCGAGGTCGATCTCCGGATCGCCCATGCGCTGGCCGATCCATTTGTTCTCGACCGGCCGGTTGCGCATCTTCGCCACGCGCTCCTGGTGGACCTCGTCGTTGTAGAACGAGCGATTGTTGGCGACCACGATCAGCAAGGGAATGCGGTAGTGCACCGCAGTCCAGAGCGAGGTGCAGCTCATCAGGAAGTCGCCGTCGCCGCACACGCCGATCGGCAGCCGCCCGGTTCCCTTGAGCGCCAGCGCGGCGCCGACCGAGATGCCGGGACCGCCGCCGACCCCGCCGCCGCCGTCGGAACCCAGATAGTCGAGCGGGTGGCGGAAGTGCCACCACGCCCCGTGCCAGGAGAGCGAGACATGGGTGAGCGTGACCTCGCGGTCGCCGACCGCCTCGAGCAGGTGCAGCGCGAGATCCTCGACCTCGATCTGGTCGCCGGATGTCTTCGGCTTCTTCGCCGGCGCGACCGCTTTCAGCGCCGGCTTCTTGGACGCCCCCTTGGGCAGCGCGGCGACCAGCGCCGCCACCGTCGCATCGGTGTCGGCGGCGATGAACAGATCGACCGGCGGCAGGCCCTGGTGGTCCATGCTCCAGCCGTTGTGCAGGTTCTGGTCGAGCGAGACCTGGACGACCTTCGCGTTCACGCCGGCGCCGCATAATTTCAGCGTGCCGGCGAGATCGACCCAATCGAGGCTCAGGATCAGGTCAGCGGCCTTGATGGCGGCGATCAGATCCTCGGTGACGTGACCGCCGGGCGGGCAGACGTGCAGCGGATGGTCGGTCGGGAACGCGGCGCCGACTTTGGTGTTGGTCGCGACGCCGGCGCCGAGCGCTTCCGCAAGGGCAACCCGGTTGTTCCACGCGTCGAGGCTGCGCGACACGCGGCCCGCGAGGATCAGCGGCTGCTTTGCGCCGTTGAGCATCTCGACCGCCTTCGCGACCACGTGCGGATCGGGCCCGGCCGCGACCGGCGGGATGAAGCGGTGGATGTCGATCGGCGGCAGCGGATCGGGGAGTTTTGCCTCCTGCACCTCGGCGTCGAGGTTGATGTAGACCGGGCCCTGCGGCACCGCGTTGGCGAGCCACCAGCCGCGCAGCAGCCCTTCGCGCGCCGCGCCGGGCGACGCGGGCTGGTCGTCCCACTTGGTGTAGTGGCGCACCAGCGCGCCCTGGTCGCGCGCGGTGTGGATCCAGTCGATCCACGGCCGGCGCTTGACCGCGTCCACCGGGCCGGTGGCGCCGAGGATCATCATCGGCATGCGGTCGCACCAGGCATTGAAGATCGCCATGGTGCCGTGCATCAGCCCGACATTGGAGTGGACCGCCGCCGCCATGGCGCGGCCGGTGACTTTTGCGTAGCCGTGCGCGATGGCGATCGCCGCCTCCTCGTGCAGGCAGAGCAGCATCTGCGGCGCCGCATTGCCGAGGTGGTTGACCAGGCTGTCGTGCAGGCCGCGATAGCTCGCGCCCGGATTGAGCGCGATGTAGGGGATGTCGAGGTCGCGCAGGGTCTCGGCCACCACGTCCGAGCCGAAGCCGGGCGCGTTGGTGCCTGCGGGCGTCGGCCGCTCGATCGCCGCGATCTCCGGATGCGCCGTTCGCGCCGCGTCAGGTCTCGACTTCGCCATGGATGTCCACTTTCGGGTTCAAGGGGGAATGTCGCGGCCGATTTGAAGCCGATCGGGCGGCCGGACGCAAGCGCGCGGGGAGGGGGCTTGTAGCCCCGTGAGCGGAGGGTGGGCAAAGGCGCGGAACGCGCCGTGCCCACGCGCCGGTGCGCACGCTTCGCTTTGCGCACCCTACGGCAGTAGCCTTGTAGCCCGGATAGAGCGAAGCGACATCCGGGGGCCGCAGTCCCGCATTTCGGTCCGCTCAATGCGGGCTACGAACCTTCACTGAAATCATGGAGCTTTCTCTGTTGGCTTCGTTTTGCGCGCCGCGCCACGCGGCTGCGGCCCGGCTTGGCTCTGCTCAGCCGATCGCTTTTGCTCTTCGCGTCGGCTGAGGTCCGCCCTGGCGCGCAGGATGAGCAACGCGTCCTCGCGCGGGATGCGCGGCGGCTGCGGGCGGGTCGCTGACGTCATTGGCCTTTCTCCGTTGGGTTCGTTTTGCTCGGGCGTCCTGTGCCACCGTCCGCGGCGGGCGCCACGGCCGCCGCGAATTCGCGGACGGCCAGCCTGCGCCGCCACAGGGCGCGGCGCTCGTAGCGATCGAGTCGCGCGAGCGCGCGCACCGGCGCCATCGCGTTCGTCGGATCGGCATGGAGCTCCGCCACCACCGGCAGCTTTGCATCGCGCACACGCTTGAGGTCGATCAGCGTCTCGGCGATGCGACAGGCGTGCGCGTGGCCCGGGCTGTCCGCTGCGGCGCCGGTGACCGAAACCTCGATCCTGCGGGCGATATCCTCGACCTCGCGCGAGAGCGCCGGATCGCCGAGCACGGGCAGGGTGAGCCCGTGCCGCCGCGCATTTCGCGCCGCCTTCGCCCTGCCAGCCGCAGTCTTCGGGCCGGTGCTCTTTGCCGCGTTGCGCCGATTGGCCCGCAGCTTGGCCGGGCTCGTCACGCGCCGGCCTCCGCGGATGCGTGCGCCGCCCCGTTGCCGGCGTCGTGCGCCATCGGCGGCGCCAGCACGTCGAACT
>DASTZX010000256.1:0-51962 GCA_035764045.1 Xanthobacteraceae bacterium | reverse complement strand
TGGGTCGCGCGACGCATTCGCGCCGCGCAACGCTATGGGTGACAACGTGACGATTCAGAAGAATTGGCAGGAACTGATCAGGCCGAACAAGTTGCAGGTCTCCCCCGGCGGCGATGCGCGTCGGGTGGCGACCGTGATTGCCGAACCGCTCGAGCGCGGCTTCGGCGTGACGCTGGGCAACGCGCTGCGGCGCATCCTGCTCTCGTCGCTGCAAGGCGCCGCGGTGCAGTCGGTGCACATCGACGGTGTGCTCCATGAGTTCTCCTCGATCGCCGGCGTGCGCGAGGATGTCACCGACATCGTGCTGAACATCAAAGACATCGCCATCAAGATGCAGGGCGACGGCCCCAAGCGCATGGTGGTGAAGAAGTCGGGGCCGGCGGTGGTCACCGCGGGCGACATCCAGACCGTCGGCGATGTGGTGGTGCTCAATCCCGACCTGGTGCTGTGCCATCTCGACGAGGGCGCCGAGATCCGCATGGAGTTCACCGTCAACACCGGCAAGGGCTACGTCCCGGCCGAGCGCAATCGGCCGGAAGACGCGCCGATCGGCCTCATCCCGGTGGACAGTCTCTATTCGCCGGTCAAGAAGGTGTCTTATCGGGTCGAGAACACCCGCGAGGGTCAGATCCTCGACTACGACAAGCTCACCATGCAGGTCGAGACCAATGGCGCGGTAAGCCCGGACGATGCGCTCGCCTTCGCGGCGCGCATCCTCCAGGACCAGCTCAACGTGTTCGTCAACTTCGAGGAGCCGCGCAAGGAAGTCACCGTCGAGGCGATCCCGGATCTCGCGTTCAATCCCGCCTTCCTCAAGAAGGTGGACGAGCTCGAGCTTTCGGTCCGCTCGGCCAATTGTCTGAAGAACGACAACATCGTCTATATCGGCGACCTCGTTCAGAAGACCGAGGCCGAGATGCTGCGCACGCCCAATTTCGGGCGCAAGTCGCTCAACGAGATCAAGGAAGTCCTCGCCCAGATGGGGCTCCATCTCGGCATGGAGGTCCCCGGCTGGCCGCCCGAGAACATCGACGAGCTCGCCAAGCGCTTCGAGGATCACTACTGAGCGGCAATTCGGTCATGGCCGGGCATAGCCGTTCGAAGAGCGGCGTCGCTTCGCTCGCCTGTGCCCCGGCCATGAGGGAACGTAGAGAGGATTACGGCGATGCGTCACGGTAACGCCTATCGCAAGTTCAACCGCACCGCCGAGCATCGCCGGGCGATGTTTGCCAACATGTGTGCGGCCCTGATCAAGCACGAGCAGATCGTGACCACGCTGCCCAAGGCGAAGGACCTGCGTCCGGTCGTCGAGAAGCTGGTGACGCTCGGCAAGCGCGGCGATCTGCATGCGCGCCGGCGCGCGATCGCGGAGATCCGCGACGTCGCCATGGTCAAGAAGCTGTTCGAGGTGCTGGGACCCCGCTACAAGGAGCGCAACGGCGGGTACACCCGGATCATGAAAGCGGGCTTCCGCTACGGCGACAATGCGCCGCTCGCGGTGATCGAGTTCGTCGAGCGCGACGTCGACGCCAAGGGGCAGGATTCGGGGCCGGTGCAGGACACCAAGGCGGAGGTCGAGGCGTCCGCCGCCTGAACGCGCCGACGAACGCGGATGAAAAAGGGGCCCGTTTGCGGCCCCTTTTTTCATGCCATGTCGGGCGGGACCCCATGTCGGCGGTTGCTATCCCGACGTCATGCTTTAGTGTGCGCGCGGCGGGCGGGAGAATCGGGCCGCCGCGGCAGTCGCAGCATGGGGACGATGATGATCCGGCAAATCGCAGTGGGACTTCTTGCGCTCGCCTCCGGGATCGGCGCCGCGCAGGCTCAGAGCGGCGGCGCGGTCGCGCGCGGCAAATACCTGGTGGACACGGTGATGACCTGCCACAATTGCCACACGCCGCGCGGTCCGAACGGGCTGATCATGGACAAGGCGCTGTCGGGCGGCTCGCGCTTCGACGAGCCGCCGTTCGACGTCACCGCCGCGAACATCACCTCGGATCGGGAGACCGGTATCGGGGCGTGGAGCGTGGACGACATCAAGAAGTTTCTGACCACGGGCGTGCGGCCGAACGGCGTGCCGGTGGCGAACGTGATGCCGACCGGCTTCTACAAAATCCTGACCGCCGACGATCTCAATGCGCTCGCCGCCTACCTGCGCACTGTGCCGCCCGTGAAGAACAAGGTGCCGGCGCCGGTCTACAAGATCGCGCTGCCTCCCGTGGTGGTGCCCAACGCGCAGAAGCCGTTCACCAAGGCCGATCTCTCCGACAAGGTGAAGCGCGGCTTCTATCTCGCCACGATCGCGCATTGCATGGAATGCCATTCGCCCCTCGGCCCCAAAGGCCGCGATTTCACCCGGATGGGCGCCGGTGGCTTCGAGCTCAAGGGACCATGGGGCGTCTCGATCTCCCGCAACATCACCTCGAGCAAGACCAAGGGCGTCGGCGCCTGGACCGACGCCGAGATCAAGCGGGCGATCACCCAGGGCGTCTCCCGCGACGGCAGCAAGCTCAAGCCGCCGATGGGATTCGAGTTCTACGCCAAGATGAGGCCGGACGACCTCGACGACCTCGTCGCCTACCTGCGCACCGTGCCGGCGATCGACTGAGCCGCTGAGGCGCTTCACCCCCGCGTGCCGGGAACGGGCCGCCGGCCGTCGATCTCCCTTCAAATGCCGCGCGCAGCCATTTATATGGTCGGGCAGGCTTTTTGGAGGATTCGCATGATATTGCGCCGCCTCGCGCCACTCACGCTGCTGCTCGCTCTTGCGCTCGTGCCGGCTGCCGCTCAGGACGGCCGCGTGGTGCCGTCCTCGCCCGGCCAGCTCACCCTGTCCTACGCCCCGGTCGTCAAACGGGTCACGCCGGCGGTGGTCAACGTCTATGCCGCCAAGGTGATCGAGAACCGCAACCCGTTGCTCGATGATCCGATCTTCCGCCGCTTTTTCGGCAGCCCCGGAGCGCCGCGCGAGCAGATCCAGCGCTCGCTCGGCTCCGGCGTCATCGTCGACCCGTCGGGCCTTGTCATCACCAACAACCACGTGATCGAGAACGCCGACCAGATCAAGGTCTCGCTCGCCGACAAGCGCGAATACGAGGCCGAGATCGTCCTCAAGGATGCACACTCCGATCTCGCCGTGCTGCGCATCGGCGACCGGCGCGAGCGCTTTCCGGCGATCGATCTCGGCGATTCCGATGCGCTCCAGGTCGGAGACGTGGTGCTCGCCATCGGTAACCCGTTCGGCGTCGGTCAGACCGTCACCCACGGCATCGTCTCCGCGGTCGCGCGCACCCAGATCGGCATCACCGACTACCAGTTCTTCATCCAGACCGATGCCGCCATCAATCCGGGCAATTCCGGCGGCGCCCTGGTCGACATCGGCGGACGTCTCGTCGGGATCAACACCGCCATCTTCTCCCGCTCGGGTGGCTCGCAGGGCATCGGATTCGCGATCCCCGTGAACATGGTGCGCGGCGTGATCGCCTCGGCGCAGGGCGGATCGCGCGTGGTCCGGCGGCCCTGGCTCGGGGCCAAGCTGCAGGGCGTGACGCCGGAGATCGCCGAAGGGCTCGGCCTCAAGCGGCCGAGCGGCGCGCTGGTCGCGAGCATCACCCCGAAGAGCCCCGCGGCCCGCGCCGGGCTCAAGACCGGCGACTTGATCGTCGCGGTCGACGGCCAGTCGGTCGACGATCCCAATGCATTCGACTACCGCTTCGCCACCAAGCCGCTCGGCGGAAAGGCCGAGGTTCGCCTGGTGCGTGGCGGCCGTGACATGCAACTCGCTGTGGCGCTCGAGACCGCGCCGGAGAATCCGCGCAACGAGATCGTCGTCCGCGCCCGTTCGCCGCTGCTCGGTGCGACCGTCGCCGACCTCTCGCCGGCGCTCGCCGATGAGCTGCGGCTCGACAGTTCGGCCGAGGGGGTCGTCGTGCTGGAGCTGGCCGACGGCTCGGTGGCGCAGAGTCTCGGCTTCCGCAAGGGCGACGTGGTGCGAACCGTGAACGATGCCGCGATCGCGACCACCGCCGACCTGCAACGCGCGCTCGCTCGCCCGAGCCGGCTGTGGCGCCTCACCATCCTGCGTGGCGGCCAGGAGATCTCGGTGATGCTCGGGGGCTAAAGAGGACGCAAACGCATGAGCCCGCGTGCCGAGCGGGGAGGGACGCTTTTCACCGCCGCCGGCCTCGATCGCGATGCGCCGCGGCCGCTCGCCGACAGGCTGCGGCCCGAGACCCTCGCCGACGTGGTCGGCCAGGACCATCTGCTCGGTCCGGACGGCGCGCTCACCCGCATGCTGGAGACCCGCTCGCTCGGCTCGCTGGTGTTCTGGGGACCGCCCGGCACCGGCAAGACCACCGTGGCGCGGCTCCTTGCCGATGCGACCGATCTGCATTTCGAGCAGCTCTCGGCGGTGTTCTCCGGCGTCGCCGACCTCAAGAAGGCGTTCGACGCGGCGCGCGCGCGGCGCGAGACCGGCAAGGGCACGCTTCTGTTCGTCGACGAGGTGCACCGCTTCAACCGCGCTCAGCAGGACTCCTTCCTTCCGGTCATGGAGGACGGCACCGTGGTGCTGGTGGGCGCAACCACCGAGAATCCTTCCTTCGAGCTCAATGCGGCGCTGCTGTCGCGCGCCCGCGTTCTCGTGTTCAAGCCGCTGGATGAGGCCGCGATCGAGAAGCTGCTCGCCCGCGCCGAGGCGATCGAGAACAGGACGCTGCCACTCGATGGGCAGGCGCGCGCCGCGCTCATCCGCATGGCGGACGGCGACGGCCGCGCCGCGCTGACGCTCGCCGAGGAGGTCTGGCGCGCCGCGCGCGCCGGCGAGGTATTCGACGCCGCCAAGCTGACCGAGATCGTGCAGCGGCGCGCTCCGATCTACGACAAGTCGCAGGACGGCCACTACAACCTCATCTCGGCCCTGCACAAATCAGTGCGCGGCTCCGATCCGGATGCAGCACTGTACTATCTCTGCCGCATGCTCGATGCCGGCGAGGATGCGCTCTACATCGCCCGCCGGGTCGTGCGCATGGCGGTCGAAGACATCGGGCTCGCCGATCCGCAGGCGCTCGTCATCGCCAATGCCGCCAAGGATGCCTACGATTTTCTCGGCTCACCCGAGGGAGAGCTCGCCATCGCCGAGGCGGTGATCTACGTCGCGACGGCGCCGAAATCGAACGCGGCCTATCTCGCCTACGGGGCCGCGATGCGCATCGCCAAGCAGGCGGGCTCGCTCGTCCCGCCCAAGCACATCCTCAATGCGCCGACCAAGCTGATGCAGTCTGAAGGCTACGGCACGGGTTATGACTACGACCACGACACGCCCGATGCCTTCTCGGGCCAGGACTATTTCCCCGAAGCGCTCGGGCGCCAGAAGTTCTACGACCCGCCGGAGCGCGGCTTCGAGCGCGAGATCCGCAAGCGGCTGGAATATTGGGCCAAGCTCCGCAAGGAGCGGGGCGGCTGAAACGCCGCGCCGCTCCCGGCGGGGCGTTCATCTCAATGCAGCCAATCGTGCGGATTGCTGTTGAACGTGGCCGTACCGTTGGTGACCATCACGGCGGCGTGCGGGTCCCAGTCATTCTGGGCCCACTCGGCCGTATTGCTGGTCGTGTTCTGGCCTGCGATCGCGTGATCGCCGACCGTGACGCTGCCGACGTAGACATTGCGGTCGTGTCCGTTGCCCAGATTGCCATCCCACGCGTCGTTGATGAACTTCACCTGAACCTGGTGATCGACGTTCGGGTCGAAATTGCCCTTCAGGGTGATGTCCTGCCACTGGGCTTGCGAGTGGCTCGCCTGAATGTCCTGCGTTCCTCCGATCTGCTGTCCGTCGACGAACACCTGGACCTCGGGGTCTCCGGCGTATTGGTCGCCGGAGATGTGCAAGGTGAGCGTCCCGGGACTGCTCCCGGTATCCGCCGCCGGGGCCGGATGTGGCGCTGTGCTGGCCGTGTTGTAGACCGCGCTTCCGTTGGTCACCATCACGGCAGCGTTCGGATCCCAGCTGTCGTATCCGTGCGAGCCCGTGTTGCTGACCACGTTCGTTCCCGCCATCGTTTGCCCGCCCATTGTGACCGAGCCGACGTAGAGATTGCGGTCGTTTCCTTCCCCGAGCTGGCCGTCCCAGGCATCGTTGATGAAGCGGACCTCCACGTTGTGAGCCGCTGTCGGGTCGAAGTCGCCCGCGACAGTGATATCCTGCCATTGTCCCTGCGAATGCACCGCCTGCACGCTTTGGACACCGCCGATCTGATGGCCGTCGACGAACACTTCGAATTGCGGATCGCCGGCATAGTGGTCGGCCGACATGTGCAGCGTCACCGAGCCCTGGCCAGTGCCGGCCGTGCTCGTTCCACCGCCCGTCGTTCCGTCAGTGCTCGCCGTTCCTGTCGTCGTCGCTGCGCCGGGATCACCGGCGCTTGCCGTTCCGGCCGCCGTCGTTGTAGCGCCGGTATCGCCTGTCGACGAGGAGAGAACGTCATAGCCGGCGGTGCCATTCGTCACCATCACCGCCGCGTGGGGATCCCAGCTGTCGTATCCATGCGACCCAGTATTGCTGGTCGTGTCCTGGCCCGCAATCGTGTGTCCGCCGGCCGTAACGCTGCCAATGTAGAGATTGCGGTCGTTTCCCTCGCCCAGTTGGCCGTCCCAGGCGTCATTGATGAATTGCACGTCGACATGATGGACGGTATTCGGATCGAAGTTCCCCGACACGGTGATGTCCTGCCATTGCCCCTGCGAATGGATTGCATCGACGCTCTGCGGGCCGCCGACCTGCTGTCCGTCGACAAAGACAAGGAACTGCGGATCGCCTGCGTAGTGGTCCGCGGAAATGTGGATGGTAAGACTTCCGTCCGTGCCGTCGGTCGCCGGCGTCGCTGGGCTGCCGGCGGCGGTGGTGGTGCCCCCGCCGGTTGTCGGGTCGGTGGCGCTGCTCGCCGCGATGATGGGGGCGCCGCCGCTCGTTGCGGCAGTCGTGTGGCCGCCATCGCTTGTTGCGCCGGTGGTGCCGCCGCCGCTCGTTGTTGTCGTGGTGGTGCCGCCGCCGCTCGTTCCGGCGCTCGTCGTATTCGCCGCGGTTGCGCCGTGCAGATCGGACGTGTTGGCGCCGTCTGGCGACGATATGTGGTCGAGTGCGACCGCTGTCGCGTTCGGATCGTTTGAATAGGCGCGGATGTAATCGATGTTGAGATGCTTGGGGTCGTTGGTCACGCTCGACCCCTTATCCTGCATCGCGAGATCGGCGAGCAGGTACATGGTCTGATGCATGTCGGCGGGCGTGTCCTGCTGCCCGGTCTGCTGGCCGTCGAAATAGAACGTGATGTGCTGCGGATCCCACGCCACGCCGAAAGTATGATAGCCGCTCGGCATTGTCGCCTGATCGCTGTAGGTCTGCTGCCAGGTCGGCGAGCCGGTCTGGTCGGTATGGACGTATTGATAGAGACCCGATCCGCCGTAGGTCTCGAAGGTGTCCACCTCGGGCGGCCACGCCTGCGATGTCGGCAGCATCCAGAACGCCGGCCACACGCCGGTGTCGTTGGGCAGCTCGGCCCGCATTTCGAAGTAGCCGTATTCCTGTGAGAAATTCCCCTGCGTGCTGATGAGGCCGGAGGCCCACTGGCCGGGGCCCACCACGGAGGAGTCGGCGCGCACCGCCGTGATGTCGAGCGCACCGTTCTGCAGACTGAACGGATTGACGCCGGAGCTTGGGTCGACGAAGGCGGAGTCGCCGAAGCCGATGTCCGCGGTCGCGCTCATGCGAGAGCCGGGGCGGATGTCTCGCCAGACCGTACCATCGCCGTTCTGCGAGACGCTGAGCGAGTTGAATTCGTCGTCGAATGTAAGCTTGTATCCCGTCAAATCGAGCATCTGATCCCCTCCCAGTCCCTTCGGCGATCTAGTTTTACGAATATGGCGCAATGAAGTCTCCGCGCGCTGTTTCACTTTGACACTCGATCGACGTGAAAGATTTTTGCTGCGCTTCGCGATGCGATTTCATGGAATGACCGCATTTGTGGTTTTGCTTGCAACATTGATCGCAGGCACACAGCGGCCGAGGCGGTCTCGGGGGAAGTCAGCGTTAATGCGGCATGGGGCGCGCTCAGTCGGCGCGGGCGTGGAATCATGTTCTCTTCGATCGACGGAAGACAAGACGTCAGGTCGCGCGCGCGCCGCGCGGCGCCGCCGCGCCTGACGGAAAATGAAGCGGTCGAAATCGAGTCCGCCATTGCGGACCTGCTCGCTCGCGAATCCCGCCGCATTCGCAAGCGCTCGCATGTCGATCATCTCCGCGAACGCATTGCCGGATTGTTCGTCACGGGAGCGGAGCGGGTTGTCCCGTCCGGCGATAACGTCATTCCTCTCCGCAGCGCCGTGACGACCGCGCGGCGCGTCGCCGAGCAGGTCGCGGCTCGCGCGAACAGCGCAGTGGAATTCCTTGCCGAGACGTGGGACCGGACCGCCAATGCGGCCTCTGGTGTTCAGGCACCGATCGCCGATGCCCACGTGCGCGGCGCCCTCGCCGAATGCAAGCGCGCGTTCTGGAGCGTCGCAGCGTTTTCCGCGGTGGTGAACCTGCTGATGCTGGCCGGCCCGCTTTACATGCTGCAGGTCTACGACCGCGTGCTCTCGAGCCGCAGCGTTCCGACCCTGGTGGCGCTCTCGTTGTTTCTCGTTCTGGCCTTCGCATTCCAGGGCGCGCTGGACATCGTTCGCACGCGGGTCGTCATTCGATCGGCCCTGCTCCTCGACGAGCATCTCGGCACCACGGTGCATCGGGCGGTGATGCGGGTGGCGCTTCATACACGCCGCGCTGCGGAGGCCGTCCAGCCGGTGCGCGATCTCGATCAGATCCGCGCCTTCCTCACCGGCGCCGGCCCGATCGCCATCGTCGATCTGCCGTGGATGCCGGTGTTCTTGATCCTGTGCTTCCTCGTCCATCCGCTGCTCGGGACACTGGCGCTCATCGGCGGCATCGCCTTGTTCACGCTGACGGTCCTCACCGAACGCGCGAGCCGCGCCTGCGCCCGCGCCGTGTCTCAGGACGGGGGGGTGCGCGCCGCGATGCTCGAAGCTGATCGGCGCAACAGCGAGACGATTGCGGCGATGGGCATGGGGCCGGCGCTCACCGCGCGATGGCAGCAGCTCAATGCCCGCTATCTCGGGGCAACCGCGCGATCGAACGACGTCGTGACTGCCTATGGAAGCGTGTCGAAGATGGTCCGGCTTCTGCTCCAGTCCATCATGCTGGGCCTGGGCGCGTACCTCGTGATCCGCGATGAGTTGAGCACCGGCGGCATGATCGCGTCGTCCATCATGATGACCCGCGCGCTCGCCCCGATCGAGACCGCGATCGCCAATTGGCGCGGCTTCGTCGCCGCGCGGGCGAGCATCCGTCGTCTCAACGATCTCCTCGACAGCCTGAGCGGTCGGACGCGCCGCGCGGTCACGGCCCTCCCGCGGCCGACGCGCCGGCTCGAGGTCGAACGTCTGGTCGTCGCCGCGCCGGGAGGCGAGAAGGCCATTCTCGGCAATATCCACTTCAGCGTGGCGGCGGGCGAGGCTCTCGGCATACTTGGGCCGAGCGGCACGGGCAAGACGTCGCTGGTGCGGACGCTGCTTGGCATCTGGCCGGCGGCGCGGGGCAGCATCCGGCTCGACGGTGCGGCGATCGATCAATGGGATCCGGACATACGCGGACAGCATATCGGGTATGTGTCGCAGAGCGTCGAGCTGTTCGATGGAACGGTCGCCGAGAACATCGCGCGGATGGATCCGAAAGCGGATAACGCTGCGGTGCTGCGCGCCGCGCAGGCGGCCGGCGCGCACGACATGATCCTGCGGCTGCCGGCGGGCTACGACACGACCATCGGGGAGATGGGGGCCGTGCTGTCCGGCGGCCAGCGGCAGCGCATTGCGCTCGCACGCGCGCTGTACGGCGATCCGTTCTTGCTCGTGCTCGACGAAGCCAATGCCAACCTCGATCGCGCTGGAGACGCCGCCCTGCAGGAGGCGATCCACGACCTGAAGGCGCGGGGCGCGATCGTGCTCATGATCGCGCATCACCCGTCGGCGTTTTCCGCCTGCGACAAGATCCTGTTGCTTGGCAACAGGACGCAGCAGGCATTCGGACCGCGCGACGAGGTCTGGCGCGCGCTTGCGGCTCGCCATCGGGCGCCCGGTGTCGGCGCCCTCAAGGTCGTCAGCGAAACGGGTGCCGACCGATGAGCCCACATGGCAGTCAGGCGCGCCTGGCGATCCGCAAGCTCAACATCGTCGGCTTCGGTCTTGTGGTGTTGTTTCTGTGCGGGTTCGGAAGCTGGGCCTCGATGAGCGAGCTGGCCGGCGCGGTCATTGCGCCCGGAAGCCTGGTCGTCGATTCCAGCGTGAAGAAGATCCAGCATCCGTCCGGCGGCGTGGTCAGCGACATCCTGGTGCGCGACGGCGACGTCGTGCAGGAAGGCCAGGTCCTCATTCGCCTGGACGCGACGGTCACCGGTGCAACCGTCGGCGCCGTGCAATCGCAGTTGGACGAGCTCATGGCGCGGGAGGCGCGGCTGCTCGCCGAGCGTGACAGCGCTGCGGCTATCAGCTTTCCCCAGGCGCTGACCAGCCGCCAGAAAGAGCCCTCTGTGGCGACGGCCATGATGGGGGAGAAGAAGCTTTTCGATTCCCGCTCCGCTGCACGGAACGGCCAACGCTCGCAGCTGCAGGAGCGTGTCTCCCAGACCAACGAGGAGATCCGCGGGCTCACCGCCCAGCAGGAGAGCAAGGATAGCGAGATCAGCTATATCGGCGAGGAACTGTCGGGCGTCGCACAGCTCTACAAGCAGAAGCTCGTCTCGATAACGCGCTATACCCAGCTGCAACGCGACCAGGCCAGGCTGCAGGGGGACCGCGGCCAGCTCATAGCCGACATCGCGCGCGCGCGGGGCAAGGTCAGCGAGATCGAGTTGCAGATCATCCAGCTCGATCAGGACTCCCGCACCGAGGTTCTCAAGGACCTGCGGGAGACCCAGGGCAAGATCGCCGAGCTCAGCGAACGGATCACCGCCGCCGAGGACCAGCTCAACCGGATCGAGATCCGCGCCCCGCAGAGCGGCACCGTGCACCAGCTGGCCGTGCACACCGTCGGCGGGGTGATCCGGGCCGGAGAGACCATCATGGAGATCGTGCCGCGCGGCGACCAGCTCGTGGTCGAGGCCAAGGTGCCCCCGAGCGACATCGATCAGGTCGCCACCGGCCAGCATGCGGAGGTGCGCATCAAGGCCGGCAACGCGCGAACCATGCCCGAGCTCGAGGGTGTCCTCACCCTCGTCTCCGCCGATCTCACCCACGAGCAGCAAGCGGGCTCGCCGACCGGTCAAGCTTATTACCTCGTTCGGATCGTGCTTCCCCCGGAGCAGGTGCGGCGATTGGGAGGTTTCCACCTCATGCCCGGAATGCCGGCGGAAGCCTTCGTGCAGACACAGTCGCGGACGCCACTCGGCTATCTGCTCAAGCCGCTGCGCGAGCAGATGGCGCGCGCGTTCCGGGAACGATGAGCAGCCGGCCCCCGCACGCCATTTCCGGGCGGGGCAGGCCCGATTTTCCACCCATTTTGCGTTGCTCTCCTCGACCGCCCGGCATCCTTGTCGCGGCCGACCCCTTGTGCGACTGATGCGGCCGGCGGCGCTTGGCCGCCATGGACGATCGCGGCAGGAACCATGGTGACGCGCAAAGGCGGACCCCGGCAGCCCGGCGGCGGGCGGCACACGCCAGGCCCGCGGCATCAGCAGCGTCCGCGGCGGGGAGACGCGCCGCGCGGCGGCCGTCGTGCCGGCGGCTCGGCGCCGTTCGAGAGAGCGGTGCGGCGCGCCGCCCCGGACGAGCCGCCCAAGCGGGATCGCTCCGCGCCCGCACCGGCTCCGCTGCCGACCGGTGTCCAGACGGTCGCGGTGACCCCGGACGAATCCGGCATGCGCGTCGATCGTTTCCTCGAGGCGCGATTTCCGGGCCTGAGCTTCTCCCACATTCAGCGTGTCATCCGCAAAGGCGAGCTGCGGGTGAACGGCAAGCGTGTGGACGCCAAGGATCGGCTGCAGGCCGGTCAGGCGGTGCGCGTCCCGCCGCTCAAGCTCGACGCGCCGAAGCCGCGCGGACCGGCATCGGAGGCCGACGAGAAGACGCGTGCGTTCCTGCGCTCCATCACGCTCTACGAAGATGCCGACGTTCTGGTGCTCAACAAGCCCATGGGCCTCGCGGTGCAGGGTGGATCGGGCATGACGCGGCACGTGGACGGCATGCTCGAGGTGCTGCGCGACCGCGCCGGCCAGCGACCGCGGCTCGTCCATCGGCTCGACCGCGACACCGCCGGCTGTCTTCTGGTCGCCAAGAACCGCTTCTCGGCGTCGGCGCTGGCCAAAACCTTCCGCAGCCGCTCGGCGCGAAAGATCTACTGGGCGCTCGTCGCCGGGGTGCCGCGTCCGCGCCAAGGGCGTGTCTCCACCTTCCTCGCCAAGGAGGAGCGCGAGGAGGAAAGCTTCATGCGCATCGCACAGCACGGCGAGGAGGGGGCGAGCCATGCCGTCACCTATTACGCGGTCGTCGACACCGCCGGCTCCAAGCTCGCCTGGATATCGCTCAAGCCGGTGACCGGCCGCACCCATCAGCTACGCGCCCACATGGCCCATATCGGCCATCCGATGATCGGCGATCCGAAATATTTCTCGAAGGAGAACTGGGAGCTGCCGGGCGGACTGCAGAATCGCCTGCATCTGCTCGCGCGCCGCATCGCGGTGCCGCATCCGCGCGGCGGCGTCGTCGACGTCACCGCGCCGCTGCCGCCGCATATGCAGCAGTCGTGGAATCTGCTCGGCCTCGACGCCGCCCGCTACGATCCGATCGTCCAGTCCCCCGAGGAATAGCCGTCATCCGGGATCGCCGGCCCACTCATAGGCCGCCCGGCACCAGTCGGCTTCTTCGAGCTTGGCCGCCGATGCGCCCCGCAGCATTCGCGTCAGTTGCTCGCGCACGACCGCTGGGTTGCCGTAGTCGGATGGCGCGAGAAGCGCCAGCACCCCGGTGTTCCTCGGATCGTTGCTGCAACGCCGCGATGGACCATGGGGCCTCCGGTGTGCTGGCCCGGCAAGCGCCTCCCCGGGCCGGTCGCGCCGCGCGTGCGCGGCTGAACTACGAACGTACCATTTAATCCTTGCCCGCCGGTTGAAGCATACCGTTCCCAGACAGGTTGTTCGTCACAATTAGCCGCGTGCCAACCATGCAGTCATTCTCGCGAGATATGCGCCCGTCTTGCCACAATTACGGCCACAACATCGGGCGATGTGGGCAGCGGCAGGGCGCCGACGTCCTCAGGGGGCGGCGGCAGTTGGTGCAGACCAGGTCAGGCAGGGGAGGTCTGGTCTCGATCAGCGATGATATGGACTGCGCGGTGATGCGGGCCGGACAGGCCGCAGCACGGCGCGAGCGCGTGACCCCCGCTTCCCGGGACGACGGTTGCGTCATCGCGCGGCTGGCCGGTGCAGGCCAAGGGATGCTGTAGAGGAGAGTAACGTGAAGAAGTCCGTCCACTATGTGCTCGCCGCGATCGCGGCCGTGGTCACCGGCGTCGCTGCAGCGCTGTTCCTCCTGCCCGCAAGCGCGCTCGACTATCCGTCGCGTCCGATCACGATGATCGTTCCGTATCCGGCCGGCGGTCCGAGCGACGTGGTTGCCCGCATCGTCGCGGACGGGATGAGCAAGCGTCTCGGCCAGTCCATCGTCATCGAGAACGTCGGCGGTGCAGGCGGCACGCTCGGCACTGCCCGCGCGGCGGCTGCGGCGCCGGACGGCTACACGCTCCTCGGCGCCAGCATGGGCTCGCACGTCGCAGCTCCGGCGTTCTATCCGAACCTGCGCTACGACTCGACCAGGGACTTCCAGCCGATCGGCCTGACGTCGCATGCTCCGGCGGCGATCGTCGCGCGCAAGGATTTTCCCGCCAAGGACCTCAAGGAGTTCATCGCCTACGTCAGGAAGAACGGCGATTCCGTGAAGCAGGCGCATGGCGGCATCGGCTCCTCGTCGCACATGGCCTGTCTCATGTTCAATTCCGAGCTCGGCCTCAACCCGCGCCTGATCGCCTATCGCGGCACCGGGCCGGCGCTCAACGACCTGCTCGGCGGTCATGTCGATTTCTTCTGCGAGCAGGTGGTGAGCGTCGCGGCCGCCGTGCAGAGTGGGACGATCAAGGCCTACGGCGTCTCCTCCGACAAGCCCGTGCCGTCGCTGCCGGGCGTGCCGGCCGCGAAGGACGCCGGCGCGCCGTCCTACCAGATGAGCATCTGGAGCGCGGTGTTCGCGCCCAAGGGCACGCCGGCCCCGGTCGTCGCCAAGCTCAACGAGGCGCTCAACGAAGCGCTCGACGACCCGACCGTGCGCGACCGTCTGGTCGAGCTCGGCGGGCGCGTGCCGGCCAAGGAGGAGCGCGGTCCGGCCAATCTCGCCAAGCTGCTCAAGTCCGAGATTGCGCGCTGGGCGCCGATCCTCAAGTCCGCGGCTGCGCTGACCAACTAAGGCATCATTCATGGTCATGACCCAAACCCGGGGCCGCGCGCCGTCGGCGCGCGATCGCCGTGAGGCGACCGGCTCGGAAAAGCTGCGCGTCGCCGTCATCGGCATGGGCTGGTGGTCCGACGTGCTGGCGGACGCCATCAAGCGGTCGAGCAAGCTCGAGATCGTTGCCTGCTATACGCGCTCGGACGACAAGCGGGCGGCATTCGCGACCAAGTACGGCTGCCAGGCGGCGGCGACCTACGACGAGATCCTGCGCGACCCTGCGATCGAGGCGGTCATCAACACGACGCCCAACGGCGTGCATCTCGAGACCACCCGCGCGGCCGCGGCAGCCGGCAAGCATGTCTTCTTGGACAAGCCGATCGCCAACACGGTCGCTGAAGGACACGCCATCGCGCAGGTATGCAGCGACGCGGGCGTCGTCCTTTCGCTCGGGTACCAGCGCCGCCGCGAGGAGCACTTCCGCTGGATCAAGAGCGAGATCGAGGCCGGCCGGTTTGGCCGCCTGGTTCAGGCGGAGGCCAACATCAGCCGCGACCGGCTCGGCAAGATCGATCTGTCCTCCTGGCGCTATCAGGCCGCCGGCATGCCGGGCGGCGTGATGCTGCAGATCGGCATCCATTATGTGGACGTGCTGGAAATGCTGATGGGCAAGGTCGTGCGGGTGTCCGGGCGCTCGGCGCAGCTCGTGCTGCCGGGCGATAATCCGGACGTCGCCAATCTGATCCTCGAGCACGAGAACGGCGCGCTGTCGAACCTCACCGCCTCGTATGCATCGGCGTCCGAGTACTACATGATGAACATCTATGGAAAGGAAGCCAGCGCCTACTACGACCTCTTTTCAGGTCTGCGGGTTCTGCGCCGCGGCGAGACATCGGCGACGCCGGTCAAGGTTGCGGCGAACGACACCATCCGCGAGGAGCTGGAAGAGTTCGTTCATTGCATCCGGAGCGGCACCGCGCCCGAGACCGACGGCTGGTGGGCGGCGCGCAATCTTGCGGTGATCAAGGCAGGCGTCCGGAGCGCGCGCGAGGGCCGCGCCGTTGCGGTCGACGAGATCCTCGCAAGCGGGGAGTGACGGCCGGGCGGCCATCTCCTGCGGCTCTGCACACGAAAGTCGGCTCTCGCCGGCTTGCGCCTCACATTCTGATCTCGGACCTGCCGAAACCGGGCGCCGGGTCTCTGCGGCCGCCGATTCCGAATCGGCGCAACCTGCGCTAGCCTCCTTGGCGCACGGCATCCGTCGGATGCCGGATTGGCCGGGAGGGATCGATGCCCATCGAACTCAAATTGCTCGTCTGGTCCGCCGCGCTTGCGTTCGTGCAATGCCTGGTCGCCGTGACCGGCGCGTACCTGCAGGTCGGTCTGCCGACGCTCGCAGGCAACCGGGACAAGATGCCGGCGATGATCGGCTGGGCAGGGCGCGCGGAGCGCGCTCACCGCAACATGCTGCAGAGTCTTGTCCTGTTCACCGCCTTGGTGCTGGTCGCGCAGGCCACGGGCCGGCTCGATGGCACGACCGCGCTCGGCGCGCAGCTCTTCTTCTGGGCGCGGCTCGTCTACGCCGGCGTCTACGTGGCCGGGCTGCCATGGGTCAGAACGGGCGTGTGGGCCGTATCCGTGCTCGGTCTCCTGCTGATCTTCGTCCAGCTGATCTAGGCCATCGGAGTGGATGGTCCGGAACTCGCACGGGAGTTCCCGGGTCCCGTGGGAACCATGCGTCCGTGCTGTCGGTTTTCCTCAATGCAACTCTGGTGACGTAGCGTATCCGACCATAGCGCCGCGCTCGCGAGGAGCTGCTCCGAGCGAGACGGCGCATGGACGCGAAGACAAGAGAACGAGCCGACACGTCCCTGCGGGCGGAGCGCGGCGACCCGCAGGATCGGCGCGACCAGGTCCGGGCGGAAAAGCCGGCCGACCAACCGCGCGCCTTGCTGCGCGACAACCTGCGCCGGCATCCTTATGCCGCGGCCGGCGCCGGCATCGCGGTCCTGCTCGTGCTGGCGGCCGTGGTCGCCTGGTGGCTGCACGCGCGCAACTACGAATCGACCGACGACGCCTTCATCGACGCCCGCACGGTCACCGTCGCGTCGCAGCTCACCGGCACCATCGTCGCGGTGCCGGTGAACGACAACCAGGAGGTGCCGGCGGGCGCCACGCTGGTCGAGATCGACCCGCGCGACTATGCCAATGCGCTGGCCGAGGCCAACGCGCAGGTCGAGCAGGCCGCGGCGTCGATCACCAATCTCGACGCTCAGATCGAGGCGCAGAACGCCCGCATCGACGCCGCGAAGAAGCAGGTCGAGCAGGCGCAGGCCGCGCTCACCTTCTCGCGGCAGGAGGCCGCACGCGCTCAGGATTTGCTCAGCCACGGCGCCGGCACCCAGCAGCAGGCGCAGCAGACCGCCTCCGACCTGCGCCAGAAAGAGGCCGCGCTGTTGACCGCGCAGGCCAATGAAACCGCGGCCGAAAAGCAGATCGCGATTCTCCAGGCACAGAAGCAGAGCGCGCAGGCTCAGCTCGAGCAGGCGAATGCGAGCCGCGACCAGGCGCAGACCAATCTCTCGCGCACCCAGATCAAGGCGTCGGAGAGCGGCCGGGTGACGAAGCTGTCCGCCGCGGTCGGCGGGCTCGCCCAGCCCGGCCAGGCGCTGATGGTGTTCGTGCCGACCCGGGTGTGGGTCACCGCGAACTTCAAGGAAACCCAACTCGACCGGATGCGGCCGGGCCAGCCGGTCGACATCACGGTCGATGCCTATCCGGGCCGCGTTCTGCATGGGCACGTCGACAGCATTCAGGCCGGCAGCGGCGCCGCCTTCAGCCTTCTGCCGCCGGAGAACGCGACCGGCAATTTCGTCAAGGTCGTTCAGCGCGTGCCGGTGAAGATCGTGTTCGACGGCGATCCGGGCGTCTATGTCGGCCCCGGCATGTCGGTGGTGCCGACGGTCAAGGTCCGCTGAGCATGGCGGACGCGCACGAGGCCGGGCACGACGATCTCAGTCGCTCGGCGGCAGGCGACCGCAATCCCTGGCTGGTCGCGGTGGTGATCTCGATCGCCACCTTCATGCAGGTGCTCGACACCTCGATCGCAAACGTGGCGCTGCGCAACATCGCGGGCAGCCTTGCGGCCGGCATCGACGAGAGCACCTGGATCATCACCAGCTACCTGGTCGCGAGCGCCGTGGTGCTGCCGATCAGCGGCTGGCTCTCCGGCGTGATCGGACGCAAGCGCTTCTACATGCTCTGCGTTGCGACCTTCACGATCGCCTCCATCCTGTGTGCGCTCGCGTCGAGCCTCGGCGTCTTGATCGTCTTTCGCGTCCTGCAGGGACTCGGCGGCGGCGGCATGGCGCCGAGCGAGCAGGCGATGCTGGCCGATACCTTTCCGGCCAATCGGCGCGCCCAGGCCTTCGCGCTTTACGGCATTGCCGTGATCGTCGCCCCGACCGTGGGCCCGGCGCTCGGCGGCTGGCTCACCGACAATTATTCCTGGCACTGGATCTTTCTGATCAACGGGCCGATCGGGGTGGTCTCGCTGATGCTCGTGCAATGGCTGGTCACCGAGCCGGACGTGCTCGAGCGCGAGCGCCGCGACCGCCTCGCCCATGGGCTGAAGGTGGACTGGGTCGGCTTCCTGCTGGTGGCTCTGTGGCTCGGCTGCCTCGAAGTGGTGCTGGACAAAGGCGAGCGCGAGGACTGGTTCGACTCGAGCTTCATCGTCACGTTCTTCACGCTCTCGATGGCCGCATTCGCGCTGTTCATCCCCTGGGAGCTGTCGCGCGCCGAGCCGATCGTTGCAGTGCGCCTGTTCTTCCGCCGTCAGTTCGCCACCGCCAACATGATGATGCTGGCTCTCGGCGCAATCCTCTTCGGCACCATCCAGCTCATCCCCCAGCTCCTGCAGGTCTCCTTTCAATATACGGCGACGCTCTCGGGACTCGTGCTAATGCCGGGCGGGATCGCGATGCTGATGATGATGCCGCTCGTGGGGTTCGTGTCGAACTACATCTCGCCGAAATATCTCATCGGCTTCGGCATGGCGGTGGTCGCGGCCTCGATGTGGCACATGATGCGGCTCTCGTCCGACGCCGACTTCTCGTTCTTCGCCTGGGCGCGGGTGTTTCAGACCGTCGGCCTGCCGTTCCTGTTCATCCCGATCACCGCGGCCTCCTATGCGGGGCTGCCGCCCGACAAGACGAGCGAGGCCTCGTCGCTCATCAACGTCTCGCGCAATATTGGCGGCAGCATCGGGGTCTCCGTCGCCGGCACCATGCTGGCGGAGGCGACCCAGCGCCATCAGGCCTATCTGACGGATCATCTGGTGCCATCATCGCCCGCGTATCAGACGACAGTCGAGCACGTCACCGCGCTCCTGAGCGGGCAGGGCGTGCCGCATCCGCCACTCAGCCAGGTGCTCGGAGTGATCGGACAGATCGTCAACCAGCAGGCGACGATCCTCGCCTATATCGACGTGTTCCGCGGCTACGCCTTGCTGGCGGCGCTGCTGGTGCCGATCGCCTTTGTGCTGCTGCGCCCCGCGAAGGGCGCGCCTGCACGTTGACGGGAAACGGGATCGCGGCCCTGGAGCCGGCCTCGGACGTAGCGCGGCGCCCGCGGCCCCTCGGCCGGCGCGATCTGATCCCGCCCAAACGCCACACCTTTCGCCTCCGGCCCAACGCGCACAGGATCGCAATGATGATCGCAACCGGGCCCGCTGGGGTTCCAACCCTAGAACTGCGCGAACGGCGCGGAGTTCCGGCACGGCAGGGAACCCCAGGACGCCACGCACGTTCTGCCTGCGGATGCGCCGAACACGCGTGCGGGCATGATTGGGAAACGCTGATGGCCGACACCCCGTCGCGCTCACGACCCGGATCCAGGGCTTGGTACCTGTTGCTGGTGCTGCCCTTCATCGCCCTCCTGTGGGTGCCGTTCTACAATCGCGTCGAGCCAACGCTCGGCGGCTTTCCCTTTTTCTACTGGTACCAATTCGTCTGGGTCTTCGTGACCTCGGGCCTCATCATTATTGTGCACCGCATGAGAGGGTAGGCGGCCGTGAACTGGACCGCGCTCATCGTTTTCATCCTGCTGTTCGGGTTCATCACTGTGATCGGCTTCGTCGCGGCCAACTGGCGGCGCGGCGATCTCGATCAACTGCATGAATGGGGCCTGGCTGGGCGGCGCCTTGGCACGGTCATCACCTGGTTCCTGCTGGGCGGCGATCTCTACACCGCCTACACTTTCATAGCGGTGCCGGCGCTGGTTTTCGGCGCCGGCGCGATCGGCTTCTTTGCGCTGCCATACACGATCGTCATGTATCCGCTGGTGTTTCTGATCCTGCCGCGCATGTGGTCGGTGACGCACACGCACAACTACATTACCGCCGCCGATTTCGTCCAAGGCCGCTACGGCAACCGCTGGCTCGCGCTCGCCGTGGCGATCACCGGAATCGTCGCCACCATGCCGTACATCGCGCTGCAGCTGCTCGGCCTGCAGGTCGTGATTGGCGCCATGGGGGTCGGCGCCAGCGGTGGGCTCGCGGGCGATCTGCCGCTCATCATCGCCTTTGTCATCCTGGCGGCCTTCACCTACACCAGCGGCCTGCGGGCCCCGGCGATGATCGCGGTGGTCAAGGATACGCTGATCTACATCACGGTGCTTGCCCTGGTGATCGTCGTGCCGCTCCAGGTTGGCGGCTACGACAAGATTTTTGCCGCGGTGCCGCCCGCGAAGCTGCTGCTGGCGTCGCCGGGGCCGAAAACCCTCGGGCAGTACTCCGCTTACGCGACGCTCGCGCTCGGCTCGGCCTTCGCGCTGTTTCTCTATCCGCACTCGATGACCGCCGTGCTCAGCAGCTCCAGTCGCGAGGTGATCCGGCGCAACGCCGCTTACCTGCCCGCCTATTCGTTCCTGCTCGGACTCCTCGCGCTGACCGGCTTCATGGCGCTTGCGCTCGGCGTCGACAAGCTGCCGGAGTTCGCGCCGCAGTTCGCGCACTACAAGACCAATTTCGCCGTCCCGGCGCTCATCCTGCACGCCTTCCCGGACTGGTTCGCGGGCGTTGGTTTCGCGGCGATCGGCATCGGCGGCCTGGTCCCGGCCGCGATCATGTCGATCGCGGCCGCCAACCTGTTCACGCGCAACATCTACGTGCGTTTCATCAAGGCGGACTGCACGCCGCGCGAGGAGGCGCGCAACGCCAAGATCGTCTCGCTGGTCGTCAAGTTCGGGGCGCTCGTGTTCATCATCTTCCTGCCGCTGCAATACGCGATCCAGCTTCAGCTGCTCGGCGGCATCTGGATCAGCCAGACGATCCCGGCCGTGATCGTCGGCCTCTACACCCGCTGGCTCAATCCCTGGGCGCTGCTGGTCGGCTGGGCGGCTGGGATCGTCGGCGGCACCGCCATGGCGGCTTCGACCAAGTTCCAGTCGGCGGTGTTCCCCTTGGCCGTCGGCGATTGGACCGCTCCCGGATACGCGGCGCTCTATGCGCTATTGCTCAACTTCGCCGTCAGCATCGTGCTCTCGGCGCTGTTCAATGCGGCGAAGCTCGGCCTCGGCCGCGACGAGACGACGACGGGGGACTATCTGTTCAACCCGGCGCGGGCGAAGTGAGGGACGGCGCGCCGCCCCTCAAAACGGCAGGACGTCGAAGGGCACGAGGCAGAGCGCCCTTACAGCGCGATTTCACAGCGCCATGCCGCCGTCGACCAGATGTGCTTGCCCAGTGATGAAGCTCGCATCATCGGACGCGAGAAACGCCGCGAGGGCGGCGACCTCGTCCGGCGTTCCGAGCCGCCCCATGGGCTGCCGGTCGATGAAGGCCTGGTGCACCTCATCCTGCGTCTTGCCGGTCTTTTGCGCCTGGGCCTCGATACGATCGTCGAGGGAGGGCGAATGAATGGTGCCCGGACAAATGGCGTTGGCCCGGATGCCCTGGCGGATGAAGTCGGCGGCGATCGCCTTGGTGAGTCCGATGACCGCCGCCTTGGTTGCCCCGTAGACATAGCGGTTGGGCACGCCGCGGATCGAGCCGACTGCCGACGACATGTTGACGATCGAGCCGCGCCCCGCCTCGAGCATCGCCGGAAGGAACGCGTGGATCATGCGGTGCATGGATTTCACGTTGAGGTCGAAGGAAAAATCCCAATCCTTCTCGGAGCATTGCAGGATCGTGCCGTCATGTACGTAGCCGGCGCAATTGACCAGGATATGCGGGGCGCCGAGCTCCTTGATCACCGATTGCGCCAGCGCCTCGACATCGGGCGTCGACCGCCCATCCAGCTTGACGGATTTTTTCGCTGCCAATCCCTTGAGCTTGCCGGGATCGAGATCGCTCGCGATCACGAGTGCGCCCTCGGCGATGAAGCGCTCGGCGATCGCGCGGCCGATGCCTTGGCCGGCGGCCGTGAGGACGGCGACCTTGTCCTTCAATCGTGCGGTCATAAAACCTCCACTCATCTTCCTGGCGCGTCATTTTGCTAACGCGTTATGGCCGGGCATAGCCGGCCATGAAGTCTTCTTGTGCAGACTCAAGACGTGGATGCCCGCGACAAGCGCGGGCACGACGGCGGCGAAGGTCTAGTGATTGTCCCTCGGGATGCTCTTCTGCGCGACGCGGCGGTACTTGACCGCCGGCGTGAGCACCATGCCGTCGCCGAGCTGCTCGACCATGCCGCGCTGGATCTCCTGCCATGGCGTCTGGCTTGCCGGGAAGTGATAGCCACCCTGCTTTTCGAGCGCGGCGCGGCGGGCCGCAATCTCGGCATCCGGCACCAGCATGTCGACGGTGCCCGCCTTGAGGTCGACGCGGATGCGGTCGCCGGGCTTGAGGAGGGCCAGTCCGCCGCCGGCCGCCGCCTCGGGCGAGGCGTTGAGGATCGATGGCGAGCCCGAGGTTCCGGACTGACGGCCATCGCCGATGCAGGGCAGGGAGGTGATCCCCCGTTTGATCAGTGCGGCCGGGGGCTGCATGTTGACGACTTCGGCCGAGCCCGGATAGCCGATCGGCCCGACGCCGCGCATGACCAGGATGGTGCGCTCGTCGATGCCGAGCGCGGGATCCTCGATGCGGGCGTGATAATCTTCCGGTCCATCGAACACCGCGGCGGGGCCCTCGAAGGCCATCGGGTCCTTCGGGTCGGAGAGATAGCGCTTGTAGAACTCTTCCGAGATCACGCTCATCTTCATGATCGCCGAGTCGAACAGGTTGCCGGTCAGCACCTTGAAGCCGGCATCCTTGACCAGCGGCGTGTCGTAGCTGCGGATCACGTCGCGGTGGGTTGCGCGCGCGTCGCGCACGTTCTCGCCGATTGTCTTGCCGTTGATGGTGAGCGCGTCCTCGTGGATGCGCCCTCTTTTCTGCAACTCGTGCAGCACCGCCGGCAGGCCGCCGGCGCGGTAATAGTCCTCGCCGAGATACAGCCCGGCCGGCTGCATGTTGACCAGCAGCGGCACGTCGAAGCCGATGGTCTCCCACTCCCGGATGTTCAGCTCGACGCCGACATGGCGCGCGATCGCGTTGATGTGGATTGGTGCATTGGTCGAGCCGCCGATGGCCGAGCACGCGACGATGGCGTTCTCGAACGCCTTGCGGGTGAGGATGTCGGACGGTTTCAGATCCTCGTGCACGATCTCGACCGCGCGCATGCCAGTCTCGTAAGCGATCTGGCCGCGCTCGCGATAGGGCGCCGGAATCGCGGCGCAGCCGGGCAGCGACAGCCCAAGCGCCTCCGCGAGCGCGTTCATGGTCGATGCGGTGCCCATGGCGTTGCAATGGCCGATCGACGGCGCGCTCGCCGCCGCGATCTGCATGAACTCCTCCTGGGTGATGCGCCCGGCCGCCAGCTCCTGCCGGGCATGCCAGATCACGGTGCCGGAGCCGACGCGCTCGCCCTTCCACCAGCCATTGAGCATCGGCCCACCCGACAGCACGATCGCCGGCGTGTTCACCGTCGTCGCCGCCATGATGCAGGCCGGCGTGGTCTTATCGCAGCCGGTCATGAGCACGACGCCATCGAGCGGGTAGCCGTAGAGCACCTCCACCAGGCTGAGGTAGGCGAGATTGCGGTCGAGCGCCGCGGTTGGGCGCTTGCCGGTTTCCTGGATTGGGTGACAAGGGAACTCGAACGCGATGCCGCCGGCCGTGCGGATACCCTCGCGCACCCGGTGGGCGAGCTCCAGGTGATGGCGATTGCAAGGCGCGAGATCCGAGCCAGTCTGCGCGATACCGATGATCGGCTTGCCGGAGCGGAGCTCCTCGGCCGTGAGACCGTAGTTGAGATAGCGCTCCAGGTAGAGCGCGGTCATGCCGGGGTTGTCAGGGTTGTCGAACCAGAGTTTCGAGCGCAGCCGGGGCGCAGAGGACGGCTTGCTTGTCATTCTGACCTCTCGAACATCAGGCAGCGCATGTCACGACCGGCGAGCGGGCGCACCCGCGGTCGTGAACAGGTTCCGCCCGGACATGCGCTGGCGGGTTTCGACGGAACAGGGGCGGGGGCTGATTGTAAAACACCGTTCGGGGCGGCGGGGTCCATGACCGCCTGTTCCGCCGCGCGGACGGGAACCAGGCCCAGCTGGCCGTCAGTCGCCGCCGGTTTTGACGTAGATCAAAGCATATGGCGCCGGAATCACCATCATGACAGATGATTTGCGGCATCCGACGTCCTCCCATGCAGCCGCAGACTCTGCGGCCCCGGTCCGACAGACCGGGGCCTTTTTTGCATTCATTCGTCCAGTCCGATGAGGCGGGGAAACGCGTCATCCCATCGTCAGCACGATCTTGCCGAAATGGGCGTTGGCGCGCATCAGGGCGAGCGCGTCGGCGGCTTTCTCGAGCGGGAAGCTCCTGTCGATCGGAAGCGCGAGCTTGCCGGCCGCGAACGGAGCCCAGAGGTCGGCGCGCATCAGCCGGTTGATCTCGCGCACCTCCTCCACCGTCCGCGTGCGGAAGGTGACCCCGATATAATCGATCCGTTTCATGGCATGCAGGTCGAAGTTGAACTCGCCCGTCATGCCGCCGAGCCGGCCGACATTGACGATGCGCCCGAGCACCGCCGCGGCGGCGAGATTTTGGTTGGCGACGCTGGCCGAGATCTGATCGACGATCAGGTCGACCCCCTTGCCGCCGGTCGCCTGCTTCACATGCTCGGGCCAGCCCGGATCGCCCGAATCGAGCGCGAGGTCGCAGCCGAACTCCTTCAGGCGCGCCCGCCGCCCCGGATTGGTCGACGTGCCCATGACCAGGGCGGCGCCCATGACCTTGCCGATCTGCATGCCCATCAGCCCGACCCCCGAGCTTGCGCCCTGGATCAGCAGGGTCTCGCCGCGCTTGAGCCGCCCGGCGGTGACCACGGCATTGTGCATGGTCTGCAGCGCCACCGGGAAGCAGGCCGCCTGCACGAAGGTCATGTTGTTGCCCGGGATCCGATGCACCCGACCCCAGTCGGTCACCGCATATTCGGCGTAGCTGCCCGGCGCCGAGGCCATCACGCGATCGCCCGCCTTGACCCCCGCCACCTCGCGGCCGACGTCCTCGACCTCGCCGGCGCATTCCAGGCCGAGACGCGCCCCCACGCCGCCGACTGCGCCATGCTGATGGCCCAGGCTGACCAGGAGATCGGCACGATTGAGGCTCGAGGCGCGCACCCGGATCAGCACCTCGTTTGGCTTGGGCGCGGGCCGGGGGACGTCGCGGATTTCGACGCCGTGCTCGCCGAGGACTGCGGCTTTCATGCGATAGGGGCTCCGGTGGGATCGAGCGTGGGCTTAAGCAATCGAACCAAGTATAGCCCGGCGAGAGGCGGCGAATCTCCCCCTCGGCGAGCCCGGGCAGGCCTGGGAATTGGCTTCAACCGGCGGCTTTCACGCTCGATAGGCGAGCCGCAACCCGCCCCAATGGCGACCGCGCACCGTGATCGGCACGTCGACCTCCTTCATGATGTCGATCCTGCCGCCGCCCATGTTGCGCTCGTAGGTCTGCAGGAGATGGGCCCGCGTGGAGCGGGCCGCCGAAAGCCCGGCGCGGTCGTTGAAAATGCGGCGGTTGCGGCTGTTGGCCGTATTCCACGCCACCTCTCCGGGCCGCTGCGGCTGCGAGAACACCCGATTGTGGGTCGGCAGGTAACCGTTGTGGTCGACTGCGGCGCAGAACACGACGCGACCATCAAGCTCGAGAATGGCCTCCTGTACCGCCGGGAGCAGGCGATCGCACAGCGCCACGAATTGCGTGCTGAACTGCTTGGGGTCGGTGCCGTCGATCGGAAGATAGGTCGTATCGAACAACGCATGGAGGGCGATCTCATCACGATCGAGCGCGCCCTCGAACAACCGCGCGATGTCGGCCGCGGCGGTCTGGGCGGCCTTGATGAATTTCGCGTCTGTCGCTTCGATATCGCCGATGACCCGATCGAGCTTCGTGCGGAGCCCGGGCGCCACGTCCCTGAACTGAAGATGCAGCGTCGAGTTGCTCGCCGTGAGGATCTGTGCAGTGAGTTCTCCGACGCCGTCGATCTCGATCGCGATCGATTGGGCTTCGGCAAAGCGTGCCTGCTGATCGGAAAGGCGGAGCTTGGCGCCTTGGCTGGAGATGTTGAGAACGCGCCCGTCGACGGTCTGGCCGCCGATCTTGACCCGCGCCGCCATGTTGACCGGGATGCGCCGCTCCGCCCGGCGTTCGACGGAAGTCGAGGACCGCAGCGCGACGAGCACGTTGGCGCGAAGATCGCCCAGCCGGTGATCCGTCTGCCGCACCACGTTGGAGACCCCTCGGGTCACCTCTTCGATGCGGCGCGCGCCTGCCGAGATTGCGGTGGCGCTCGCCGCGACCGCCGCAGTGCCGTGTGAGGCCATCGTGATGCTGCGGGCGACTTCGCTGAGTGCGGCCTCTTGCTCCTGCACCGCTGTCGCCACGCCGGCGCTCGCCTGATCGATCTGTGACACCTCGCGGCCGACCTTGTCGATGACCACGACGCTGCGCTCGGTGGACTCGCGGATGTCCTCGATGCGAGCGACGATCTGATCGGTGGCTTCGGTGGTTCGGTGGGCGAGCGCCTTGACTTCGCTGGCCACGACGGCAAAGCCCTTGCCGGCCTCGCCGGCGCGCGCCGCCTCGATCGTCGCGTTCAGCGCGAGCAGGTTCGTCTGCGCCGCGATGCCCTGGATCAGCTTGAGAATCTCGCCGATATTCTCGGCCGCCGCGCTCAGCGCCGAGATGCTCGTGCGCGCCTCCTCGGCGCCTGCGACCGCACGCTCGACGATCCCGGTCGACTGCGAGGCCTGGCGCGCGATCTCGCGTCCGGACGCGGTCAATTCCTCCACGGCCGCGGCGACGCTGGCGACGCTTCGGCTCGCGTCGTCCGCCCCGGTTGCGGCGGACTGGGCTTCGCCGGTGATCGTATTCACGTCGGCAACCGCAGCCTCGCCCTTCACCACCGCCTCGCGGCTCGACTCCAGCGCCTCCGCCATTGCGCTGTCGAGCTCGGCTTCGAGAAGCTCGCACATTTCGAGCAGGGCCTGCTGCTTTTCCTTTTCTGCCGCCTCGCGCTCTCCCTCGAGCCTTCCGTCCTGCAGGCGCTTGGTGCGCTGTGCTTCCTTGAAGCTCGTGAGCGCGCGGCCAAGCGCCGAAATCTCGTCACGGCCTTCGAACGGAACGTCGGCGACATCGAGTTTGCCTGATGCGACGGCCGACATGGCCGAGACGATCTTGTTCAGCGGCGCAGCGATCGCACGCTGGTAGATGAGCAGCCCCAATCCCGCGCCGGCGACGATGCCGGTCACACAAAGCGCGATCAGCCACTGCATCCGGCTGCGATAGGACTCGGCGAGCGCGCCGTTGAGCCGGGGAATTTCCGCGCTGGTGCGAGCGACCATGTCGGTCAGAAGGCGGTTGAGCGCTTTGCGGTTCTCCCGGTTGGCGTCGTTGTCGCCGAATTCCCGCGCTTGCGGCAGGCCAGCCTCGCGCGCAAGCCGCACCAGCTCGGTGCGGAAGGCGATGAACTCGTCGATCTTCCTGACCGTCTCGGGCGCTTCGCCGGGCTTCTCCGCCGGAAAGAGGCCCATCCAGCGCCCGGTAGTGCGCCGGAGATCCGCGAGGTCCTGGAGGAGCGGCGGGATGAAACTTTCCGCTTCGGCGCGATCACGCGCCATGTAGATGCCGCGCGACTCCATCACTGTCGCGATCACCAGCTTGTCGAGTTGCTCGCCGAGCAGCGCGCGCTCCGATACCCGTGCGGTCTCCTGCACCCGCGCGTGGTAGGCACCCATGCTGTTGATGCAGAGCGCAGCTGCCAAAACGGCCACGGCCGCGAGCAGTGTCAGAACGGCGTAGAACTTCAGCCGCAAGGTCGGCGACCAGTGCAACGCGCGCGCACCGACGGGGTGAACTGCCGGCGCCGCATCAATGATGGTCAATTTGGGTCCTCTCGTGCGGCGCCGGTCTCGATCATCAAATCTGAGATTCTCGGCCGGGGAATAATAAGGATTACGCTACCTTCCCCATGGTTAATGAATGCTGAGCTTCTGTCGCCCGAAGGCGGATATTTCGCGCCCTCAAGGGCTTACGTCGATGGCCCGGTCGACCCGGGAAACCCGGGCGGGCGCGCTCGCCGCCGCGTCTGCCGATGCCCGAGAATTGGCAGACTGGCGCCAATGCGAGGCGAGACGCCACTCCCGATTGCGGCCCTCTCGATCGAGGCTACAGTTGCCCCATGCTCCCTCTGCGGACCCTCCATTTCGAGGATCTCTCGGTCGGCATGACCGAGACGCTGTCGAAGACAATCTCGTCCGCCGACGTGGTTGGATTCGCCCAGCTCACCGGGGATCGCAACCCGATCCATCTGTCCGAGCATTTTGCCGCGCAGACCGCGTTCGGCGGCCGGATCGCGCACGGTCTCTACACGGCGGGACTGATCTCGGCAGTGCTGGGAACGCGCCTGCCGGGGCCGGGCGCGATCTACATCTCGCAGACGCTGTATTTCCGCGCACCGGTGCGCATCGGCGATACGGTCGACGTCTCGGTGACCGTCGCGGAGCTCGTTCCCGAGCGCCAGCGCGCACGGCTCACCTGCACGTGCCGGGTTGCGGACGAGGTGGTGCTGGACGGCGAGGCGCTCGTGAAGGTGCCATCGGCCAAAAGCGCGAAGCGGCCGCTCCCGCGGCTTTAGGGCCGCGCCTGCGCGGCGGTCGCCGTTCGCCTAGGACTGCCCGCCACTGCAGTTGATGACTTGCCCGGTGATGAAGCTCGCGTCGTCGGAGGCGAGGAACGCAATCGCCGCCGCCTGCTCTTCGGGCAGGCCGCGCCGCCGCAGCGCCTGCTGGTTGCGAATGTCCTCCGCCATTTCCCGCCGGTACTGCTCGGCCGCGTCCGGATCGCCGTCCTCCGCCATCACGCCGGGCCGGATGAACTGCCGTGGCGTGACGCGGTCGGGGATATCCGTTCCGCCGGGCGCCATGGTGTTCACGCGGATGCCGTAGCGGCCATATTCCATCGCCATGACCTTGGTCAGCGCCAGGATGCCGCCTTTGCTCGTCGCGTACGGCAGCCGATACAGGCCGCGTGTCGATTGCGAGCCGACATTCACGATCGAGCCGGACTTCTGCTCCATCATGATCGGCAGCACCGCCAGGCAACACCATAATGTCGGCATCAAGGAGCGTTCGAGCTCGAGCTCCACTTCCTCTGCGGTGTAGAGATGGAATGGCTTGATCCAGATCGTGCCGCCCACGTTGTTGACCAGCACGTCGATGCGCCCGTAAGCCTCGCGCGCCTGGGTCATCAGGTCCCGCGCGCCCGCGAATGTGGCGAGGTCAACCACGACCTTCGTGGCTTCGACCCCGTGATCGCGCAACTCCGCGACCGTCTGCGTCGCGCTCGCATCGACCCGATCGGCGACGACGATCTTTCCGCCTTCCTCGCCCAACCGTCGTGCCGTGGCCCGTCCGATCCCCTGGCCACCGCCGGTGACGACGCACACCTTGTCCCTGAGGCGGCGGGCGCCGGCCGCCCGTGCATCCAGCTCGACTGCCATGCAGTGTCCCCTCACGCCCTGGTTGCCGCTCCAATGGGTGATTAGGAGCAAAAACTCGCCCGACGCAACGGTGCCGGAGAGGGCGTCGGGATCATCAGCCGACGGCGAATTGCCGCCCGCATTCCGATTGAACTATGAAGCTCCCACAGGCCGGGAGGACCGCATGATCCGCAGCGTAGGGTTGACCACCGTTCTTCTGTTCGCTCTTGCCGTTGCCTACACGGTGAGGGCGCAGGACGTGCAGGGCGTCGAGCTGTGCAGCCGTGAGGCCCGCATGGACCGGCGCACCGGCTGTCTGCAGAGCAACGTCGAATACCTGCAGGGGCTCATCACCAAAAATGCCGCCGATACGCAGCAGAAGCTCAAGGCGGCCGCGGGTGAGATCGGCGCGCTCAAGGCCGAGATCGCCGCGTTGAAGGGGCAGATTGCTGCGGTCAATGCGGCGCTGGCCGCCGCCCAGGCGAGCCTGCAGAAGTTGCAAGCGGCAGGCACCAGGCGGGACGCGCCGGCCGAGAAGCCGGCGCCCAAATGACAAGCCGGGCGTCATCGTCCCGCCATTGGGAGTTGCCGAACTGCGACGCAAAAGCGGCGCGACAGGCGGGGCCTCGTCATCGAAACGCCACACCGGCGCCATCGCGCCAGTCAAGCATGGTTTCCAGTCTTCGCGTTTCTCAGCGCACCGATCGATGGGGAGGGTTGATGCGTATCGCCACGCAGTCTTTGCTCGTTTTGTCTGCCGCCATGCTGCTGCCCGGACTGGGCATGTCCGGCGCGCCGGTCGTCGCCAGGGCCGAGCCCGGCGTGGTCCTGGCGCAGGCGCCTGCTCCGACCACCCCGGAGCAGGAGAAGCAGAAGCGCGAGCAGCAAAAACAAAAGCAGCAGCCGCCCGGGCCTCCGGCGGCTCATCCGCCGCAGGCGCAGCCCCCGCATCCTCCGCAGGCCGCGCCAGGGGCGCCGGCGCATCCGCCCGCCGCTCCGCCGCCCCAGCGACCGGTGCAGGCGCCACCGCAGCAGCCGCCGCAGGCGCCACACCCGCAGCAGGCTCCGGCGCAGGCGCCGGCTGCGCCGCCGGCGCAACGGCCGGTGCAGGCACCCCCGCCGCAGCCGCCGCACCCGCAACAGGCTCCGGCGCAGGCGCCAAGCGCGCCCCCGGCGCAACGGCCGGTGCAGGCCCCGCCGGCTCAGCCGCAACAGCCGGCCCATCAGCCGCAGCCCGGCCCCGCGCAGGCGCCGAGCGCGCCGCCGGCGCAACGGCCGGTGCAGGCTCCGCCGGCCCAGCCGCAACAGCCGGCCCATCAGCCGCCGCAGCCCGGCCCTGCGCAGGCGCCGAGCGCGCCGCCAGCCCAGCGGCCGGTGCAAGGCCCGGCGGCCCAGCCTCCGGCTGCGCCGCAGCAGCGTCCGGCCCAGGGCGGGCCACCGCCCCAACAGCCCCCGGCGGGCGCGGCGCCCCAACAGCCCGCGCAGGGAGCGCCACCTCAGCCGCCGGGCGGCGCAGCGCCGCAACGGCCCGTTCAGAACGCGCCGGCGCCGAATGCGCCCGGCAATGCCCCGCCGCAAGCGCAGCCGCAATCGCCGGCGCAAACCGGTCCCGTGCGCCTGCCGCCAGCGCCGGCACCGACTGCCGGTTCGCTGCAGCCGGTCAAGCCATCCGGCGGTCCCGCCGCGATCCTGCCGACCTCGCCGCAGGGCCAGCCGGTGCAGCGGGTCGATCAGCTCCGCGCGGAGCGGCACGAGACCGTCGAAGGCAACCGCACCGTCATCCGCGAGCCCGACCGCGTCATCGTGCGCGAGAACGACGGACGCGCGTTCATCCGTCACAACGAGATCGAGCGCTTCCGCTACAATGCGCGCGATATCCGCGTCGAGCGCCGCGGCAATGACAACGTGACCACGGTCGTGCTGCCGAACGGCGAGCGGCTCGTGACCGTGCTCTCGCCCGACGGCACGCTGCTGCGGCGCTCCCGTTTCCGGCCGGACGGGCGCGAGATCATCATCATCGACGAGCGGCCGCCGGCACCCGGCTACAATTATTTCGTCACGCTGCCGCCGCCGGTGATCCGCATCCCGCGCGAGCGCTATATCGTCGAGGCGGAGGCCGCTTCTCCCGACATCATCTATGACACGCTCGTCGCGCCGCCGGTCGAACGGCTGGAGCGGCGCTATGCGCTCGACGAGATCCGCTACAGCGAGGCGCTGCGCGAGCGCATGCCTCGCATCGACATCGATACGGTCAACTTCGAGTTCGGCTCGTGGGAGATCGCGCCCGATCAGGTCGACCGGCTGGGCGTGATCGCGGCGGCGATCAACCGCGCGATCAGCCGCAACCCGCGCGAGGTCTTCCTGATCGAAGGCCACACCGACGCGGTCGGCTCGGACGTGGACAATCTGTCCTTGTCCGATCGCCGCGCCGAGACGGTCGCGCTGGTGCTGTCCGACCGCTTTCAGGTGCCGCCCGAGAACCTGGTGACGCAGGGCTACGGCAAGCAGTACCTGAAGATTCCGACCGACGCGGCCGAGCGGCGCAACCGGCGGGTCACGGTGCGCCGGATCACGCCGCTGCTGGCGGGCGGCGGCTGAGCGAACGTCCCGACGCGAAGGCAGGATCAAGGACTGCAGCCCATCCGCACTGACGGGCGGATGGGCCGCAGGACATGTCATGCAAGGGGCGGGGCCACCGCGCAGATTGGGGACGGCGTCCTCTGCGCGAGAGATCATCACTTCCGTGTTCGGATCGAGGATCAGCTCGCGCGATTCGCGGGCGGGCATCGGCTGCCGGGACGCGGACTGCGCCATTCGCTAAAATGACAGGCGCAATTCGCTGATCGAGGGAAAAGGAACACCGGAAATGGCCACCGAGCCTGCGCGCGGAATGATCGCGGTCGACAAGATGGGCGGGAAGGTGCTGTTTCTCGATCCGACGACGTTCGCGACCGAGGTGGTGATCGACGGCTTTCCGCGCACCGTGCACGAGCTGCTGGTCATGCCGGCGACTGCACGCGCCTACGTGCCGATCTTCGGCGACGGCATCCACGGCCGCAACCCCAATCCGCAGCATTTCCTCTGCGTGTTCGATCTCGACAAGCGTGCCCATGTCGGCACGATCGATCTGCGGCCCTACATCGCTCCCCACACGCTCAAGCTCGGGCCGGACGGGCTGATCTACATCACCTGCGAGAACAGCGCCGCGGTTGCGGTGATCGACCCCAAGACCGACAAGGTAGTGGAGGCGATCGACTCGGGCTCGCGGAACGGCCATCGCCTGATCATCTCGCCGGATGGCGAGCGGCTCTACACCGAGAACGAGGAGGATGCGACCGTCTCGGTGATCGACCTGCCGCGGCGCAAGCTCATCGGCAAGATCAAGACGCCGCGTCCGCTCGCCGGCATCGCGATCTCAGCCGATGGCCGTACGGTGGTCGCGGTCGACGACGCGCAGCCCACGCTCTTTCTCATCGACACCCGAGCGGGCGAGGTGCGCGACGAGATCGTTCTCAAGGACGTGCCCAAGGCGGCGCAGATCGCGCGCTACGCGCCCGACAACAGCCTGATCGGCGTCACCAGCCTGAACAGCGACACGGTGAGCCTGATCGACCCCTCATTCCGCGAGCAGACCGCCATCAAGGTCGGCAGTCAGCCGATGGACATGGCGTTCCGCGGCGACGAGCTCTTCGTCGCCTGCCAGGGCGACGGCTCGGTGCACGTGATCGACATTCCGGGGCGGCGCGCCAAGGGAAGCTTTGCGGCCGGGGTGGGCTGCGAGTCGCTCGGGTTCTTCTGAACGATCGCGCGATCGGCGATCACGGTTCTGGATTCACCCGCCGTTAACCCCGTTGGGGCACGGTCGCCCGGTAGGGGCAAGCTCGGGCGGTGCGCAGGATGGGTCGTTTCGTTCGTAATCTCAGACTGCTGCACAAGCTTGCGATCCCGGGAGTCCTGTTTCTCGCCGCCGCGGTCGCGACGTTGGTGATGGCTTGGCACTTGCTGGCGGTGTTCGAGGCCAATGTCTCGACCATCGTCGATGAGCATGCCGCGCGGCTCGAGCGCGCGCTCAGCATCGTGAGCGAACTGCACCAGGCGACGATCACCCAGCGCGATATTCGCCTTTCCACCAAGGTCGACGCCGCCGAGAAGCTTGCGGCCGAATACCGGGCCAAGCTGGGGAAGGTGAGCGCGAAGATCGATGCGTTGGACCCCCTCATGGTCGACAGCGAGGACCGCCGTTTGGTCGAAGACGCGAAGGCCGCGATGTCGGCATTCCTCGGCGTCGGCGGCGAGCAGAGCGCCCAGATCATCGAGGCTCTTAAGACAGGCACTCCGCCGCCGAGCAACGGCAAGGGTCGGGTGTGGCGCCAGAAGGTGGACCAAGTGCTCGGTCAGCTCGAGGCGCGGGCGCACGAACGCATGAAAGCCGCCAAGGAGACCGGTATCCAGCAGGGCCGCTCGGCCGCCATCCTGCTGGTCGCGGTGAGCGGGCTGGCGGCGCTGCTCGGCCTCGGCATTCTCGCCTGGATCGCGGTTGTCCAGGTGGCGCGCCCGCTCGGCGGGATGGCGGCGCTGATGAGTCGTCTCGCCTCCGGCGATCTCACCGTCGAGGTCGCCGGCGCCGAGCGGCGTGACGAGGTCGGCGCGCTGGCGCGGGCACTTCTCGTCTTCAAGCAGACCGCGATCGAGGTCGATCGCACGCGCGCCGATCGCGATGCGGAACGCGAGACCAAGGTGGCGCGGGCGCAGAGCCTCGAGCACTTGACCCGTGAATTCGAAGGCAAGACCGACGCGGTGGCACGGTCGTTGTCGGCTGCCGCGCGCAGGCTGCAGGGCGCGGCGCAGTCCATGGTGGGCACGGCCGACGGCGCGAGCCGGCAATCCGCTGCGGTGGCGGCGGCAGCCGAGCAGGCCTCCACCAACGTCCAGACCGTCGCTGCCGCGACCGAGGAGCTCGCCGGCTCGATCCGGCAGATTGCCCAGCAGGTCACCGAATCGGCCACCATCTCGGGCCGTGCCGCCGAGGAGGCGAAGCGGACCGACCAGACTGTGCGGGCGCTGGCCGACGCCGCGCAGAAGATCGGCGAGGTGGTCGACCTCATCAACTCGATCGCGGCCCAGACCAACCTGCTCGCGCTCAACGCCACGATCGAAGCGGCGCGCGCCGGCGAGGCCGGCAAGGGCTTTGCGGTGGTCGCGCAGGAGGTGAAGGCGCTCGCCGCCCAGACGGCGACCGCGACCGGGGAGATCGCGGGCCAGGTCGGCCAGATCCAGACCGCCACCAGCGAGGCGGTCGAGGTCATCGGCCAGGTCGCGAGCACGATCGAGGAGATCAACCGGATCGCGACCGCCATCGCTGCCGCGGTCGAGGAGCAGGGCGCAGCGACGGACGACATCGCCCGGACGGTCTCGCAAGCCGCACAGGGGACGCGCGAGGTCTCCTCCAACGTGTCCGGCCTTCAGCAGGCGGCCGGGCAGACCCGCGGCACCGCCGAGGAGGTGCTCACCGCGGCTGGCGAGCTCTCCGGCCAGGCGCGTGAAATCACGGACGGCCTCGCCGCATTCCTCGCCGGGACGAAGGCGGCGTGACGCCGGCTTTTTGGCCTAGGCGCCGATCCAGCCCGAAGCCCGCGTCTCGGCCAGCACACGGTCCACGATTGCGGGCGCGTGGCCCACATAGGTCGTGGGATCGAGCAGCCCGCGCAGCTCCTGGGTGCCGAGCGCCTTGTTGATCTGGGCGTCCGCCGTCAGCGCCGCCTCGAAGGTGAGGCCCTGCGCGATCCCCCGCATCGCCACTTCATAGACGAGCTCGTGCGCGCTCTGCTTGCCGACCCTGTCGGCGAGCGCAAACATGACCCGCTCGGACATCAGGAAGCCGCCGAGCGCATCGAGATTGGTCCGCATCTTGTCGGGATGGACCTCGAGGCCGCCGAGGATGTGCTTGCCCTGCGCCAGGATGGCGCCGGTCATCAGGCAGGCCTCCGGCATGGCCTTCCATTCCAGCCGCCACATGGCCGCGTCGCGCTCGTGCTCCATCACCAGCGCCTCCTGCATGAGGGCGACCGCGCCGCGCAACGCGCGGCCGATCGCCACCACGCCTTCGGCGACCACCGGATTGCGCTTGTGCGGCATGGTCGAGGAGCCGACCTTGCCGTGATCGAACGGCTCGGCGACCTCGTCGATCTCGTTGTGGCTGAGCAGGATCACCTCGTGGGCGATCTTGGCCATGCCGCCGCCGAGGAGTCCGAGCACGCTCGCATGAGCGGCGAGGCGGTCGCGTGCGGTCTGCCACGAGATATCGGCGACGCCGAGGCCGAGACGCGCCATCAGGCGCCGCTCGAGCTCGAAGGCCTGCTCGCCGAGCGAGGCCTGCGTCCCCACGGCGCCGGTAAGCCCACCGACGAAATTGGATTTGGCCGACCGGATCAGCCGGTCGTGGTTGCGGCCCGCCTCGGCGAGCCAGATCGCGCATTTGTGGCCGAAGGTGATGGGCAGCGCCTGAACCCCATGGGTGCGGCCGGCCATCGGCGTATCGCGATGAGCCGCGGCGAGACGAAACAGCTCGCGCCCGACCGCCTTGAGATCGCGCAGGATGATCGCGTGCGCCTCCTTGAGCTGCAGCACGAGGCCGCTGTCGAGCACGTCCTGGGTGGTCGGGCCATAGTGCAGGTACTCGCCGTGGCCGCCGCCGCATGCCGCCTGCAGCGCGCGCAGGGCCGGCACCAACGGGTGCTTGATGCGGCGGATCTCGGCGCCGATCGCGGCGAGGTCGACATTCGCCACCTTTGCCTTGGCGGCGATCTCGGCCGCCGCGGCCCGCGGAATGATGCCGAGCTCGGCCTGCGTCAGCGCAAGCGCCGCCTCGTAGTCGAACCATTTCTGCACGCGGTTTTCGTCGCTGAAGATCGCGCGCAGCTCGTCGGTGCCCCACACGTGGCCGAGCAGGATTGAGTCGAAGACGCCGGTGGACATCGCAGGGCTCCTCATCGCACGGGTCGAACGCAGTCGACTATCGGCCATCGCGCGCGCAAGGCAAGGGCCGCGGCTGGCAGGGCCGCGGCTGGCACGCTGGCGTCCCCGCGGGCGCTGACCTAGACTCTGCGAAAGCATCCGGCGCGAACCGGGCGCGACGATAGACAGGGAGGATCGCCATGGACCGTCGACGTTTCATCGCTTCCGCGGCGGGAGCAACCCTCGCCGCGTCAAGCGGCGCCGCCTTCGCCGAGGAAGAGGGCGCCGCCATGACCAAGCGCTTCGCGGCGCAACGCTGGGCCCTCGACAACATCATCCGCGCCAACGGCGTCGACTGGGACCAGCCGCGCTCGCTCTATCTCTCGGCGCCGTGCGGCGTGGAGGCCAATGCCGATTTCGCCGCGATCCGCGCGCGCGTGCAGAAGATGGCGGATATCGGCCCGGCCTTCGAGAGCACCGCCCGGCGGCGTGAGGCCAAGGCGCGGGCGGCGGAGGCCGACGGCAATCCGGTCACCGCGCGCGACAACTGGTTCATGGCCGCCATTCATTACGGCGCCGCCGAGTGGCCCTACGACGATTCCGGCAAGCGGCATCTCGCGCTGCACGAGAAGAAGCGCGAGTGCTACGCCAGCTATGCCCGGCTCGCCGATCATAAGGTCGAGGCGGTCTCCATTCCTTTCAATAGCAAGTCGATTCCGGGCTGGTTCCACCTTCCCTCCGGCCACGCCGGCGGCAAGCTGCCGGTGGTCATCTCGATTCCCGGCATGGACAGCTTCAAGGAGAGCGGGGTCGCGCTCGCCAATGACCGCTGGCTTTCGCGTGGGGTCGCGGTGCTCGCGATCGACGGTCCGGGCCAGTACGAGAGCCCGCTCCTCGGCGTCTATGTCTCGATGCAGAACTGGATCGATGCCGGCCCGGCGGTCGTCGATTGGCTCACGGCACGGCCGGAGATCGACGCGCAGCGGATCGGGGTCACCGGCTCGAGCTTCGGCTCGTTCTTCGGCACCGTCGTGGCGTCGCACGAGCCGCGCATCGCGGCGACGGCGGTGATCGCGACCTGCCTCGAGCCCGGCTGCCACACAATCTTCGAGGAGGCCTCGCCGACCTTCAAGAAGCGCTTCATGTGGATGTCGAACTACACCGATGAGGCGAAGTTCGACGATTTCGTGAAGACGCTGACCTGGGAAGGCCACGTCGACAAGATCCGCAATCCCTATCTGGTCGTGGCGGGCGAGGCGGACGAGCTCAGCCCGCTCGAGCACACGGAGCGGATGATCCGCACCATGACGGGGCCGCGCCAGCTCGTGGTCTATGCCGACAGCCGACATTCGGTCGGCAACGTGCCAGCCGCCAATCTCGGGCCGTTCCCGCCGGCTCTCGTCGCCGACTGGCTGGTGGCGCGGCTCAGCGGCAAGCCGCTGACGAGCGAACGTTGGTTCGTGCAGGCGACCGGCCAGGTGGTGAAGACGCCGTTGTGAGGCGCCTGCCGCCTCACAACCCCGAGAGATAACGCGCGATCTTGTCCCGGTCGCCCGGCGAGAGCGCCTGCATCACCGTCGCCATGTCGGCGTTGTTGCTGCGCGTTCCGTCGGCAAAGCTGTTCATCGCGGAGATCAGGAATTGATAGCTCTGGCCCGCCAGCCGCGGCCCCGACATCGCGCCGGCGAAGTTCTCCTGATGGCATGCCTTGCAGACGCCGAGGCCATCGGGTTGCGACGCCGACGCTGCGGCGGGCTTGGCCGGCCAGGTCTTGGATGAGAAATAGGCCGCTGCCTTGCGCCACTCCTCGGGCTTGATCGTCGCCGCGATCGGCGACATCACCGGGTTGGCGCGGTCCTCGCTGCGATAGTCGTGCAGCTGCTTGACCAGAAAGCTCTGCTGCTGGCCCCAGATGATCGGGATGGACGCGTCGGCCGGCTGGCCGTTCTCGCCGTGGCAGGCGTTGCAACTCTCCAATCTCGCCTCGAGCCCGTCGGCGGCGAGCGCCGGAATCGCACAGAACGCGACGATCGCCGCCGCACCGCAACCCAGAAAGAGCTTGTTCATCGTTGATGTCCCCTCGTGAATGCTGATGCGGATAAGCTCAATCCCGTTTCGGGATGCCGGCTTTTTCGATGACGGCTCCCCATTTGACGACGTCGCTCTTGAGGCGAGCCGTCATCTCGTCCGGCGTGCTGGCGCGCATCTCCATGCCGAGCCGCTTCGCCTTCTCCTGCACGTCGGGCAGCCGCACCACATCGGCGATGGCCGCGTGGAGGATTTGCACGACGTCCTTCGGCGTTCCGGTCGGAACCGAAATCCCGTTCCAGCTCGTCACCTCGTAGTCCTTGACGCCGCTCTCGGCGACGGTGGGGACATTGGGCAGATAGGCGGTGCGCCGCGGGCCGGTGGATGCGAGCGCCCGGACCTTGTCGTCGGCGATCTGGCCTTGCAGCGCCGCGAAGAACTCGAACGCGCAATCGATGTCGCCGCGCAGGATCGCGCCGGCCATGTCGGGCGACGTCCGGAACGGCACGATGGTCACATTGATTCCGGCCGTATTGCGAAAGAGCTCGGCCGCGAGGTTCTGGGTGCTGCCCGGGTTGATGGTCCCGATGTTGATCTTGCCCGGATTGGCACGGGCCGCCGCGATGAGGTCGCCCAGGGATTTGAACGGCGAGCCCGCCCGGGTCACGATCAAGAGGTCGAAGAACGATGCGGTCGAGACCGATGCGAAATCGGTCATGACGTCGTAGGGCAGCGACTTGAAAAGGGCGACGCTGATGGCGTTGTTGTTACCGGTCATCAGCAACGTGTATCCGTCAGCCGCCGCGGTGGCGGCCGCCTTGGCGGCGATGATGCCGCCGGCGCCGGGACGATTGTCGACGACGAACTGCTGTCCGAGCCGCGAGCTCAGCTTGTCGGCCAGGATGCGCATCCCCGTATCGGCCACGCCGCCCGCTCCGTAGGGCACGATCAGCATCACCGGCCGCTGCGGGTAGCGCGTCTCGGCCCCGCTCGCGGCCCCGGCCGCGGCCGCTGCGAGCAGCATGGCCACCGCCGCCATCCGCCGCGCGACGTTCAACCGAACAGCGACGGCTGCGATGAATGGCTCGGGCACCCCGGCGTCCTCCCTCTGATCGTCACCTGCGGATGATCGGCTGGCCGCCGCTCCCCACGGTTTTGCGGCATTGTTTCACGGCGGTCCCGTGCGTCAAGCGGACTGCCGCGGCTTGCCGCATTCTCGCTTCCCCGATTTGCGGGTGGCGTGGTACGAACAGTCTCAACCAAATCACCGCTTCGTGGCCAACAATGGCAAAAGAGGCGCCCATGACAGGCTTCATTCGACCGGCGGTCCGACCGCTCGCTGCCGCCTTCGCGCTGATCGCGATTTACGCGCTGCCGACCCCGCCGGCTCTGGCCCAGGAGGAGAACAGCGGCGGGCTCACCCGGCGCAGTGACGCGCAGAAGACAGAGGATGCGGCGATCGACAAGGCCTACCGGGCGGCAACCCGGGGCGACAAGGCGATCCCGGCCACGAAGGTCGACCCCTGGCGGGTGGTCCGCCCGGGCGACGAGGAGAAGAAGGCCAAGCGTTAGCGCTGGCCGAAACCTGCCCCTAGGGAACCCAGGTCCTTACAGCCTTTACCGAGGCCTTAACCGTCCTCGCGTTGCGGCGTTTTGACTTGCAATTCCCTAGTGTCCGGCCTGCGGCATATCGCATAGAGTTGACCAGATACCGCCAATAACTGCCAAAAAATCCATATCGGGAGAGGCACAATGAGACGGATTTCGGTTCTGCTGGGGATGGGGCTGGCCGCGCTGGCGATGCTGGCGATCCCGGCCGGGGCCCAACAGCCGATCGTCATCAAATTCAGCCACGTCGTCGCGAATGATACGCCCAAGGGCAAGGGCGCCTTGAAGTTCAAGGAGCTTGCCGAGAAATACACCAACGGCAAGGTGCGTATCGAGGTCTACCCGAACTCGAGCCTGTACAAGGACAAGGAAGAGATCGAGGCGCTCCAGCTCGGCTCGGTGCAGATGCTCGCGCCCTCGACCGCCAAGTTCGCCCCGCTCGGCGTGAAGGAGTTCGAGGCCCTCGATCTCCCTTGGCTGTTCAAGGACGAGGAGACTTATTCCAAGGCCATGAAGGGTCCGGTCGGGCAGTGGCTGTTCAAGAAGCTGGAGGCGAAGAACATCACCGGCCTCGCTTACTGGGACAACGGCTTCCACATGACCTCGGCCAACCGGCCGCTGATCAACCCGTCGGACTTCCAGGGCCTGAAGATCCGCATCTCCGGCTCCAAGATCGCCGACCAGTATTTCCGCGAGGTCGGCTCGATCCCGCAGATCATGGCCTTCTCGGAGGTCTACCAGGCGTTGCAGACCGGTGTGGTCGACGGCTGCGAGAACACGCCCTCGAACTATCTGACGCAGAAGTTCCATGAGGTGCAGAAGCACATCACCGTGTCCTACCATGCGCATCTGCAGTATGCGGTGATCGTCAACAGCAAGTTCTGGAATGGGCTGCCGGCCGATATCCGGACGCAGCTCACCAAGGCAATGGACGAGGCGACCGACTACACCAACTCGATCGCCAAGAAAGAGAACGAGGACGCACTGGCCGAGATCAAGAACTCCGGCAAGACGACGCTGCACTATCTGACCGATGAGCAGCGCGCGGCCTGGAAGAAGGCGATGGCCCCGACCTACAAATGGGCCAAGGGGCGCGTCGGCCAGGAGGTGCTCGACCTCGTCTACAAGGAACTGAACATCAGCATGTAGGCTGACGGCCGGCGGAAATCGCATCGACACGAACGGCCGGGAGTCTGGAGGCTCCCGGCCGCTTTCGCGCCGGGGAGGGGACATGCGCGTGCTCTTGCGTGCGCTCGATCATCTCGAGGAATGGCTGATTGCCACGCTGATCGCGGCGGCAACGGCACTGATCTTCGGCGCCGTCGTGCATCGCTACGGCACCGGCGTCTCGATCGACCTGGCGAAATGGCTCGCCTTGCGCGGCGTGCCGGTGCTGCCCGACATCCTGCACGCCGCCTATTCCTGGCTCGCCTCGCTCGATCTCTCGTGGGCGCAGGAGCTCTGCATCTACATGTTCATCTGGATGGCCAAGTTCGGCGCCGCCTACGGCGTGCGGACCGGCATCCACGTCGGCGTCGACGTGCTCGTGAACATGCTCCCGAAGCACTACCGCAAGCGCGTGATCCTGTTCGCGGTCTGCTGCGGCGCGTTCTTTACCGGCATCGTCGCGGCGTTCGGCCTGACCTTCGTCAGCCAGATGTACGACACCGGCCAGCAGTCGAACGATCTCGAAGCGCCGATGTGGATCATCTATCTCGCGATCCCGCTCGGCTCCGCCCTGATGTGCTTCCGCTTCCTCCAGGTGGCATGGGCATTCTACTGGAGCGGCGAGCTGCCGCACCACAACGAGGCGCACGTCGAGGGTGTCGCAGCCTCCGATGCGCTGCATCCCTCGACCGACATGCACGGCGCCGTCTCCAGCCGCTGGTCGGCCCCGCTGTCGACGATGTTGATCCTGGTGCCGCTGCTGATCCTGGCGATGTGCCTCGCGGAGAAGACCGGTGTCGTCGTTCTGCCTCAGGCGCTGCGCGCCATCACGATCTTCGTCCTGCTGATCGCGTTCATGGTCACCGGCATGCCGGTGTCGATCGCGCTCGGCCTCACCGTGCTGACCTTCCTGTTCATCCTCAGCGACGTGCCGATCGAGGCGGTGTCGATGAAGCTCTTCACCGGACTGGAGAGCTTCGAGATCATGGCGATTCCGTTCTTCATCCTGGCCGGCAACTTCCTCAGCCACGGCGGCGTGGCGCGCCGGATGATCAACTTCGCGGTTTCCCTGATCGGCCATTGGCACGGCGGGCTCGGGCTCGCCGGCATCGTGGCCTGCGCCATGTTCGCCCTGGTGTGCGGGTCGAGCGTGGCGACCGTCGCCGCGATCGGCGCGATCGTCCTGCCCGAAATGGTGCGGCACGGCTATCCGATGCGCTTCGGGGCCGGCATCATCACGGTGGCGGGTTCGCTCGGAATCCTGATGCTGCCGTCGATTCCGAAGATCGTCTACGCCGTCTCGACCAACACGTCGATCGGGGCGCTTTTCGTCGCCGGCCTGCTGCCGGGTTCGCTGCTCACCGTCATGCTCTGCCTGGTGACCTGGTATCTGGCCCGAAAGCGCGACTACCCGTGCGTGGCGAAAGCGACCTGGGGCGAGACCTGGCACAGCTTCCGGGAAAGCCTGTGGGGACTGATGCTCGTCGTCATCATCATCGGCGGCATCTACAGCGGCCTGTTCACGGCCACGGAAGCCGCTGCGATGGCCGCCGTCTATTCCTTCTTCATCGCCGTCTTCGTCTACAAGGCGATCGGGTTCAAGGACGTGCCGCGGGTGCTGCTGCGGGCCGCGAACACCAGCGCGATGCTGCTCTACATCATCACCAATGCGGTGCTGTTCTCCTTCGTGCTGACCAACGAGAACATTCCCTCCGCGCTCGCGGACTGGATCCTTGCGCAGAACCTCGGCTGGTTCGGCTTCCTCCTGCTGGTGAACATCCTGCTGCTCGCGGCCGGCAACTTCATGGAGCCGAACTCGATCATCCTGATCATGGCGCCGATCCTCGCTCCTGCGGCGCGCAAGCTCGGAATCGACCCGGTGCATTTCGGCATCGTGATCGACGTCAACATGGAGGTCGGGCTGTGCCACCCACCGGTCGGCCTCAATCTCTATGTGGCCTCGATGATCGCTCGCATGCGCATCACCGATCTCGCCGTCGCGGTCTGGCCGTGGCTGGTGACGATGCTGCTATTCCTGGCGATCGTCACCTACGTGCCGGAGCTCACGCTGTTCCTGCCCCGGCTGCTCGGAATGCACTAGCGGGTCCATCAGGCGCCCTTGCGCCCGATGAACAGGCCCTCGCGCAGGCGGAACGTCAGCGCGTCGCCGCTGCCTTGCGGATCGAGCGAGGCGCGCACGTCCGGGTCGGCATGCGCCAGCATCGCGCGCAGGAAGGCCTGCACGTCCGCGTTGTGGCGCGCCGCCCACGGCTTGAATTCCATGATCTTGTCGAGCTCCTCCTCGTGCGCGATGGCGAAACCCGCAGTCGTGAGCGCGTCGCGCCATTCCTGCATCGTCCAGGCGCGCAGGTGGCTGGGATCGCGGAATCGTTCGAAAGCGTTCACGAACTCGCCGACGCTTCCGGGAACCACCACGTTGTCGACCAGGCCGAACAGCGCGCCGGGCTTGAGCACCCGATGCACCTCGCGGACGAAGGCCGGGATGCTCTCGAAGTGGTGGGGCGCGATTCGGCAGGTGACGAGATCGAAGCTCGCGTCGTCGAACGAGAGGGCTTCCGCCTTGGCGAAGCCGGTGCGCAGGTTGGCAAGGCCGCGCTTGCTCGCTTCGCTGCGCACCAGCGCGATCATCTCGTCGGTGATGTCCGTCGCCCAAACCCGCGCGACGTGCGGCGCGAACGCATAGGCGACGTGGCCGCCGCCGGTCGCCACATCGAGCACGCGCCAATCGCGCTGCGGCCGGGTGAGGGCGATCAGCCGGTCCAGGCTCTTGCCCTGCGCATGCGGCTTGCTGGTGAGATAGCCTTCCGCATTGCGGCCGAACTGCTCTTGAACGAGGGTGCTCATGGGTAACTTTGCCTTTGCGTCTGCAAGGTGCGGGCGGCCGCGCTTGCGCCCGGCGATCGCGGATCGTGCCGGCGATGTGCCAGGAACCGGCCGATTTGTCGAGAGGCGTCGAGGCCACGGCCTAGGCGAGGGGCGGCCGCGTCGCTAACATCGGCGATGCTTTGATCCAAATCCGCGGAAGGCGCCTACGATGAGCTCAGCGATCACGCTTCGCGACATCACCATTCATCCGGTCGTCGAGCAGCAGGGGCCGTTCTTCGACGTGTTCGAATTCTTCCCCAAGCTGACCAGGGAGATGGTGGACGAGAATCGGTCCTGGCTGCAGCCGACCTTCGTCGATCCGGCCGCCGGCCGGATGGTGCTGTGCGTGCAGAGCTTCGTGGTGAAGACGCCGCATCACAACATCCTGATCGATTCCTGCGTCGGCAATCACAAGCCCCGCCCGGCGCGGCCGTTCTGGAACATGATGAACGATGACCGCTTCGAAAAGGGACTCGCGGCCGCCGGTCTCGGCTTCGGCGACATCGACTATGTCATGTGCACGCACCTGCATGTCGATCATGTGGGCTGGAACACGCGGCTCGAGAACGGGCGCTGGGTGCCGACCTTTCCGAACGCGAAATACGTCATGGCCGACCGCGAGCTTGCGCATTGGACGCAGAAAGAGAAGGAAGACCCGGCGGGTGTACCCTGGATCACCGACTCGGTGCTGCCGATCGTGGCGGCGAAGCGCGCGCAGGTGGTCAAGAGCGATTTTGCGCTGAACGATTCGGTGCAATGCATTCCCACGCCCGGCCACACGATCGACCATTACTCAGTGCTGGTCGGCCGCCCCGGCGAGGACGCGCTGATCGCCGGCGACATGATCCATTCCCCGATCCAGGGGCGCTACCCAGACCTCGGCATGCGCGCGGATCACGACTCGAAGCAGGCGGGTGAAACGCGGCGGCGGATCTTCGACCGCTTTTGCGACGCTCCGACCCTCATGTGCATCACGCACTTCCCGTCGGCGACCTCGATCGCGCGGGTGCGTCACTGGGACAACGGGTACAAGTTCATCCCCGGCTGAGTCCCGGCCGGGCCAAGTCAATCTGCCGCCTGTTTCCGCGCGGTCTCCTGCAGGCCGGAGAGCGGCGCCTCGAGCGCGCAGACCAGCCCCTCCGGCTCGAGCGAGATGGTCACGCTCCCGCCGAGCTGGTCGCGGAAGCTCGCCTGGATGATGCGCATGCCGAAGCCGGGACGCAGCGGTTCCCGCACGCCGGGACGGCCGCGTTCGCGCCAAGTGAAGTGAAGGCGTCGCGTGGCCTCGTCGGTGCGCCACGAGATCTCGACCGCTCCGCCCTTGGCGGACAGCACGCCGTGCTTGACCGCGTTGGTGCAAAGCTCGTGCAACGCCATGCCGGCCGCGAGCGCTGCCCGGGGCGAAAGCGCGATGTCATCGCCCACGATCGCATAGGGCGACGGCGAGGAATCATACGGCGCAACTGCGCGCTCGACGACCTCGCGCAGGCTCGCGCCGTCTATCCCGCCGTCGTGCAGCACGTCGTGAAAACCGGCCAGCGCCATCAGCCGTTCCTCCACCACCTGCCGGCCCTCCGCGACCGTTGCTGCGCGGGCAAGGCTTTGCGAGGTGATCGCCATCGCCATGGCGAGCGTGTTCTTGACCCGATGGTGCAGCTCCCGCGGGCCGGCCATGTGCGCGCGCTCCGCGCTCCGACGGTCGTTTCCGTCGCGCGCGATGGTGAGCAAGCGGCAGGGCTCGCCACCGCTACCCCGGATCGGCGCCACCGTGACGTGCCAACGGCTCCGCCGGCCCTCGGCCGTGCGCCCGCTCGCTTCGAAGCTCGCAGTCCTGCCGGCCTTCGCCGCCTCCATGCAAGCCAGCGCTTGCGCAGTTCCGTCATCATTCCAGAATCCGAGCCACGGCGTTCCGATCAGCGCATCGCCGTCGGCGATCTCGAGAGCGCGCACCGCGCCGGGGCTGATGAACCGAATGCACCCGTCGAGGTCCAGCACCATGATCGCCTCGGTGCTGTGGGCGAGCACGCTCCAGATGAATTCAGGATCGTTCAAGAGGTCGGCGCTGTCGTGGCCGCACCCGTCGTGAGCCGGCACCCCGCCATCGGCCGATGCGGTCCGGGAATCGATGCGCTGTTCGCTCACGGAGACCTCCATGATAGTCAACCTGGGCCGTCGAGCGCACGGGCCTGTGGCGCCGAGGGGCATTCGCAATGAGGAAACTCGGGCAGGGTGCCCGTGGTTCGAAAATGCGAGGCGGGGAGGGGCGACGTCGTCTCGGGGGCGATCGCCTAGGAAGGCGGCGGGCTTGTCCGCATGGTGGCCTCCGACGTGAGCTGTCGGGAGTCGTTTGAAGTTTTGGGCACGCTCGCGTACGCCGCTTCCGCCGAAGCGCCCCAAACACTCTCGCACTGGGCTGAACGCCGATGTCGCGCCGTCCGCAGGATGTCGCGGGCGGTCGGGCCGGTAGCCGGACTGCATGACAGGAACGTCACCGCACGACCGAAGTTCCGGGGCGGAAAGACATGATATTTCAGTAAGTTATATAGCTCCGGCGTACGGGTCGCCTGCGCGCCGAACAATATGAATCTGGCCGCTCGACGCGGCCGGTCAACGCACGATGACCGGTGATGAATTGAGGGGCGTCAGCCGGTCGCCGCGCGCGCGGTTCCTTCGATTCCACTCGGATGCGCGGCGGGCCCGGCGACGCCGCTGACGAAGATCCGCTGCAAGGCTTCGCGGTCGATGGGCTTCTGCAGGACCGGAACGTTGGCGAAACGCCGGTCGATGCTCTCGGTCCCGTAGCCGGTCACGAAGATGAAGGGAATGCCGCGCGCCGCCAGCTCCTCGGCGACCGGATAGACCGGGGTGCCGCCGAGATTGATGTCGAGGATGGCCGCGGCGAGGCCGCCGGCCTTCACAGCTGCAAGCGCTTCGGCGGGCCGGCTGAACGGACCAGCGACCTCGTAGCCGAGCTCGGTGAGCGCGTCGCTCTCCACCATCGCGACCAGGGCCTCATCCTCGACCACCATGATGCGGCTGCCATTCACGACGAATTTGGCCGCCACCGTGGCGTGGTTCTTCTCCTCGGCGGCTGCGGCGGGGGCACCCGAGCTCGGCTGCTCGATCTTCTCGCCGCGCGGGATGTTGAGGATGCAATGCAGACCGCCGTCGTCCCAGTTGAACGCGGCCTTGCCGCCAAGCTGGCCTTCGACACTCGCGGCGATGATGCGCGTGCCGAACCCGAGCTTGGCTGGCTTGCGCGTGCGCGGACCGCCCGACTCCTCCCAGTGTAGGACGAGAGCGGTGGGGGTGAGATCCCACCGCACCCGGACCTGGCCCGAGATCGCGGAGAGCGCGCCGTACTTCGCGGCATTCGTGGCGAGCTCGTGCAATGCCAGCGTCAGGGTCTGAGCGGCGGCCGGCTGCAGCGACACGACCGGCCCGCTGGTCGCGATGCGCTCGTTGGTCTCGCCGCGATAGGGGGCGAGCTCCTCCTCGACCAGTCCGGCGAGGTCCGCCCCCTGCCAACGCGAGTGCGAGAGCACCGTATGCGCGCGCGAGAGCGCCTGGATGCGTCCCTCGACCGCCGTCATGTAAGCGGCAATGCTCTCGGCGCGCGTCAGCCGCACGATCGACTGCACGATCGCCAGCGCATTCTTCGCCCGGTGGTCGACCTCGCGCGCGAGCAGGGCCTGGCGCACCTCCGATTCCTTGCGTTCGGTAATGTCGACCGTGACCCCGCTCAGCCGGATGATGCGGTCGGTCGCGTCCATCGTCGGCGCCGCCGTGCCGAGGCACCAGCGGATCTCTCCGTCGGGCCGCCGCACGCGGAATTCGGTCTGATGCGATTTCTTCTCGAAGAAGAGCTGCTCCAGCGCGTGCTGCAGGCGCGACCAATCATCGGGATGGACGAGCGCCTTCACGCTCTCGGCTGTCACCACGAAGATCTCCGGGTCGACGCCGAAGATCCGGCACTGGCCTTCGTCCCAGAAGCAGTCGCCGTTCTCCCGGTCCCAGTCCCACGATCCCATGTTGCCCGCGACCAGCGCGAGGCTGCGGCGCTGCTCGCTGTCGCTCAGCCGGGCGGTGGACGATTCGAGCTCGGCCGTGCGCAGCGCGACCCTTTGCTCGAGCTCGGCGTTGAGCCGCTCGAGCTGCCGGGTCTTGCGGTAGAGCTCCGCGAACACCTTGACCTTCGCGCGCAGCACTTCCGGAATGACCGGGACCGGCACGTAGTCGACCGCGCCCATCTCGTATCCGCGCAGCCGATCCATCTCGCTCAGATGGATGGCGGATATGAAGATGATTGCCGTCTTCTGGAAGCGGGGATGATCGCGGATCATCGCGGCGAGCTGGAACCCGTCGAGGTCGGGCATGCAGACATCGACCAGGACGACGGCGACCTCCGATCGGAGCAGATGCTCGAGCGCCTCGCGGCCCGAGGTCGCCTGCAACAGGTTCTCGCCGAGGTCATGCAAAATGACCTCATAGCTCATCAACTTGGCCGGCTGGTCGTCGACCAGCAGGATGTTGACCCGATCATTCGGCTCCATGCGTATCGCCCATCGCTCAGCGGTGCAGCCACATCCGCAATGCGGACAGAAGCTGCTCGGTATTGACCGGCTTGGCAAGATAGTCCGAGGCGCCAGCCTCCAGGCATTTCTCGCGGTCGCCCTTCATCGCCTTGGCGGTGAGCGCAATGATCGGCAGACGGCGCAGCACCGGCTTGTCGCGGATGACCTGGATGGTCTGATAGCCGTCCATCTCGGGCATCATGATGTCCATCAGCACGATCGCGATGTCGGGCGTCGATTCGATCAGATCGATCGCCTCGCGGCCCGTGGTTGCGGTGCGGACCCGCATCCCGCGGCGTTCCAGCACGCTGGACAGCGCGAAGATATTGCGCGCGTCGTCGTCCACCAGCAGCGCCACCTTGCCGACGAGATCCTCATCCGAGCTGGTGAGGCGCTCCAGCATGCGCTGCTTCTCGGCCGGCAGGTCGGTGACGACCCGGTGCAGGAACAGCGCAGTCTCGTCCAGCAGCCGCTCGGGCGATTCCACGCCCTTGACGACGATGCTGCGCGCCATGGTGTGGAGCTGTGCGTCCTCCTCGGCGGAAAGCTCGCGCCCGGTGAACACCACCACCGGCACCTCGGCGAGCGTGGCGTCCTTGCGGATCTGCTCCAGCACCTCGAAGCCCGTCATGTCGGGTAGGCGCAGGTCGAGCACCACGCAGTCGCAGGGCGCGGCGCGCATGGCGGTGAGGGCCTCCTTGCCGGTCGACACCGTGACGATCTCGATGTCGCTCGACCCGAGCAGCTCGGTGATGCTCATCTGCTCGGCGGGATTGTCCTCGACCACCAGGAGCCGCTTGCGGCGCGGCTGGGCATATTCCTTGATCCGCGAGAGCGCCGCTTCGACACCCTCGGTGGTGGTCGGCTTGGTGACGAACGAGAACGCGCCGCGCGCCAGCGCGTGCTGACGGTCCTCGTCCAGCGTGATGATCTGCACCGGGATGTGCCGGGTCAGCGGGTTCTGCTTGAGCTGGCTCAGCACGGTCCAGCCCAGCATGTCCGGCAGGAACACATCGAGCGAGACCGCATTGGGCTGGAACTGCTTGGCGAGCTCGAGCGCCTCGGCGCCGCGCATCGCCACCAGGACCTTGAAGCCCTTGTCGCGCGCCAGATCCATGATCACACGAGCATAGTGCGGGTCGTCCTCGACGACGAGCAGGATGCTGTCGCCCGGCTCGACCTCGAGCCGGTCATCGGGAATCTGCTCGGGCAGGCGATCGGGCGCGATTGTCGGCAGGACTGCCGGCGCCTGGGCGACGACCGGCGGGGTCTCGCCCGGCGGGCGGCCCGCGGTCGACGGCCCGACATACTTGATCGGCAGATAGAGCGTGAAGGTGCTGCCGCGGCCGGGCGCGCTGCGCAGCTGGATCTCGCCACCGAGCAGGTTGGACAGCTCGCGGCTGATCGCAAGGCCGAGGCCCGTGCCGCCGTACTTGCGGCTGGTGGATGCGTCGGCCTGCTGGAAGGCCTCGAAGATGATCCGCTGCTTGTCGAGCGGAATGCCGATGCCGGTGTCGGAGACCTCGAATGCGATCACGGCCGGCGCCTGGCCCAGCACCGGGTGGTTGGGCGTCCAGCCGCCGACCGCGGACAGGACGTTGAGACGCACGCCGCCATGCTCGGTGAACTTGAAGGCGTTGGAGAGGAGATTGACCAGCACCTGCTGGAGCCGCTTGGAATCGGTGACGATGCTGCGCCCCAGCAGCGGATCGATCTCGATATCCAGTGACAGGTTGCGCGTGTCCGCATCGTGGCGGAACGGTCGCCCCACCGCTTCGATGAGGTTCGACAGGATGACCTCGCTCGCTTCCACCGTAACGGTGCCGGATTCGATCTTCGACAGGTCGAGAATGTCGCTGATCAGGTTCAGCAGGTCGGTGCCGGCGCCGTGGATGGTGCGGGCGAACTCGACCTGCTTCGAGCTGAGATTGCCGTCGGGGTTGTCGGCGAGCTGCTGGCCGAGGATCAGGATGCTGTTGAGCGGCGTGCGCAGCTCGTGCGACATGTTCGCCAGGAAGTCCGATTTGTACTTCGACGTGAGCGCAAGCTCGGAGGCCTGCTCCTCGAGCGCGCGGCGTGCCTGCTCGATTTCCTGGTTCTTGCGTTCCACCTCGACGTTGCGCTCGGCGAGCTGCTGCGCCTTCTGCTCCAGCTGCTCGTTGGTGGTCTGCAGCTGGTGCTGGCGGGCCTGAAGCTCGCCGGCGAGCTTCTGCGACTGCTCGAGCAGCGCCTGCGTCTGCATCGTCGCCTCGATACTGTTGAGCACGATGCCGATGCCGGCGGTGAGCTGCTCCAGGAACGCCACCTGCAAGGTGGTGAACTCGTTGATCGAAGCGAGCTCGATGACCGCCTTGACCTCGCCCTCGAACAGCACGGGCAGCACGATGATGTTCTGCGGCACGACCTTGAACAGGGCCGAGCCGATCGGAACGGCATGCGCCGGCATGTCGGTGATCAGCATGCGCCGCTTGTCGGCGGCGCACTGGCCGATCAGCCCGTGACCGATCCTGATCCGCTCCGGATAGCCGTGGACATCGTCGTCCGCATAGGCCGACAGGAGCCGCAGGCTCGGCGGAGCGACGTCCTCGATCTGGTAGATGACGCCGAGCTGGGCGTTGACGAGAGGCGTGAGCTCGGTCAGCAGGAGGCGCCCCACCGTCGCCAGATCGCGCTGGCCCTGGAGCATATTGGTGAAGCGGGCGAGGTTGGTCTTCAGCCAATCCTGCTCGGTATTGCGCTCCGTCGTCAGTCGGAGATTGTCGATCATCGTGTTGATGTTGTCTTTGAGCTCCGCCACCTCGCCGCGGGCATCGACCTGGATCGAGCGCGTCAAATCGCCCTTGGTCACGGCGGTCGCCACTTCGGCGATGGCGCGCACCTGGGTCGTCAGGTTGGCCGCCAGCAGATTGACGTTGCCGGTCAAATCCTTCCAAGTGCCGGCGGCGCCGGGCACGTTCGCCTGGCCGCCGAGGCGGCCCTCGACGCCGACCTCGCGGGCGACGCTCGTCACCTGCTCGGCGAAGGTGGCGAGGGTATTGGTCATGTTGTTGATGGTGTCGGCCAGCGCCGCGACCTCGCCCATCGATTGGACGGTGAGCTTTTGTTTCAGATCGCCGGTCGCGACCGCCGTCACCACCTTGACGATCCCGCGCACCTGCTCCGTCAGATTGGCCGCCATGACGTTGAC